>JANWXJ010000170.1 GCA_025055335.1 Acetobacteraceae bacterium
GGCGCCCGGCGACCCCGGCGGGCCGGGCAGGCGCCTCGCGATCTCGGCCGCCTCGGCGGTCCGCCCCTGGGCGCGCAGCGCGCGCTCGAGCCCGGCGAGAGCCGTGCCGAAATCCGGCCGGCGGGCGAGGGCGGCCCGGTAGCGCTGCTCGGCCGCCACAGGGTCGCCGCGGCGGAGAAGCAGGTCGCCGAGCATGGCCTCGGCATCCGCGCGGTCGGGCACCTCGCGCGCCACCGCGCGCCGCAACGTCGTCTCGGCGCGGTCCAGCTCGTTGCGCTGCATCTGGGCGCGGGCGTCCGCGAGCTCCGCGACGTAGGAGGCGCCCTCCAGCGCCTCCCGCCAGCGCTCGGCCGAGCGCGGGTCGGCGGCGATCGCACGTTCGAGCAGCGCCCGCGCCTCGGCCGCCCGGCCCTCGCGCAGCCGCACCACGCCGAGGCCGCCGAGCGCGTCGGCATCGTTCGGGTTGCGGGCGATCGCCGCCTCGAAGCCCGCCGCCGCCTCGCGCAGCCGGTTGCGCTCGAGCTCGGCGAAGGCGGCGATCCGCGCCTCGTCCCCCGGGCCGGGCGGCGGCGGCACGGCGCGCGCCTCGGCAAGCAGCCGGGTGATCTGCGGGTCGTTCGGCACCTGCTGCAGGAAGCCCTCGAGCGCCGGGATCTGCGCCGGCGACGCCCCGGCCCACAGCAGCGCCTGCCGCCAGGCGGCGATCGCCTCGCGCGAGACGGAGGGGATGGCGACCAGCGCGCGAAGCCGGGCGATCCCCTCGGCCCGCGTCTCGGGGCGGAAGGTTAGGAGCTGGGCGAGTGCGAGCTCCGCCCGGGTGTCGTTCGGCCGGGCGCGCAGGAAGGCGGCGAGACCCTCCCGCGCCTCGGCGAAACCTTCCGGCGTGCCGCCGAGCGTGAGGTAGTATTCGACCGCGAACTGCTCGGGCGGGGTGCGGCCGCCGAACAGTTCGCGGTAGCGGGCGACGGCCGCCGCCGCCTGGCCGGCCTGGGCGAGGCGCCGCGCGTCGGCCAGCGCGGCGCGGTCGGTGATGGCGACGCGGATGCCGCGCTCTGCGGAGACGAGGCGCGGATCCCCGGGCGGGACGAGAGCGCGGAGCTGGCCCAGCAGGCGCTCGGCCGCGGCGCGGTTGCCGAGAGCGGCTTCCGCCTGGGCGGCGCCGGCCAGCGCCTCGGGGTTCTGCGGATCCGCCGCCAGCGCCCGCTCATAGGCGCACAGAGCGAGGTCCGGCCGGTTCTGCCCCGCCCAGTGGGCGCCCTGGGCGAGCAGCGCCGCGATGGCCGGGCTGGCCGGCGCCTGCGCCGCGGCCGGACCGCCGGCGAGCGCCGCCGCCACCACCGCCGCCGCCCATCCGAGCCGGCGCGTCATCCTTGGCCCTCCTGCAACCGCCGCGCCGCGCGGTTCCGGAGCAGCCGGTACAGCGGCCAGGACAGGAGCAGCGCCGCACCGAGCATCATCGCGACCAGCGCGAGCGGCTGATCGCCGAGGTAATAGCGCGGCCAGAGCCAGAACGGCAGCGTGCCGCGCTCGAACATCGGGCCGGCGCGGAAGCTCTGCAGACGGCCGCCCGACAGCACCGTGATGTCGCCCTGCACCCCAGGGCTTCGCGCCGGATCGGCGAGCGCCTCGGCCATCGCGGTCAGGCCGGCCGCGGTCGGCGCCGTCAGCAGCACGACGACGCGGCCGCGGGCGAAGGGGGATTCGCGGCTGGTGAGCAGCGCGAAGCCCTCGGGCGGCGCGGCGAGGGCAGCCGCCGCGCGGTCGCGCTCGCTCCGGCTCGGGCCGCCGAGGAAGAACTCGCGCAGCCGGCCCCGCGCGTCCGGCAGCGCGAGGGCGAAGCGGTTGCCCTCGAGCATCACCGGCCCGTCGGCCAGAAGCTGCGCGATCGCCGGGTTGCGGCCGAGCGTGCCGATCACGAGCAGATCCCGCGCCTCGGCGCGGGCGAGGGCGGAGGCGCGCAGCACCGCGATGCGGGTGGCGGGCAGGCCGGTCGCCGCCGCCATGCGCCCGACCGTCTCGAGCGCGACCGAGAGTTCCTCCGGCTCGGGCTCGTCCGGCAGCACGAGCGCGGTTTCCGACAAATCCGCCATGCGCGTGAACGGGAAGCCGACGGACGCGAAGAACGCGAGATTCGGCAGCAGGGCGAAGCGGTGCGCGCCCGAGATGTCGATGCTGCTGTCGGGCTCGATCGCCGCCCGCACGTCGGCCGGCACGGCCACGCAGTCGCCTCGGTTCAGCGGCCGCATGTCGAAGCGGAACTGCAGCTCGTTCTGGCCCGAGAGGAGGACGGGCGGCAGACCGATCCAGGTCTGCTCGACCGGCGCAGGGGCAATGCCGAAGAAGCGCATGGCGAGCGCGACCGGCCAGGACGGCTCGCTCCGGCGGAGCGGAACGGCGCGGAGGAAGACGTCGGAGACCGAGACATCCATCCGCGACACGGCGAGATCCAGAACCGGGGCGGGCGGGGCGCGGAAACGCAGATCGACCGGCAAGGTGCGGCCGGGCGTCAGGTAGAGGTCGGGGGCGGTGCGGATCGGCACCGATACCGGCCCCGGCGCGAAACCAGCCGCCTGGAGCTGGCTCGGGTCCACCAGCTCGGCGAAGCGCACCGGGCGGTAGGGCCGGAGCCACCGCGGCGCATCGTAGGGCTGACGCGGCGCCGGATCGGCCGCCGTGACGGTGGCCCGCTGGCCGGCGAGCCCGGGGCTGCCGATGGCAAGCCCGGTCGCCGCCGTCTCTGCCTCGACCGCGTTGCGTCCGCCGACGACGAGGATCTGGCTGGCGGGATCGTTCGGGTTCGGCAGAACGGCCAGCGTCGGCCCCTGGAAGGGGGCGAGGCCGAGCCCCGCAGCCTCGGGGCCGACGACGACGACGAGCGCATGGCCCGAAAGCGGGATGTCGCGCAGCACCGGGAAGCTGGCGCCGCGGTAGTCGGCCTGCACGGCGAACCAGGAACTGGCGATGACGGCGGCGCGGATCGCCTCGGGCGGCGCTGCGCGGGGCAGCACCACCGGCAGCGTCAGGCGCTGGCGAAGCTCCCGCGGATCGAAGAAGGGTTCCGGCAGCCGGGCGAGATCGGGGGGAAGCGGCAGCCGGGCGAGGGTGAGGCGGAGCGTGGATTGGTCGCTGACGGTGAGCCACAGCAGGCCCGAGAGCGGGTCGTTGCACTCTTCCGTGTAGCGGCCGGAGAAGCGGAAGTTCAGCCGGTTCACCTCGGTGAAGACCACCGGGTCGAGCGGCATCTCGACGGGGCCGAAGGCCGGGCGCGAGCGGTCGGGCTGCACGACGCCCACGAACTCGTCGTTCAGCGTCACGAGAAGCTGGGACAGCGCCGGGATCAGCGCCGGGGAGGCGGCGCCGGTCAGCACGAGGCGCGCATCCGTCACCACCTCGTCGGCGCGCACGCCGAACACGACGCCCTGCAGGTCCGAGGTGCCGCGGAGCTGCATCGGCCCGCCGAGGCCGAGCTGGCGGAGCGTGAGCGTGACCTGGCGGGTCTCTGCCGGGGGCGGCGGGATGGCGGCCGGCGGGGCGGCGGCG
The DNA here is from genome assembly GCA_025055335.1 of Acetobacteraceae bacterium. GTDB lineage: Bacteria > Pseudomonadota > Alphaproteobacteria > Acetobacterales > Acetobacteraceae > JANWXJ01. Next base: position 3,541 of record JANWXJ010000170.1, read on the forward strand.
GCAGGCGGGGCGGAGGGCTGCGCCGGCGCGGACTGCGCCGCGGCCAGCGCCGG
>JANWXJ010000190.1 GCA_025055335.1 Acetobacteraceae bacterium
AACCAGCCCATGCTGGGCTTCGTCCGCAAGCTCGGCTACGCGCTCGCGCGCAGCCCCGAGGATGCGGAGGTGATGCTCGCGGTGAAGCGGCTGTGACACCGAGCGCAGGAAGTCCGAAGCCTGCGGCCCGCAGGGCCGAGGCCGCGGGTGCGGCTCGCGGCCTGTGCCGCGACGCCAAGGCGGCCGGAAGGCCGCCGCCCGGCAACGGGACCCATGGCGGCGTGCCGCCATGGGTGCCCGACCGAGGGGCGCGAAGGTGACACCTTCCCGCGCCGGTATCAGGTGTTCATCGCGTCGAAGAAGTCCTGGTTCGTCTTGCTGTATTTCAGCTTGTCGAGCAGGAACTCCATCGCGTCCTGGGTGCCCATCGGGTTCAGGATGCGGCGCAGCACCCACATCTTCGAGAGCGTCGGCCGGTCCACGAGCAGCTCCTCCTTCCGGGTGCCGGATTTCAGGATGTCGATGGCCGGGAAGGTGCGCTTGTCCGCGAGCTTGCGGTCGAGCACGATCTCGCAGTTGCCGGTGCCCTTGAACTCCTCGAAGATCACCTCGTCCATGCGGCTGCCGGTGTCGATCAGGGCGGTGGCGATGATGGTGAGGCTGCCGCCCTCCTCGATGTTGCGGGCGGCGCCGAAGAAGCGCTTCGGGCGCTGCAGGGCGTTGGCGTCCACGCCGCCCGTCAGCACCTTGCCCGAGGAGGGCACCACGCTGTTGTAGGCGCGGCCGAGGCGGGTGATCGAATCGAGCAGGATCACCACGTCCCGCTTGTGCTCGACGAGGCGCTTGGCCTTCTCGAGCACCATCTCCGTCACCTGCACGTGGCGGGTGGCCGGTTCGTCGAAGGTGGAGGCCACCACCTCGCCGCGCACGGTGCGGGCCATGTCCGTCACCTCCTCGGGGCGCTCGTCGATCAGCAGCACCATGAGGAAGACGTCGGGGTTGTTGGCGGTGATGGATTTCGCGATGTTCTGCAGCATCACCGTCTTGCCGGTGCGCGGGGGGGCGACGATCAGGGCGCGCTGGCCCATGCCGATCGGCGCGATCAGGTCGATCACCCGGTGCGTCAGGTCCTTCTGCGGGCCCTTGGCGACGCTCTCGATGTCCGGGTTCTCCATCTTCAGCCGCCGGTTGGGGTAGAGCGGCGTCAGGTTGTCGAAGTTGATGCGGTGCTTGAGCGCCTCCGGGCTCTCGAAGTTGACCTTGTTGATCTTGAGCAGGGCGAAGTAGCGCTCGCCGTCCTTCGGCGCGCGGATCTGGCCCTCCACCGTATCCCCGGTGCGCAGCCCGAAGCGGCGGATCTGCATGGGCGAGACGTAGATGTCGTCCGGCCCGGGAAGGAAGTTGGACTGCGGGCTGCGCAGGTAGCCGAAGCCGTCGGGCAGGATCTCGAGCGTGCCTTCCCCGTAGATCGCCTGCTCGTTCTCGGCCAGCGTCTTGAGGATGGCGAACATCATGTCCTGCTTGCGGAGCGAGGACGCGTTCTCGATCTGCAGCTCCTCGGCGAAGGCGAGGAGTTCGGGGGGCGATTTGGCCTTGAGTTCGGAGAGGTGCATGGCCCGCGGGGTTCCGTGGCGGCGCGCGGCGTGGGGTGGGATCGTCCCGGATGGGCTGCCCTGGTTCGGAGCCTGTGGCCGGATTGCCGGCCGCCGGGAACGCCTGCGCGAGAGGGGAGGAGGGGGCGACGCTGCGCGGATCCCCCGCGCTTCGGCGCCGACAGCGGCGCCGGGGCGAGCCCCGGCTGCCGATGCCGCCCGAGATATGCCCCGCTGCCCGCGCGGATTCAAGGGCCTGCGGGCAGGCTCAGAACGGCTTCGCGATCACCAGCACGACGATCAGGATCAGCGCCAGGGTGGGCACCTCGTTGACCACGCGCCAATACCTGTGGCTGCGGGTGCGGAGGTCCGACTCGAACTCGCGCCTGCCGCGCGCGAGCAGCATGTGCATGGCCGTCAGCACCAGGATGCCGAGCAGCTTGCCGTGCCACCAGCCGGCCCGCCAGTCCACGACGCCCGGCGTCAGCACGAGAAGCAGGCCGAAGCCCCAGGTCCAGACCATCGCCGGGTTCATGATGGCGCGGAGCAGCCGCCGCTCCATCACCTTGAACAGCTCGGACTGCCCGGAGCCGGGCTCCACCTGCGCGTGGTAGACGAACAGCCTGGGCAGATAGAACAGCCCGGCCATCCAGGCGAAGGCGCCGAGCAGATGCAGCGCCTTGAGCCAGGGGTAGAGGGGGGCGAGGGCCTCAATCGCCATCGGCCGCGATCCCGAGCAGGGCGGGCAGCGCCGCCATGGTGTCGAACGGCTCGGCCCCGACGGCGGCGAGCACCGAGGGCGCCGTCTCGCGCGCCAGCCCGAGCACGCGGCAGCCGGCGGCGATCCCGGCGCGGGCGCCGAGCAGGCTGTCCTCCACCACCACGCAGTCTTCCGGGCGGGCGCCGCAGGCGGCGGCGGCGGCGAGGTAGATGTCGGGGTGCGGTTTCGGGCGCGGCACGTCCTGCCAGCTGAACAGCCGCCCCTCGAAGTGGTGCCACAGGCCGAGCGCCCTGATCTTGGAGAGCAGCTCGACGCGGCCGGCGTTGGAGGCGCAGGCCATCGGGATGCCGGCCGCCTGCACCGCCGCCAGCGCCGAGAGCGCGCCGGGGATCGGCCGCAGCTCCGCCTCCATCCGGCGGCTGATGCGCTCGGCCATCTCGGCCACCCAGCCGGGGCCGAGCGGGCCGACGCGCGCCTCCAGCACCGGCAGCATGTCGGGCACCGCCATGCCGAGGAAGGTCTCGCGCGCCTGTTCGGGGCTGATGCGCCAGCCGCGCGCGGCCAGATCCTCTGCGAGGATGGCGTTGATCAGGTGCTCGCTGTCGGCGAGCACGCCGTCGCAGTCGAACAGCACCGCGGCGGGGGGGCGCATCAGGCGGCCGGGGCGGGGGCGAGCCGCGCCGCGGCCCGCGCTTTCGCGTGCGGGCAGTCGCGGTGCTGCTTCGGGCATTGCCGCGCCCCGGCGAAGGAGCAGAGGCTGCGCCCCGATCCGCGCGCCTTGTGCACGAGCGCGGCAAGGGCCGCGATGAAGCCCGGATCGGCGTTCTGCGCCGGCACGCGGAAATAGCCGGGCACGCCGGCCTTCTCGGCCTCCTCGCGGTATTCGACGTCGAGTTCGACGAGCGTCTCGGAATGGTCGGAGACGAAGGCGATCGGGCAGACGAGGACGGCCACCCCCTCCTGGCCGGCGCGCGCGATCTCCTCCTCCGTGGAAGGCCCGATCCACTTCTGCGGCGTGACGCGCGACTGGTAGCAGACGGCATGATCCAGCCCCTGGATGCCGAGGCGCTCCACCACCGCCGCAACGCTCCGCTCCACCTGCCACTGGTAGGGATCCCCGCGCCGGACGATGGATTCCGGCAGGCCATGGGCCGAGAACAGCACGCGCAGCGGCACGCCCTCGGGCAGCCCGGCGCGCGCCTTCTCGTAGGCCGACCGCACAAGCGCCGCCGTGGCGGAGGCGAAGCCGTCATCCGAATGCCAGCAGCAGAGGGTGGTGGTGGGCGCCGCGAGCCCGGCCTGCCGCGCCGCGCGCTCCCAGTCGGCCAGGGAGGAGCCGGTGGTGGTGGTGCTGAACTGGGGATAGAGCGGGAGCAGCAGGATCTCCTCGGGGGCGAAGGCCTTCACCGCCGCCGCCGCCTCGTCGGCGAAGGGGTGCCAGTAGCGCATGGCGATGAAGCACTTCGCGTCGAGCGTCGGGGCGAGCGCCGCCTCGAGCGCGCGGGCCTGCTGGTCCGTCAGCTCGAGCAGCGGGGACCGGCCGCCGAGCACGGCATAGTTCTCGCTTGCCGCCCTGGTGCGGCGGGCGGCGATGAAGCGGCCGAGCCAGGGGCGGATGAAGCCCGGCACCCGCAGGATCGCCGGGTCGGTGAACAGGTTCTCGAGGAAGGGGCGCACGGCCTCCGGCCGGTCCGGCCCGCCGAGGTTGAACAGCACGATGGCGACGCGCGGCCGGCGCACCGGGGGCGAGGCGTTCATGGAAGATCCCGATCTCTGCGCCCCGGCATGTGCCATTCCTCGGGCGCGGGTCAAGCCGGTCCGGCGCGCGGGTTGCCCGCTGGCGCCCCGCCGCCTAGGTGTGGCCGGAGGGGCCCGCCCCGACGGGCCCGCCAGCGAGACAGACCCCGAACGATGAGCGAGCAGACCCCTGCCGACCCCGCCCAGGACCCCCCGGCCCCCTCCGCGGAGGAGCGGATCGCCGCGCTCGAGTCGGAGATCGCCGCCCTGCGCGACAGGTGGCTCCGCGCCGAGGCCGAGCTCGAGAACCTGCGCAAGCGCGCCGCCCGCGACGTGGCCGAGGCGCGCGCCTTCGCCGCCCAGCGCTTCGCCGCCGAGGTGGTGGAGGCGGCCGACAACCTGCGCCGCGGCCTCGATGCGCTGCCGCCCCCCGCGCCCGACGAGCCCGAGGTGATCGCGCGGCTGCGCGGCGGGTTCGAGAGCGTGGAGAAGAGTTTCCTCGCCATCCTTGAGCGCAACGGCGTGCAGCGGCACGACGCCGCCGGCAAGCCCTTCGATCCGGCGATGCACCAGGCGATGGCGGAGCAGCCCGCGCCCGAGGGCGTGGCGCCCGGCACCGTGATCGCCGCCTGGACCCCGGCCTGGACGCTGAACGGGCGGCTCCTCAAGCCGGCGATGGTGGTGGTGGCCGCCTCCCCGGCCCAGGAGGCCGCCGGCGCCACCGCCGATCCCCTTGCACCGCCACCGGCCGCTGAATAGATCAGCCCCGTTCCAACCCCCATCCGCGCAGGGGGCCGCCCCGGTGCCGATCCTCGGGCCGCGGCTGCCCGCCGCAACAGGAGAAGACGGATGAGCAAAGTCATCGGCATCGACCTCGGCACCACCAACTCCTGCGTCGCCATCATGGAAGGCGGCGAGGCGAAGGTGATCGAGAACGCGGAGGGCGCGCGCACCACGCCCTCCATGGTCGCCTTCACCAAGTCGGGCGAGCGCCTGGTCGGCCAGGCGGCGAAGCGCCAGGCGGTGACCAACCCCGAGAACACGCTGTTCGCGGTGAAGCGCCTGATCGGCCGCCGCTACGACGACCCGATGGTGCAGAAGGAGAAGGGCCTCGCGCCGTACAAGATCATCCGCGCCGACAACGGGGATGCCTGGGTGGAGGCGGGCGGCCAGAAGATGGCCCCGCAGCAGATCAGCGCCTATGTGCTGATGAAGATGAAGGAGACCGCCGAGGCCTATCTCGGCCAGCCGGTCTCGCAGGCGGTGATCACCGTGCCCGCCTACTTCAACGACGCCCAGCGCCAGGCCACGAAGGAGGCCGGGCGCATCGCCGGGCTGGAGGTGCTGCGCATCATCAACGAGCCGACGGCGGCGGCGCTCGCCTACGGGCTCGACAAGAAGAAGTCCGGCACCATCGCCGTGTACGACCTCGGCGGCGGCACCTTCGACATCTCGATCCTCGAGATCGGGGACGGCGTGTTCGAGGTGAAGTCCACCAACGGGGACACCTTCCTCGGCGGCGAGGACTTCGACCAGCGGGTGATCGACTACCTCGCCGAGGAGTTCAGGAAGGAGCAGGGGATCGACCTGCGGGGCGACAAGCTCGCGCTGCAGCGCCTGAAGGACGCCGCCGAGAAGGCGAAGATCGAGCTCTCCTCCTCGAAGGAGACGGAGATCAACCTGCCCTTCATCACCGCCGACGCCTCGGGGCCGAAGCACCTCGTGATGAAGCTGACGCGCGCCAAGCTCGAGGCGCTGGTGGACGACCTCGTGAGCCGCACGCTCGAGCCCTGCCGCCAGGCGCTGAAGGACGCGGGCATCACCGCGGGCGAGGTGGACGAGGTGATCCTGGTCGGCGGCATGACGCGCATGCCGAAGATCATCGAGACGGTGAAGCAGTTCTTCGGCAAGGACCCGGCGCGCAACGTCAACCCCGACGAGGTGGTGGCGATCGGCGCGGCGATCCAGGCCGGCGTGCTGAAGGGCGAGGTGAAGGACGTCCTGCTGCTCGACGTCACGCCGCTCTCGCTCGGCATCGAGACGCTGGGCGGCGTGTTCACCCGGCTGATCGAGCGCAACACCACCATCCCGACGAAGAAGAGCCAGATCTTCTCCACCGCCGACGACAACCAGACGGCGGTGACGATCAAGGTCTACCAGGGCGAGCGCGAGATGGCGGCCGACAACAAGCTGCTCGGCCAGTTCGACCTGGTGGGCATCCCGCCCGCGCCGCGCGGCGTGCCGCAGATCGAGGTCACCTTCGACATCGACGCCAACGGCATCGTCTCCGTCTCGGCGAAGGACAAGGCCACGGGCAAGGAGCAGCAGATCCGCATCCAGCCCTCGGGCGGGCTGACCGAGGCCGAGATCCAGCGCATGATCAAGGAGGCGGAAGCGAACGCCGAGGCCGACCGCCGCAAGCGCGAACTGGTCGAAGCGCGCAACCAGGCCGATGCGCTTCTCTATCAGACCGAGAAGACGCTGAAGGAGAACGCCGAGAAGCTCGGCTCCGCCCCCGAGAAGGAGGCGGTCGAGCGCGCGATGGCCGATCTGCGCGCCGTCAAGGACGGCGACGACCTTTCCGCCATCAAGGCGAAGACGGACGCGCTCGCCCAGGCCTCGATGAAGCTCGGCGAACTCCTCTATCGCCAAGCGCAGAGCACGCCCGGTGGCGAGGCCGGCACGGGCGGGGCGGGCGGTGCCTCGACCACGGGCGAGAAGGTGGTCGACGCCGACTTCGAGGACGTGGACGAAAAGAAGAAGAAGTCGGCGTGAGGCGCGGACGCGGTGCGGGTTGCGGGGTGGCGCCATCGCGTCGCCAGCCCCGCTCTCGTGCGCGCGCGACTAGGATCGCGGCCTGACCATGGCGAAACGCGACTACTACGCCGTCCTTGGGGTGGCGCGGGACGCGAGCGCGGAGGAGATCAAGAAGGCCTACCGCAAGCTCGCGATGCAGTACCATCCGGATCGCAATCCGGGTGACAAGTCGGCCGAGGCCAAGTTCAAGGAGGTGAACGAGGCCTACGACGTGCTGAAGGACCCCGAGAAGCGGGCGGCCTACGACCGCTACGGCCATGCCGCCTTCGACCCCACCGCCGGGGCGGGTCCGCGCGGCGGCTTCGCGGGCGGCTTCGCCAACGCGGGCTCCTTCGCCGACATCTTCGACGAGATGTTCAGCGAGTTCATGGGGGGCTCGCGGCGTGGCGGAGCGGCGGCGGGGCGCGGGGCCGATCTGCGCGCCCAGGTCGAGATCACGCTCGAGGAGGCGTTCAGCGGCAAGAAGGCCTCGCTGCGCGTGCCCACGTCGGTCGTGTGCGAGGCCTGCAAGGGCACCGGTTCGGAGGGCGGGCTGGCGCCCGTCGTCTGCCCGACCTGCGGGGGGGCGGGCAAGATCCGCGCCCAGCAGGGCTTCTTCCTCATCGAGCGCACCTGCCCGACCTGTGGCGGTGCGGGCAAAACTGTGCGCGACCCCTGTCGGGTCTGCCACGGCGCAGGCCGGGTGCAACGCGACCGCACCCTCTCGGTCGACATCCCAGCCGGGGTCGAGGACGGGATGCGGCTTCGAATCGCGGGCGCGGGCGAGGCCGGGTTCCGCGGCGGGCCGGCGGGCGATCTCTATGTCGACGTCTCCATCAAGCCCCATCCGCTGTTTCAGCGCGAAGGGGCGAATATCTACTGCCGGGTGCCGCTGCGCATGACCACCGCCGCCTTGGGCGGCACGATCGAGGTCCCCACCATCGATGGCGGGCGGGCCAAGGTGACCATCCCCGCCGGCACGCAGACGGGCGATCAGTTCCGGCTGCGCGGCAAGGGCATGAGCATGGTGCGCACGGCCGCACGTGGCGACATGTTCATCCAGGTCGCGGTGGAGACGCCTGTCAATCTGACCAAGCGTCAGCAGGAGCTCCTGCGCGAGTTCGAGCGCGAGGCGGAGAAGGCAGAGAAGGCCTCGAGCCCCGAGTCCGAAGGCTTCTTCGCCAAAGTGGCGTCGTTCTTCGAGGGGCGGAGTTGAGGGGGCGCCGCCCGAGAGGGCGAACCGAAGCGGGGCGGCGGAGACAGCGATGGCACAAGCGGTCGACCTCGGAGCGTTCCTTCAGGGGATCGTGGTCGCCGCCCTGCGCATCGCCGGGGTGGCGGCCGCCCTTGCGTTGCTGATCGCGGCTCTGGCTTCGCTTACCCCCCTCCTGGCGCTCGCCTGGGCCTGGGCTCTGCCCTGCGCGCTCTTCGGCCTCGCCGCCTGACGCGACCCGGCCCGGCGCGGCGCCCGCTTGACCCGCGGCCGCGGTTTCGCCATAGAGCGGGGCCTCGCGCGGTCCTGGGCCCTGCGAGCGAATGGGTTTTGCGCGGCTCATCTCCGCGCGATGCATTTCCAAAGGACGAGACCGATGTACGCCGTCATCCGCGCCTCGGGCAAACAGCTCCGCGTCCGCCCCGGCTCGGTGGTCAAGATGGACCGCCTCGACGCCGAACCGGGCCAGACCGTCACCTTCACCGACGTGCTGATGGTCGGCAC
>JANWXJ010000096.1 GCA_025055335.1 Acetobacteraceae bacterium
CGCGCCGGCGATCAGGACTCGACGGCGCATCATGCCCCTGACTGCCATGCCGGCGGGGCGTGGCGCAACGGCGGCACGGGGCGAAGGGTTGAACGGTGCCGCGGGAGCGGGCAGGAACATGCGGCGGCCGGCGGCTGCCGGACAGCGCGGACGGGTGGCCGAGCGGCTGAAGGCAGCGGTCTTGAAAACCGCCAGGGGGAGACCCCTCGTGGGTTCGAATCCCACCCCGTCCGGTGCGCCGCCTGCGGCGGGACGGCCGCCGACCGGCCGCCGGTGAACTTCCAACCGGCCGCGTCACAGGATCCGGACCCTACAGCCTGGCGAGACCCATGCACCCGCCCTGCCCGGCCGGCCGCGATCCTCCTTGCGGTATTGGGCGTCGTGGTTGACCCGCCGAAGGTCGAACGGCGGCTGCCCAGCCAGGATGTTGCGCGGGGCAAGCACCGCCCTCACCATCGCATGGTCATGGTGGGTATGCTTGTGCACCGCGTCGCGGCCGACGAGGTGCGGGCCTGAGCAATGCCCGGCGAGCCCGCGGCTGTCACGCCGACAAGCCGTTCGTACTCGGCGTCATACACAGAATAGGCCTTCGGCTGGCGGATCCCTGTGCCATCCCGGATGCGTGAGGCCGCGGCGCGGCCAAGCCGGACCAGATCTGCGTTCGACGATGTCCCCGGCCCGTCGCCCTCGAGGCAGAAGTTCTCCATGGGGCAGCACTTCAGCGCGGGGTCGGGGACCATCGCCGGCAACAAGGACGTGAAGTTCCAGATTCTGCGCACCTTCACCGCAGGATGGCGGGTGCAGGTCCAGGTGTCGTCGAAGCGCTCGCGGCCGCCCAGGATCAGCGCCAAGCCGGGGAAATCCTCGCAGCGCAGTGTCTTGCCCGAGTCTCGATCACTAGGCCGCGCCGCGCAACCCCTTCTGCGGCAGGACGGACGGCCGTGGAACGGGTCCGCCCCCCTGATGCGCTGCGCTGCCCGGTCGGCCGATGTCTCTCCCCGGGGCATGCCCAGACCTCCTCCGGCTGGGTCTTGAAGAAGATCCCGAACGGCCGGCGCCCGAAGCGAGACTCCACCCACTCCTCGAAGCTGCGGAACCGGCGCGGCGGGTCCGGCACGACCGCGAGGCGGGAGGCGAGGGAGCGCCCGGCCTCCGCCGGGCCGGGATGCGCCGGCCGGTCTTTACCCCGCCCCGCCGCTTCGCCTACGCCTCGTCCCGCGGCACACAGCCGCCAGCCCTCGCGGAGCCGAGCATGCCGGACCCCTCCCCGACCCGCATCGTGCCGATCTGGGATCCCTGGGTCCGGGTCGTCCACTGGGCGATCGTCGTGCTCTTCGCCGTCTCGGTGGCAAGCGGCCTTGCGCACCGGCTCGACCTGCACTTCGCCTCGGGCTACGCGCTGCTCGCGCTGGTGCTGTTCCGCATCGCCTGGGGCATCGTCGGGTCGGAAACCGCGCGTTTCAGGAGTTTCCTGCGCGGTCCAAGGGCGGTGCTCGATTCGCTCGCCGGCTTCCTGAAGCGGACGCCGGACCACAGCCCGGGCCACTCCGCGGCAGGCGGATGGTCGGTCGCGGCGCTGCTCCTGCTGCTGCTGGCCCAGGCGGGCACCGGACTGTTCGCGGACGATGCCATCTTCACCCGCGGGCCGCTGGCGCGCCTCGTGCCGCCGGCCGTGTCGGACACCGCGACATGGTTGCACCTTCGCCTCTGGATGGCGCTTGCCGCGATGGTCGCGCTGCATGTGCTGGCGGTGGCGCTCTATGCGCTCTTGCGCCGCACCGACCTGATCGGGCCGATGATCACCGGCCGCAAGCGGCTGCCGCCGGGGACGCGGCCTCCGACCATGGGTTCGCCCTGGCTGGCCGCGGCGCTGATGATCGCGGCTGCGGCGGCTGTTTGGGGGATCAGCCGCCTCGGCTGATTCGCGTTCGCGCCCGGCTCAGCGCGCCCGGAACTGCCGGTGGCAGTTCGAGCAGGCCCCGCCCGTCGCCTGCACGGCGGCGGCGAAGACGGCTGGCGTGCCTGTCTCGGCCGCCGTCCGAAGCTCGGCCAGCCGTGGCCCCAGCGCGGCATAGGCCTCGAGGAACCCCGCCCGGTTCTGCCACACCGCCGGCAGCGCCCGGGTGTCGCCCGAATCGGTTCCGGGCGGGAAGCGGTCGGGGAAGGTCTGGAAGAAGGCCTGGACACGCGCGATTCGCTCGGCCGCCGGACGCGGGTCGCCCCCTGCGCGGGCGATCGCCACCATCGCCTCCATCTCGGTCTGCACGGCCCGAAGGCCCTCGCGCCGCTCGGCGATGACGCGCGCAGCATCCTGCGCCAGCACCGGCGCCGCCGCGCCGAACAGGGCGGCCGCTCCGGCCGCCAGGATCAGGGGAAGTCGAACCCGCATTCCGTCGCCCTCCACGATTCCGCGCTCCGCCCGACGGGTAGCAGCGCCCGACGGGTCGCGCCAGGGCCGATACGATCCGATGCAGCCGCCCGGGGCCCCGGGGCTACAGGCTCGCCGCCGCCCGCGCCGCTTGGTCGTAGGTGCCGGACAGCGCCCGCAGCATGGCCGCGACCTCCGACAGGCGCTGCGGATCCACCCCCGTCCCGAGCACGGGGGCGACCAGGAGCTTCTCGCGCACCTCGCGGTAGCGCAGGCAGAGGGCGCGCCCGGCCTCGGTGACCACGACGACCTTCTCCTTCCCCGACCGCCCCGTCCTCACGAGGCCGAGGGAGGCGAGCTTCTTCACCGCGTAGTTGACGAGGTGCACGTCCTCGACGTTCAGCACGAGCGAGATGTCGGCGAGCCTCTTCGCGGTGCCGCGGTGGTTCACGTTGTGCAGGACCAGGATGGCGAGCGGCGAGAGCCCCGGCATCCCCGCCGCCGCCATGCAGCGCACCATCCAGCGCTCGAAGGCGTGGCCCATCAGGATCATGCCGAACTCGAGTTCGGACAGCGCCGGCAGCGCGCCGGCGGCCAGATGGCCGGAGGACACCACCGGCCCGACCGGGGCGCCGGCGCGGCTCATCCGTCCAGCATCTGGCGCGGCAGCCAGAGGGCGATCTCGGGAAAGAGGAACAGGATCACCACCATCAGCACCATCAGCAGGAAGAACGGCAGCGCCCAGAGGCCGAGGCGGAAGATGTTCTCGCCCGTCATGCTCTGCAGCACGAACAGGTTGAAGCCGACGGGGGGCGTGATCTGCGCCATCTCCACCACGATCACGAGGAAGATGCCGAACCAGATGCGGTCGATGCCGGCGGCGTCGATCATCGGCATCACCACCGAGGTGGTGAGCACGATCATCGAGATGCCGTCCAGGAAGCAGCCGAGGATGACGAAGAAGACCGTGAGCGCCAGGATGAGCTGCCAGGGCTCGAGCCCGAGCGAGCCCACCCACTGCGCGAGCCCGCGCGGGATGCCGGTGAAGCCCATCGCCACCGTCAGGAACGCCGCCCCCGCCAGGATGAAGCAGATCATGCAGGAGGTGCGCGCGGCGCCGACCAGCGCTGCCTTCAGGCTCTCCCAGGTGAGGGTTCCCTGCCGCCAGGCGATCAGCAGCGAGAGGAAGACGCCGACCACCGCCGCCTCGGTTGCGGAGGCGAGCCCGCCGTAGATCGAGCCGATGATGCCGAGGATGAGAAGCGTGACGGGCACGAGGCGGAGTGTCGCGTCCAGCCGGTCGCGGATGCTCTCGCGCGGCTCCTCGCGCGGCATCGCCTTCGGGTTCAGCGCCGCCCAGGCCATGATGTAGAGCATGAACAGCCCGGCCAGGATCAGCCCCGGGATCACCCCGGCGATGAACAGCCGCGCCACGCTCTCGTCGGTGGCGGCGGAATAGACGATCATGATCAGCGAGGGCGGGATGAGGAGCCCGAGCGTGCCCGCGCCGGCGAGCGAGCCGATCGCGACATTCTGCGGGTAGCCGCGCCGCCTCAGCTCCGGCACCGACATGCGCCCGATGGTGGCGCAGGTCGCGGCGGAGGATCCGGAGACGGCCGCGAACACCGTGCAGCCCACCACGTTGGTGTGGATCAGCCGCCCCGGAAGCCGCTGCAGCCACGGCGCAAGCCCGCGGAACAGGTCCTCCGACAGGCGCGTGCGGAACAGGATCTCGCCCATCAGGATGAACATCGGCAGCGCCGTCAGGCTCCAGGAGATCGAGGAGGACCAGACCGCGGAGGCCATGATCGGCCCGGGCGGCGCGGGGGCCGCCACCGCCATCGCGACGAAGCCCACGATGCCGAGAGCGATGGCGATCCACACGCCTGCCGCCAGGAACGCGAAGAGCAGGACGATCAGCACGAGCGAGAGCGAGAGCAGATCCATCGCTTCAGCCCTCCTTGCCCAGCGCGATCGCATCTTCCGGCGCGCGGTAGGAGGGCTCTGCCCCGCCGAGAACGCGGAAGAACTCGTCGGCGAGAGCGAGCGCGAGCAGCGCCGCGCCTGCGAAGGTGGCCGCCTGCGGGATCCAGAGCGGGATCGGGATGATGCCGACGGAGAGTTCGTTGAAGCGCCAGGAATCGTAGGCGAGCGCGCCGAGGAACCAAGCCGCCCAGGCGGCGGAGAGGGTCGCCACCGAAAGCGCCAGCGCCTCGGCCGCGCGGCGCGCCCCGGGCGGCAGCACGGCGAGCGCGAGCGTCACGCGGACATGCGCCCCGGCCTTCAGGCTGCCGGCGAGCGCGAGGAAGGTGGCCGCCGCCAGCAGGAAGCCCGCGATCTCGGGCAGGGAGAGGATGTTGAAGCCGTAGCGCGGCCGCCCCAGGGCGACGAGCAGCGCATCGAACAGCCGCCCCCCCACCTGCAGCATCACCAGCACGGCGATCGCGACGAGGCAGGCGACGGACAGCCAGAGCGCCGCCCCAAAGAGCGTGTCGAGGGCACGGCGCATGGCCAGCCTCCGGCGTCAGGCCGGGGGCGCGGGGCCCCCGGCGAGGGTGGTCACGAGGAGGCGCGGAACCGCGCCAGCACCTGCCGCCCGACCTCTCCGGCCGAGGCTTCCCATTCCTGCGCGATCTGCGCGCCGATGCGGCGCAGCCCCTCGCGGAGCGTCGGCGAGGGCTCGACCACGGTCATGCGGTTCTCGCGCAGGATCTGGGTGCGGGCCACCGTCTCGCGCTCGGCGGTCTCCCAGCCGCGCGTCTCGGCGGCGGCGGCGGCCTCGCGCAGCGCCGTCTGCTGCGCCGGCGGCAGTCCCTGAAACATGCGGCGGTTCACGATCACCATGTTGCGCGGGATCCAGGCCTGCAGGTCGTGGTAGTGGGTGGTGAACTCCCAGATGCGGGTGTCCACCCCCGTCGCCGCCGAGGTGATGGTGGACTGCACGCGCCCCGTGGCGAAGGCGGTCGAGAGGTCGGCCGCCTCCACCTGCACCGGGGTTGCGCCGGCAAGGGCGGCGATGCGCGCCGTGCCCGGGTTGTAGGTGCGGAAGCGGTTGCCGCGCAGGTCTTCCACGCTGGTGATGAGCTGGCGGGCGAACAGCCCCTGCGGCGGCCAGGGGACGGAGAACAGGAGCAGCAGCTCCTCCTCTGCCAGCCGCGCTTCCAGCGCCTCCTTGGACGCGGCGTAGAGGCGGCGCGCCTCGGCGAAGTTGGAGACGAGGAAGGGCACGGAATCGAGGCCGTAGATCGGCGCCTCGTTGGCGTGCAGCGAGATCAGCACCTCCCCGATCGGTGCGAGGCCCTGGCGCACGTTGCGCTTGATCTGCGGGTGCGGGAACAGGCTGCCGTTCGAATGGACGGTGATTCGCAGGCCGCCGTTCGTCGCGGTGGCGACGGCCTCGGCGAAGGCGCGGATGTTCTGGGTGTGGTAGTTCCCGTCGGCATAGGGGGTGGGCATGTTCCACACCGTCTGCCCCGCCGCCCCGCGCGGCAGGATGGCGGGAAGGGCCAGCGCCGCGGCGCCGAGGCCGAGGGTCCGTCGCGTGAAGCTCATCGGTCCGATCTCCCTGCTGGTGGGCTGACGCTGAAAGATCGTTGACGATTTGTCAACGTCCTCCTACTCGTCCCGGGCACCACGGCCCGGAGCCCAGCATGACCGACCACGCCGCCCCTGCAACCTGGGATTTCTGGATCGACCGCGGCGGCACCTTCACCGACGTGGTCGGCCGCGACCCCGAGGGCCGGCTGCACACCCGGAAGCTGCTCTCCGAGAACCCCGGCGCCTACGAGGATGCCGCGATCCAGGGCATCCGCGAGCTGCTCGGCCTGCCGCCCGGCGCGCCGATCCCGGCCGGACGCATCGGCGCGGTGAAGATGGGCACGACGGTCGCCACCAACGCCCTGCTCGAGCGCAAGGGCGAGCGCGTGCTGCTCATCACCACCCGCGGCTTTGCCGATGCGCTGCGCATCGGCACCCAGGGCCGGCGCGACATCTTCGCGAAGAACATCCTCAAGCCCGAGATGCTGTTCGAGCGCGTCGTCGAGGTGGACGAGCGCGTGCTGGCCGACGGCACGGTGGAACGGCCGGTGGATCTGGTCGCGGTGGAACTCGCCGCCCGGCAGGCGCTGGCGGACGGGATCAGGGCCGTCGCCATCCTGTTCCTGCACGCCTGGCGCTGGCCCGAGCATGAGAAGCGGGCGGCGGCGTTGGTGCGCTCGCTCGGCGTGCCGCAGGTGTCGGTCTCGCACGAGGTGTCGGCGATGATGAAGCTCGTCGGCCGCGGCGACACGACGGTGGTGGACGCCTATCTCTCGCCCGTTCTCCGCCGCTACGTGGACCGCGTGGCCGGCGCGCTGGAGGCCGAACGCAACGCCATCCGCCTGATGTTCATGATGTCCTCCGGCGGGCTGACGGATGCGCGGCTGTTCCAGGGGCGCGATGCGATCCTCTCGGGCCCCGCAGGCGGCGTGGTGGCGATGGCCGAGACCGGCCGCTCCGCCGGATTCGAGCGCATCATCGGCTTCGACATGGGCGGCACCTCGACCGACGTCTCCCACTTCGACGGCGAGTACGAGCGCGCCTTCGAGACCGAGGTGGCGGGCGTGCGCATGCGCGCCCCGATGATGCTGATTCACACGGTGGCCGCGGGCGGCGGCTCGATCCTGCACTATGACGGCGCGCGCTTCCGCGTCGGGCCCGACTCCGCCGGCGCCAACCCGGGCCCGGCCTGCTACCGCCGGGGCGGGCCGCTCGCGGTGACGGACGCGAACGTGATGGTGGGCAAGCTCGTGCCCGAGTTCTTCCCGAGGATCTTCGGCCCGAACCAGGACGAGCCGCTGGATGCAGAGACGGTGCGCGCGAAGTTCGCCGAACTCGCCGAGGCGATCGGCGACGGCCGCGGCCCCGCCGAGGTGGCGGACGGCTTCCTCGCCGTCGCCGTCGAGAACATGGCGAACGCGATCAAGAAGATCTCGGTCGAGCGCGGCTACGACGTGACGCGCTACGCGCTCAACTGCTTCGGCGGCGCGGGCGGGCAGCACGCCTGCAGGGTGGCCGATGCGCTCGGGATGCGCACGGTGCTGATCCACCCGCTCTCCTCCCTGCTCTCGGCCTACGGGATGGGGCTTGCGCGCATCCGCGCCACCCGCGAACAGGCGGTGGAGGTGCCGTTCGAGCAGGCGGAGGCGGCGCTGGCCGAAACCGGCGCGCGCCTTGCCGCCGAGGCGAAGGGCGAGCTCGCCCGCCAGGGCGTGGCCGAGGCGCGGCACGTCGTCCGCGCCCATATCCGCTACGCCGGCTCCGATACCGCGCTGATCGTCGAGGCCGCGCCGCCCGCGGCGATGAAGGCCGCCTTCGAGGCCGCGCACCGCCGGCGCTTCGGCTTCGTCGAACCGGCGAAGCCGCTGGTGCTCGAGGCCGTGTCGGTCGAGGCCTTCTCCGACGCCGGCGCCTTCGTCGAGCCCGAACTGCCCCCGACCGACGCCCCCCTTCCCGCCCCCGTGCGCAGCACGCCGGTCTTCACCGAAGGCCGCTGGCACGATGCCCCGGTGTTCCTGCGCGGCCAGCTCGGAATCGGCCACCGCATCGCCGGCCCCGCCCTGCTGATCGAGCCGCACCAGACGATCGTGGTGGAACCGGGCTGGAGCGCCGAGATCAGCCGCAGGAACCACGTCCTGCTCACCCGCACGGAAGCCCGGGCGCGGCGGGCGGCGATCGGCACCGACTGCGACCCGGTGATGCTCGAGATCTTCAACAACCGCTTCATGGCGATCGCCGAGCAGATGGGGGTGGCGCTGCAGAACACCGCCTATTCCGTCAACATCAAGGAGAGGCTCGACTTCTCCTGCGCGGTGTTCGACGGCGAGGGGAACCTGGTGGCGAACGCGCCGCACATGCCGGTGCATCTCGGCTCGATGGACCGCTCGGTGCAGGCGATCATCGCGCAGAACCCGGCGATCCGCCCGGGGGACGTGTTCGTGCTGAACGCCCCCTACAACGGAGGGACGCATCTGCCCGACATCACCGTCTGCACGCCGCTGTTCGACGCGGGGGGGCGGCGCATCCTGTTCTGGCTCGCCTCCCGCGGGCATCACGCCGATGTGGGGGGGATCGCGCCGGGCTCGATGTCGCCGCTCGCCACGACGATCGAGGAGGAGGGCGTGTACATCGACAATGTCCGCCTCGTCTCCGAGGGGGTGTTCCAGGAGGAGGCGATCCGCGCCCTCCTCACCTCCGGGCCCTGGCCGGTGCGCAACGTCGTGCAGAACATCAACGACCTGAAGGCGCAGGTGGCGGCCAACGCGAAGGGCGAGGCGGAGCTCCGGCGCATGGTGGCGGAGTTCGGCCTGCCCGTGGTGGAGGCCTACATGCGCCACGTGCAGGACAACGCCGCCGAGGCGGTGCGCCGCGTGGTGGACCGGCTGCACGATTCCGCCTTCACCTACCCGATGGACCAGGGCTGCGAGATCCGGGTGGCGATCCGGGTGGACCGCGCGAAGCGCGAGGTGACGGTGGACTTCACCGGCACCAGCCCGCAGCAGCCCTCCAACTTCAACGCGCCCCTGCCCGTCACGCGGGCGGCCGTGCTGTACGTGTTCCGCGTGATGGTCGAGGACAACATCCCGATGAACGCGGGGTGCCTGCGGCCGATCAAGCTGATCGTGCCGGATGGCTCGATGCTCTCGCCCCGCTATCCGGCCGCCGTGGTGGCCGGCAATGTCGAGGTCTCCCAGGCCGTGACGAACTGCCTGTTCGGGGCGCTCGGGGCGCTCGCCGCCGCCCAGGGCACCATGAACAACGTCAACTTCGGCAACGACCGCCACCAGTACTACGAGACGATCTGCTCCGGCGCCCCGGCGGGGCCAGGCTTCGACGGCGCGCCCGCCGTGCACACGCACATGACGAACTCCCGCCTGACCGACCCCGAGGTGCTGGAACTCCGCTACCCCGTGGTGCTCGAGGATTTCCGCATCCGCCCCGGTTCGGGCGGGCGCGGGCGGTGGAACGCCGGCGACGGCACGCGCCGCACCATACGCTTCCTCGAGGAGATGGAGCTCTCGATCCTCTCCAGCCACCGCAAGGTGCGGCCCTTCGGGCTGTTCGGCGGAGAGCCCGGGCAGCTCGGCGAGAACTGGGTCCGCCGGGCGGACGGGCGCATGGAACGCCTCGAGGGCTGCGCGCAGACGCGGGTGTTCCCGGGCGATGCCGTCATCATCGTGACACCGACGGGCGGCGGCTACGGCGACCCGGCGCTGCGCGGAACATGACGTTCCCGTGACGGGCTTCCCGCCCCCCGCGGCCGCGCGGTAGAGCGGCGGCGCGCAGCAGGGGGTCCGCATGGCCGTCCGCCTCGTCCACATCAGCGACACGCATCTTTCGCCGGTGCGCCCGCTGTTCCTCGACAACCACCGCCGCATGGCGGAAGCCCTGGCGGCCGACCCGCCGGACCTCATCGTCAACACCGGCGACATCTCGCTCGACGGCGCCGACCGCGAGGCCGACCTCGCCTTCGCCAAGGCCGAGCACGACCGGCTGCCCGCGCCCTGCCTGATGATCCCGGGCAACCACGACGTCGGCGACTACGCCGAACTCGGCGCCTCGCAGCCCGCCACCTCCGCCCGCGTCGCCCGCTGGCGCGCCCTGGTCGGGCCGGATTTCTGGATGCATGACCTGCCGGGGTGGCGGCTGATCGGCCTCGACACCCAGATCCTCGGCAGCGGCATCCCGGAGGAGGAGGAGCAGTGGGCCTTCCTCGCCCGCGCCCTGTCCGGCGCCGGGGCCCGCAGCGTCGCGCTGTTCCTGCACAAGCCGCTCTGCATCGAGCGGATGACGGACACCACGATCGACTACTGGCCGGTGCTGCCGCCCGCCCGCCGCCGCATCCTGCAGGCCCTGGCCGCGAAGCCGCCGCTGCTCGTCGCCTCCGGCCACATCCACCAGTGGCGGGACCGGGAGGCGGACGGATACCGCCAGGTGTGGGCGCCGCCCGTCTCCTTCATCGTCGGCGAGGAGGCGCAGCCTTCCATCGGCACCAAGCTCGTCGGCGCGGCGGAGCACCTGCTGCATGCGGATGGCACCTTCTCGACGCGCCTTCTCACGGTGGACGGGCTGAAGCTGCACGACGTGGTGCGGATGCGCGCGGCCTATGCGCCGGAGCCGGAGCCGCCCCCCGCCGGCTGAGGCTTGGCAGGGGCCGCGGCGCGGGCGCAGCATCCGCCCGACCTGATCCGGAGCCCGCCGCATGCCGCCCCGCATCTCCCGCCGCGCCGCCCTCGCCGCCGCCGCAACCATCGGCCTGCCGGCACAGGGCCGGGCGCAAGCCCCCTGGCCGACCCGCCAGGTGACGATCCAGGCCCCCTTCACCCCGGGCGGCCCGGTGGACATCCTGGCGCGGATGCTGGCCAGCCACATCCAGGCCACGACATCGCAGCCGGCCGTGGTCGAGAACCGCGCGGGTGCGGCCGGCAACATCGGCATCGAGATCGTCCGCCGCGGCCCGCCCGACGGCTCTTCGCTGCTCGTCATCCCCGCCGGCAACTTCACCATCAACCCGACGCTGCTGCGGGGCCTGAGCTGGGACGTCGAGCGCGACTTCGCCCCCATCCTCATGCTGGCCGCCACCCCGAACCTGATCCTCGCCAACCGGGAGAGCGGGATCCGGGATCTCGCCACGCTTGCCGCCGAGGCGCGCCGGCGGGGCGATCTGCCCTACGGCACGCCCGGTGTGGGCAGCCAGCTGCACCTGACGATGGAGGTGCTGAAGCGCCGCCTGGACCTGCCGCTGACGCATGTGCCCTACCGCGGCACGACGCAGGCGGTGCCGGACCTGCTCTCCGGCCAGATCCCGCTGATGGTGAGCAACCTGCCGGTCGCGCTGCCGCTCCTCGCCAACGGCCAGGTCAACGCGGTGGCGGTGACGACCGCGGCGCGCTCCCCGCTCGCGCCGGAGATCCCGACGCTGGCGGAACAGGGGCTGCCGGAGCTGGACGTCGCCTCCTGGTACGGGCTGTTCGCCCCGCGCGCGACGCCGGCTGCCATCCAGGAGGCGATCCGCCGGCTGGCCGCCGAGGCGCTCCGCACCCCGCAGAACGCCGAGGTGCTGCGGGCCCAGGGCATGACCGTCTCGGACGAGGCGGGCGAGGTCTTCGCCGCCCGCATCCGCCGCGAGACGGCGCAATGGGGCGAGATCATCCGGGCGCTGAACATCCGGGCGGAGTGATCGCTCAGTCTTCGCTTGGCGGTGCGGCGGGCGGGTGGTTTGATGCCCGGGTCAAGCGGGAGGCGGAACATGCCGGACAGGCTCGGGTTGCTGCGCAAGGGGGCCGCGGCGGCGCTCTTGTGCGCGGGCGCGATGTGGGGCGCCTACACCGCCGCGCAGACCGCGGCGGAACAGGCCTTCGCCCAGGCGGTCGAGCGGCTGCGCGCCGCCCTGCCGCCAGATGTCGTGCTGGAGCATGGGGCGGTCGCAGCCGATCCTGTCAGCGGGCGAATCACCGTCGCAGACGTCGCCTTCGGCCCGCGCGCCGATCCGCAGGAGAGGATCCGGGCGCCGCGGGTGGTGCTCGAGGGGCTGCGTGCGAATGGCGGCGGCATCGGCAGCCTGAACGCCGAGAACATCACCCTCACGATCCTCGATCTCGGCCGTCCGCACCGCATGGCGGCCCTCGGGTCGCTCCGCGCAACCGGCCTGTCCCTGCCGGAGCGGGGGCAGCCCTTCGATCCTGCCGCGATGCTGCTCGACAGCCTCGAGGCCGCCGACATCTCGCTGACGCCGGTCAACCGGAATCGCGAGCCTTCGGGGCGGATCGGCCGCATCGCCATCGCCGGGATCGGCGGCGACCGGCCCGACCGCATCGAGATCGAGGGCCTCGACCTCCGGATCCCCGAGCTGGGATTCGGGGATGGCCTCCGCATCGGCCGTGCCGGCGCCGAGAACATGCGCGCCCTGCCGCTCGTGCTGGCGCTCGCCGCCGGCACGCCGCCGCAGCCGCCGCCGGGCGTGTCGCGCCTGTCGGTGGAGGGCCTCTCGGTGCAGGACGGGTCTCGCGCGGTGCTGTCGGTCGGGCGTGTCGCGAGCGAGGGCGAGGCCATCGGCGGGAGCCCCACCCGCCTGCGCGGCCGCCTCTCGGTCGAGGGGGTGGAGATCGCGATCCCGCCCGAACTCGGCCCCTTCTCCCTCGGCTACAGCAGCATCCGCGCCTCGATCGGCCTTGCGGTCGAGGCCGAGACGGCGGCCGGGGATTGGAACCTTCAGGAGTTCCGCCTCGCGCTGCCGGATGTCGGCACGCTCGAACTCGCCCTGCAGATGACGGGCCTCGGGGCCGATCCGGCGGTGGATGCCATGCGGACGGGCCGGCTGCACGGCTTCACCCTGCGCTACACCGATGCCGGGCTGGTCGCCCGCGCGCTGGAGCAAGGGGCGAAGCAGGGCGGGATGCGGGCAGAGGAGTTGCGACGGCAGATCGTCGAGGCGGCGCCGATGCTCTTCTCCGGGCCCGGGGCCGATGGCAACGTCGCGGCGCTGCGCCGCTTCCTCGAAAGGCCGGGCACGATCGAGCTTACGGCGCGTCTTCCCGCCCCGGTGCGCTTCAGCGACCTCGAGCGGGAAGGCAATGCCGGCCCCGACAGGCTGCTGCGCCTCTTGAACATCGGCGTCACCGCCCGCTGAGGGCACGAGCGACCACGCCGCAGGAGGACGGCCATGCGGCGCAGACCCCTCCCCATCGCCGTGCCGCTTGCGGCCGCCCTCCTGCTCGGTGGCGCCTATGCGAGGGCGCAGGCCGTCGCCGAGGCGGCGGTGCGGGAGGCGCCGAGCACCTGCGCGCGGCCCTCGGGCCGGAGGCGGTGGTGGAGCCCGGACGGATCCGGATCGAGCCGATCGTCGGGCGGCTGCGCCTCGACAGCCTGGCCATCGGCCCCTCGGCCGCGGCGCCGCAGCGCATCGTCATCGCCGATGTGGTGGCGGACGGCGTCCGTCCGGGCACGGCCGCGGTCGGGCGCCTCAGCCTGCACGGCATCCGTCTGCTCGACGGCGGGCAGGAGATCGGCCGGATCGGCAGCGTCACGCTTGACGGGCTTGCCCTGCCGGCCGGGCCCGACACCGCCCTTGCCGGCCTGTCGCTCGACCGGCTGGACGTCCTCGATGTCGGGCTCCGTTTCCCGGGCCTTCTTTCTCTGCACGTGGCCTATCTGATGGCGGAGGGGATCGGCGGGGATCGGCGCGACTCCTACGAGATCCAGACCCTGGTGCTGGACCTCGAAGCCGGCTCGCCGGTCGAGCGGCTGGCATTCGCCACACTCTCGGCGGAGAATTTGCAACTCGTCCCGGCTATGCTCGCTGTCCCGGCTATGCTCGCTGTCCCGGCCATGCTCGCTGTCCCGGCCATGCTCGCTGCGCTCGAACGCCGTCCGCCGCCGCTGCCGCCCGGCAGCAAGCTTGGCCCCGCCACGGGCGCGGCACCCGCCGGCGGGCCGCTCCGCGGCTTCCTCGAACGCGGCGGCGCCATCGAGATCACGCTCGAACGCCGCGCGCCCATCGGCCTGCAGGAGGGTCTCGACCTGCTCGGCGACGATCCGGGGGCGGTTGCGCGGCGGCTCGGCCTTCGCCTTCGCTTGCCCTGAGCCTGTCGGCGGCGCCGCCCCAGGCCGCGCGAGCGGCTTGACACGGTTCCGGCCGAGGCCTAGCGTTCGTTCGCCGGCAAAACGTCGTTTTATCCATGAAGCAATCGGGCGGGGCAGGGATGGAGCAGAAGGCCGCCGATCCAGCCACGGCCTCCGCCGAGGGAGGCGCGGACCGGCTCGTGTTCGATCGCGTCACCAAGCGCTTCCGCAAGCCCGGCCCGGGGCGGGAGGTGATCACCGCGGTGCAGGACGTCTCGCTCTCCTGCGGCGAGGCGGAGGTGGTGGCGGTGATCGGCCCCTCGGGCTGCGGCAAGTCCACCCTGCTCGGCATGGCCTCGGGCCTGACGAAGCCCTCCGAGGGGAGCGTGTTCGTGGACGGCGAGGAGGTGGACGGCCCGAACGCCCATGTCGCCTTCATGCTGCAGCGGGATCTGCTGCTGCCGTGGCGGACGATCCGCGCCAATGTCGAGTTCGGGCTCGAGATACGGGGTGTTCCGGCGGCCGAGCGGCAGCGCCGCGCTCTGTCTCTGCTGGCCTCCTTCGGGCTTGCCGACTTCGCCGACGTCTATCCGCACCAGATCTCGGGCGGCATGCGCCAGCGCGCGGCCATGGCGCGCACCCTCGCGCACGATCCCGACGTTCTGCTGCTGGACGAGCCCTTCTCCGCCCTCGATGCCATGACGAAGCTCGTGCTGCAGGGCGATCTCGCGCGCATGCTGGCGGAGCGTCGGAAAACGGCGCTCCTCATCACCCACGATCTCGAGGAGGCGGTGGCGCTGTCCGACCGCGTGCTCGTCATGTCAGCCCGGCCGGGGCGGATCATCGCGGAGATCCCGGTGGACCTTCCGGACCGGGACCATCCGCTCGCCCGGCGGCGGCATCCGCGCATGGGCGAGTTCACGAAGGAGCTGATGGCGCTCCTCAACATCGACGACATGCACTGAAGCAAGGGAGTTCGGGAGATGATGATCGGACGTCGTGTTCTGGTTCGCGGGGTTGCCGCGGCGGCGCTGGCGCGGCCCCAGGTGATCCGCGCGCAGAGCCTGATCCGGGTGAACTTCCTGCTTCCCGCGCCGCGCTTCCTCACCGCCTTCGCCCCCCACAACCTCGCCGAGGCGCGCGGCTACTACCGCGAGGCGGGGGTGGAGATGGAGTTCACCACCGTCGCCGGCGGGGCCCAGGTGGCAACCCAGGTGGGGGCGGGCAATGCGCCGCTCGGCGGCGGCACAGGCGATACCCCGATCATCGTCCGCGCCAACGGCGTGCCGATCCGCGGCGTCAGCCTGCTCGGGGGGGGCACGCTCATCTCGGTGGTGGCGAGGCCCGACCGCGGCATCGCCTCGCTGCGCGACCTGCGCGGCAAGCGGATCTCCGTCACCGGCTTCCAGGATACCGCCTATTTCACCCTGCTCGGCGTGCTCGGCTCGGTCGGGCTGACGGCGCGCGACGTGGACATCCAGGCCCATGGCCCGACCGGCGTGTGGCAGCTCTTCGTCCAGGGCCAGGTGGACGCGATGGCCGGGGTGCCGGACTGGATCGTGGACGCCCAGGCCTCGGGCGTGGCCCCCATCCGCCTCTCCACCGAGCGGGACTTCCCCTCGATGGCGCAGGCGATCATCTCCTCCGACCGTGCGATCCGCGAGAACGCCGCCGGCATCCGCGGCTGCGTGCGCGCGATCAACCGCGCGCTTGCCGACCTGATCCGCGATCCGGCGGGCTCGGCGCGGGATCTGATCGCCTGGCTGCAGGCGCGCAACATGCCGGCCAATATCGAGCGCCTGCCCGCCGTGATCGCGATGTATGCCGAGCGCGTCTATGCCGGCCAGCAGGTGATCGGCGCCTTCGACGCCCAGCGGATGGACGCCGTCCAGCGCTTCTACGCCGATGCCGGGATCATCCGCCGCACCACGCCGGTGGCGGAACTCTTCACCAATGAGTTCGTCCAGGGCTGAAGCGGCGCCCGCAGCGGCGCCGCTCTCCCGCCTGCTGTCGCTGCTCGCCTCGCCGCAGGTCGGGGGAAGCCTCGCGCTGCTCGTCGTGATCCTCGCCGCCTGGGAATGGGGGCCGGGGGCGCTCGGCATCCCGGCCTTCATCGTTCCGCCCGTCTCCGACGTGTGGGCCGAGACCCTCTTCCAGCTCCGCCGCGGCGACCTGCTGCGCCAGACGCTGGACACGACGCTTCTGGTCATCGGCGGCTTCCTGCTCGGCTCGGCGCTCGGGGCGGCGATCGGCTACGTCCTCGGCATGAGCCGCACCGCCGAGGTGGTGCTCTCGCCCTATCTGCTAGCGCTGCAGATCGCCCCCAAGGTCGCCTTCGCGCCGCTGTTCGTGCTGTGGTTCGGCTACAACTTCGTGCCCAAGCTGCTGGTTGCGGTGCTGATCGTGTTCTTCCCCGTGCTGATCAACGTGCTCGGCGCGGTGCGGGCGGTCGAGCAGGCGCAGATCGACCTCGCGCGGTCCTTCAAGGCCACGCGGGCCCAGATCTTCTGGAAGATCGAGTTCCCCGCCTCCATGCCGGCCCTCTTCGCCGGCCTCCGGATCGGCGCCACCCTCGCCGTGATCGGGGTGGTGGTGGGCGAGTTCGTCGGCGGCAACACCGGCCTCGGCTATCTGCTCACCTTCGCCCAGGGCCAGGCGAACACGCCCGCCGTGTTCGTCGCCATCATCATGCTGACGCTGATCGGCATCGCGCTCTACCTCGCCGTGGTGTGGGCGGAAGGGCGGGTGCTGCACTACCAGACGCGCCGCGCACTTCCCGGCGCCTGACGGATCCAAGCCCAAGGAGAACCCCATGTCCGCCTCCCACACGCACCCCGACGCCCCGGCGATCCCCTACCCGGAGCAGGAGAATCCCCCCTTCCCCACCTGGAAGCGGCCGAAGGACAAGACGCTCGGCGAATGGCTGGAAAGCCGCACCGCGAGGCGCGCGACCCGCACCTACGACTGGAACGCGCTTGCCTGGCAGGCGGAGGTGGATCCGAAATACCGCCGCGCGCAGACGCGCTACATCGGGGTGGGTGCTGCCGGCGCGACGCATGACCCGAACACCGTGCCGGCCGAGCACTTCACCTTCTCCACCATGATCCTGCCCGCCGGCTGCGAAGGCCCCCTCCACGTCCACCACGACACCGAGGAGGCCTTCTTCATCCTCAAGGGCCACGGCCTCCGGTTCTTCTTCGAGTACAACGGCGAGAGGTGGGAGACCGAGCTCAACGAGCGCGACATCATCTCCGTCCCCCCCGGCATCTACCGCGGCCTCAGGAACACCGGGCAGGAGGAGGCGCTGATGGTGGTGATGCTCGGCGCCAACAGGCCCGACCTGCCCGACTATCCGGAAGACCACCCGATCGCGCTCGCCAAGGCGGCGCGGAAGAAGAAGGCGGCGGCCTGACCCATGGCCTTCCCCGCCGTCAGCCTGTCGGGGCGCAGGGTGCTCGTCTCCGGCGCGGGGCGCGGGCTCGGCCGCGCCTTCGCCGAGGCCTGCGCCGAGGCGGGCGCGCGGGTGATCCTCTGCGACCTCGACGCCGCCGCCGCCGAGGCCGCGGCCGCGGAGCTTCGCGCCGCCGGCCACGAGGCGGCGGCGCTGCCGGTGGACATCGGCGAGCCCGACAGCATCGCGGCGCTCGCCGCCGCCGTGCGGGAACGCTTCGGCACCCTGCACGGGCTGCTGAACAACGCCGCCATCGCCACCGGCATCGGCGGCAAGACCTTCGACGAGATCGACATCGAGACCTGGGACCGCGTCTTCCGCGTGAACGTGCGCGGCACCTGGCTGATGGTGAAGCATCTCGCGCCGCTGATGGCCGATGGCGGGGCGATCGTGAACCTCGCCTCGGACACCGCGCTGTGGGGCGCGCCGCGGCTCCTGCACTACGTGGGCAGCAAGGGCGCGGTGATCGCCATGACGCGCAGCCTCGCGCGCGAACTCGGCCCCCGCGGCATCGCGGTGAACTGCATCGCGCCCGGCCTCGTGCGGGTGTGGGCCACCGAATACGTGCCGAAGGAGCGCCACGACCTCTACGAGCAGGGCCGCGCCATCCCGCGCGCCCAATACCCCGAGGACGTGACGGGGGCCGCCGTGTTCCTGCTCTCTCCGGCGGCGGCCTTCGTCACGGGGCAGATGCTGCCGGTCAACGGAGGCTTCGTGTTCGGCTGATGCAGGCGCGCGAGATCATCCTTCCCGGCCCCGTCTCCGCCATCGCCGCCGAGGGCGAGGGCCCGCCGCTCGTGCTGCTGCACGGCATCGGCTCCTCCGGGCGGGGCTTCGCCCCCGCCCTGCCCTTCCTGCCGCGGCGGCGAATCCTCGCCCCCGACATGCCGGGCTATGGCGGGTCGGCGCCGCTCGCGGCGGAGTTCCCCGCCCCCGACGATTTCGCCGACTGGCTCGCCGCGGTGCTCGATTCCGCCGGCATCGGCAGGGCCGATCTGCTCGGCCATTCGCTCGGCGGGGTGATGGTGGCGGCCTTCGCCCGCCGCCACCCGCATCGCCTCGGGCGGATCGTGCTCTCGGCGCCGGCGCGCGGCTACGCGGTGGCCGACCGGCAGGAGTGGCCCCCCGGCGCCTGGAAGCGCCTCAGGGACTTCGAGGCCATGGGCGCCGAGGCCTATGCCGCCGCCCGCGCCCCGCGGCTCGTGCACCGGCAGGAGGCGGCCGAGGCCGTGCGGGCGGAGATGGCGCGGCTGACGCGCGCGGGGCTTGCCGCCTCGACCGCGCTTCTTGCGCGCGGCGACACGATCGGCTGGCTCGCCGCGCACCCGCCGGTTGCCGTCATCACCGGCGACGAGGACGCGATTGTGCCGCCCGACGCCTCCCGCGCGCTCGCGGCCCATCTCGGCAGCCGCTTCGTCCTGCTGCCGGGCGCGGGCCACGCGCCCTACGCCGAGGATCCCGAGGCCTGGGGCCGCGCCGTCTCCGCCGCCCTTCCATGAGGACACGACGATGAGCGAGAAACGCATGTGGCTCCGCGGCCTGGAATACGGCTGCCCGGGCGCGATGACGCAGGTCGAGTTCTACACCGCCCTGTGGGGGCTCACCGAGGTCGCGCGCAGCAACGATGCGGTGTTCTTCCGCGCAACCGGCCCCGAGTTCTACATCCTCGCCCTCCACGAACGGCCCTGGCGGGGCATCGTGCGCATCAACCTCGGCGTGGCGGACCGGGCCGGGGTGGACGCGCTGCATGCCTCGCTCTCGGCCAAGGGCGTGCCGATCCTCGATGCCCCGCGCGAGCTCACGACGCCCGGCGGCGGCTACGGCTTCGAGTTCCTCGACCCCGACCGCCGCGTCTTCCGCCTCTCGGCCGATGTGGCCCGCCACGCCGACGTGGCCGACGCGCCGGACCGCCCGCGCAAGCCCTCCCACATCGTGCTGAACACCGTGGACATGGAGCGGATGGTCGCGTTCCTGACGGATGCGCTCGGCTTCAAGGTGTCGGACTGGAGCGAGGACGTGATGACCTTCCTGCGCTGCAACGCCGACCACCACTCGATCGCGCTGGTCCGCGCCGACCGCAACAGCGTGAACCACATGGCCTTCGAGATGCCCTCGATAGACGCCTACATGCGCGGCATCGGGCGGATGCGGACCGGCGGCTACCCGGTCAACTGGGGCCCCGGCCGCCACGGGCCGGGCAACAACCCCTTCGCCTATTACGCCGGCCCCTCGGGCTTCGTGATCGAATACACGGCCGAGGTGCAGCAGATCGACGAGGCGACGCACCAGCCGCAGGTGTGGCCGCGCACGCCCGAGAAATCCGACCTCTGGATGACGGCGGGCCCGCCGTCGCGCCAGATGCGCACCGCCATGGCCGGAGACCCCGACCCGGGCTGGAAGGGCTGAGGCGATGGCGGATGCCGGGGCGGCCGCGCACACCATGACGGTGGGCGAGGCGGTGGTGGAGGTGCTGGAGGCGCACGGGGTCGAGCTCGGCTTCGGCGTGATCTCGCTGCACAACATGCCGCTGCTGGACGCGATCCTGCGCCGCCCGCCCGGCATCCGCTTCATCCCCGCCCGCGGCGAGGCGGGGGCGATGAACATGGCGGACGCGGCGACGCGCGTCTCGGGCCGGCCGGCGCTCTGCCTCACCTCCACCGGCACCGGTGCGGGCAACGCCATGGGCGCGCTGATCGAGGCGCAGACGGCCGGCACGCCCCTCATCCACATCACCGGCCAGATCGACACGCCCTGGCTCGACCGCGGCTGGGGCTTCATCCACGAGGCGAAGGATCAGCTCGCGATGCTGCGGGCCTGCGGCAAGGCCGCGTTCCGCATCTCGCGGCCCGAGGACGCGCGCAGCACGCTGCGCGAGGCGCTCTGCGTCGCCCGGACGGCGCCGACGGGCCCCGTCTCGGTCGAGATCCCGATCGACATCCAGCAGGCCCCCTGTCCGCCCGGGGATCCCTCGCCGCTGCCGCTGCCGCTGCTTGCGCCGGATGCCCGCGCGCTGGCGGACGCCCGCGCCCTGCTTGGCGGGGCGAGGCGCCCTGTGCTGCTGGCCGGCGGCGGCGCCCGCCACGCGGGGGAGGCGGTGGCCGCCTTCGCCGCCGCCGGCGTGCCCATCCTCACCTCGGTGAACGGGCGCGGGGTGATCGCGGAAACCCACCCGGCCTGCCTCGGCGCCTTCGCAACCAGCCCCCCCGTCGCCGAACTGCTTGCCGAGAGCGACTGCCTGATCGTAGCCGGATCACGCCTGCGCTCGAACGAGACGCGCACCTACGGCCTTGCCCTGCCGCGCAGCCTGATCCGGATCGACGCCGACCCGGCCGCCTCCGGCCGCGGCTATCCGGAGGCGCTGCTGATCGTCGCGGATTGCGCCGCCGCGCTCTCCGCCCTGGCCGGGGCCGCCCGGCCCGAACCCGGCTGGCTCGCCCGCGCCGGGGCGGCGCGCGATGCGGCCGTGGCCCGCACGAGGCAGGAAGCGGGCGCCTACGTCGCGCTGATCGAGGCGCTTCAGGCGCGCTTCCCGCGGCACGCGCCCTGGGTGCGAGACATCACCCTCTCCAACTCCATCTGGGGCAACCGGCTGCCGCCGCTCTCCGACCCGCGCCAGGGCGTGCATGCGCTCGGCGGGGGCATCGGCCAGGGGCTGCAGCACGCGATCGGCGCCGCCCTGGCGCGGCCCGGCGTCAAGACCGTCGCGCTCTGCGGCGATGGCGGCTTCATGCTGAACCCGGGCGAACTCGCCACCGCCGTAGAGGCGGGCTGCGACATCCTGCTGCTGCTGATGAACGACGGCGGCTACGGCGTGATCCGCAACATCCAGGACGCCGCCTATGGCGGCCGCCGCGGCTTCACCGACCTGATGAACCCGGATTTCGCCGCGCTCGTCGGCGCCTTCGGCGCGCGGCACGCGAAGGCGGGCGACGCCGACTCGCTCGCCGCCGCGATGGATCGGGCGTTCTCCCGCCGCGGGGTGGACGTGATCGAGGTGGACATGGCCGCCTTCGGCGCCTTCGGCATCAGCTTCGCCGGACCGCCGAGGACGGCGTGAGCGGCCTGCCGCCGCGCCCTTCCCCCCGCGCCGATTGACCGCCGGGCGGACCCGCGCAACGGTTCCCGGCAGGCCCCAGCCGGCCGAAGGCGGGAGGATGCGTCATGATCGGTCGCCGCGCCCTGGCGCTTGCCGGGCTGCTTCCCTTCGCCCCCTTCCGCCCCCGCGCCGAGGCGCCCTGGCGGCCGGACCGGCCGGTGCGCTTCATCGTCGGCTTCGGGGCGGGCGGGCCGTCCGACACCGTCTCGCGCCTCGTCGCCGCCGGCATGGCGGCAAGCCTCGGCCAGCCGGTGGTGGTGGAAAACCGCGCCGGCGCCTCGGGCAACATCGGCATGCAGGCGGTGCTGCAGGCCCCGGCCGACGGCCACACCCTGGGCTTCGCGGGCATCCATCTCGCCACCAACCCGGCACTGCTGCCGAGCCTCGGCTACGATCCCCGCGCCGATGTGCAGATGGTCGGCCGCTTCGTCGCGCTGCCGATCCTGGTCCTGGCCTCGGCGCAGAGCGGCATCGGCTCCATCGCCGGGCTCCTGGCGCGGGCGCGGGAACGGCCCGTGGTGTGCAGCACGGCCGGGGTCGGCACCTCCTCGCATCTCGGGCCCACGCTGCTCTTCCGCACCCTGGGCGGCGCCTTCGAGGCGGTGCAGTACCGCAGCGGCGCCGACGCCTTCGCCGCCCTGCTCGCCGGCGACACCGAGGCGATGTTCGACCCGCCCGCGCCGTACCACGCCCCGGCGGCGGCGCAGGGGCGGGTGCGGCTGCTCGGCGTGATGCAGAACGAGCGCAGCACGGCCCTGCCCGAGGTGCCCTCCTTCGGAGAGCTCGGCCTGCCGGAGGCGGCGCAGATGCGCTCCTGGAACGGCGCCTGCGTGCGCGCCGGCACGCCGGCCCCGGCGGTTGCCGCGCTGCATGCGGCGATCCTCGCCGCGCTCGGCGGCGCCGAGCTTCGCCAGCGCCTCTCAGCCCTCGGGATGGAGCCGGCGCCGAGCGAGAGCCCCGCCGCCGCCCAGGCCCATTACCTCTCCGAGGTGGAGCGCTGGGGCAGGCTGCTGCGCCAGGGCTGAGGAGGCCCGGCCCTCACGCCGGCACGAGGCGGAGCGGCAGGCTCGCGAAGCCGCGCAGGGTGTTGTTCCGGCGCCGGCGCACCTCGCCCGCGATCTCGATCCGCGCCACCCGGCGAACGAGCGCCGACAGCACCGCCTCCCCCTCCATCCGCGCCAGCGCCATGCCGACACAGGCGTGGATCCCGGCGCCGAACCCGACATGGCCTGCGGTCCTGCGCGTCACGTCGTAGTCGTCGGGGCGGTCCCAGCGGCGCGGATCGCGGTTGGCCGAGCCGAGGAACATCAGCACCTTCTCGCCCTCGCCGATCGTCTCGCCGCCGATCTCGACGGGGCGCGTCGTGGTGCGGAAGAAGGTCTGCACCGGGCTCTCGTGGCGCACCGCCTCCTCGAAGGCGTTGCGGATCAGCCGGGGTTCCGCCCGCACCCGCTCGTACTGGCCGGGGAAGCGGGCGAGGCAATGCAGCATCGCCCCGATCGCCGAGACCGTCGTGTCCACCCCCGCCGTCAGCACCGAGCGGACGACTTGCGGCGCCTCCTCGGCGGTGATCTCGCCGCGGTCTGCGGCGGCGTGGATCTCGGCGCCGAAGCCCTGTGGCGCCAGGTTCTCCCGCAGGGATTGCGCCTGCACCCAGGCGATCACCGGCGCGGCGTCCTGCACCGCCGCCTCGAAGTTGGCGTTGCGCGGGCCGAAGCTGTTGAACACCATGTTGCCGTAGGGCAGCAGGAAGCGCCGGTTCTCCCGCGGCATGCCCATGGCGTCCGGGAACACCGTCAGCGGATAGGCCTCGGCAAGCTCGGGCACGGCGTCGAACTCGCCGACCCCGACGAGCCGCTCGACCAGCTCCTCGGCCGCCGCCGCGAAAGGCTCCTTGAGCGCCGAGAGCGCGAGCGGCGAGAGCACGCGCGACTGCACGCCGCGCGTGCGGTCGTGCAGGGGAGGATCGGTCTCCAGCACCACCGAGGGCAGGCGCCAGGGCTTCGTGCGGGCGAAATCCTCGATCCCGACGCCGCGGGCGGAGGAGAAGGCCTGCCAGTCCTCGAGCACCGCCCGCACCTCGGCGTAGCGCGCCACCGCATGCACGCCGTAGCGCGAAAGCCGCACCACGGGCCCGAGGTCGCGCAGCACCGCATGCGCGGGGTGGGGGTTCTCCAGCACCTCGTCGCTGTAGGGATCGATGTCGCTTTCCGGGATGGCCATGGCGGTCAGGTGTCGAGGGTGATGCCGAGTTCGCGGATCAGCGGCACCCAATAGGCGCGGTCCTCGGCCATGGTGCGGTCGAACTCGGCCGGGCCCTGCGCCATCGGCTCCACCCCGATCTCGACGAGGCGGGCGCGGATCGCCGCATCGGCCAGCACCGCCGAAAGCACCTGCCACAGCCGCGCCACCGCCGGATCCGGCGTGGCCCGCGGGCACACGAGGCCCTGCCACGCGGGTGCCCGGTACTCCGGCAGGCCGGATTCGCGCAGCGTCGGCACATCCGGCAGCCAGTGCCAGCGCGAAAGCCCGGTGGTGGCGAGCGCCCGCACCCGTCCCGCCCGCAGCGCCCCGCCGGCCGAGGCCACATCCACCATCATGCTCTCGAGCGTGCCGGAGATCAGGTCGTTCACCCCGGGCGCGCCGCCGCGATAGGGCACGTTCTCGAGCCGCACCCCGGCCTCGCGCTGCAGCCGCTCGAGCGCCAGGTGATGCGGCGATCCCACCCCCGGCGTGCCGCAGGCGATCCGCCCCGGGGCGGCGCGCGCGGCATCCAGGAACTCGCCGATGGTGCGGAAGCGAGAGGCGGCGGGAACCGCGATCACCAGCGGGAAGTCGGCGAACATGCCGATGCCGCGGAAATCCTGCACCGGATCGTAGGCGAGGCTGCGGAACAGGCCGATCGCGTTCACCATGCTGCCGGAATCGCCGCTGAACACGGTGTGCCCGTCGGGGGCGGCGCGTGCGGCGGCGATGGCGCCGAGCGTGGCGGCCGCCCCCGGCCGGTTCTCCACCACCACGGGCTGGCCGAGCGGGCCTGCCATCTGCGCGGCGAACAGCCGCGCCAGCGCGTCCGATCCGCCGCCCGCCGGATAGGCGACGATCCAGCGCACCGGGCGGTCGGGGAAGGCGTGGGCAAGACGCGCGGCCAGCGCCGCCCCGATCAGCCCGAGCGCCGCGCGGCGCGCCAGCATCCCGTCCATGGCTCCCTCCCCCTCTCCCTTGTGCCCGGAGAGCGAAGGCTGCACGCGCGCCCGCCGCGCGGTCTGTCGCCACCGGATGTGACGGGCGCAGGGAGGGCCGAGCCGGGGTGTCGCCCGCCTCAGCCCGGCCCGAACACGCGCCGGAACAGCTCCGCCTGCGAGGAGATGCCGAGCCGCGCATAGGCCCGCCGCCGCAGCGTGAGCACCGTGTTGCGCGACACCCCGAGCGACAGGGCGATCCCCTCCGAGGAGAGGCCGGAGAGGATCCCCCGGCACACCTCCCGTTCCCGCCGTGTGAGGGGGGAGAGCATGTCCGCCTCCCGCCGGGCGGAGGCGCGGAGCGCCCTGTCGCGCGACAGGGCGGCGCCGATCGCCGGCAGCGCCTCCACGAGGCGCCGGCGCGCCTCTCCCGGGAAGCCGCCCGATCCCTCCAGCCGGTGGAAATTGGCATAGAGGATCCAGCCGTCCGGGGCGCGCAGGCACAGCGCGAGCTTGTCCACGATGCCCGAGGCGGCGAAGAAGCGACGGTAGTAGTCGGCCGCATAGGCGGAGGCGTCGAGCCGCGCGCACACCTCACGCGCCGCCGGGCCGGCGCGGCGCAGCCTTGGCAGGTTGGGATCGCGGCGGAACCAGCCGCGCTCGGCCTAGTCGGCGGCCAGCACGGCGGCGAGCCGCCGGTCGATCCGGCCGAGTGTGGCGAAGGCGCGCGCACCCTCGGCCTCGGACAGCCCGAACAGGCAGATGTGGTCCACCCCGAAACCCGCCGAGAGGGATTCCGCGAGGCGGTCGCAGAAATCGGGCGCGCCGATGCCGCCGATCAGAGTCGCGATCCAGGGCTGTTCCGCCCCCCCGGACATCCTTCCCCCCCTTCCGGCCCGGCAGGGCGGGCCGGCCACGCGGAGAGATGGACCGGACGCCGCGTCGGCGCAACGGCGGCAGGGGCTTCCCCTTCACCCCGCCCAGGGGATCGGCGTGCCGGAAAGGTCCCAGTAGAGCGATTTCTGTCGCAGATAGCCGCGCAGCCCGAGGCGCCCCTTCTCCAGCCCCGGCCCCGAGGCCTTCCACCCTCCGAAGGGGGTAGAGATCGAGAACTGCTTGTAGGTGTTGATCCACACCGTGCCGGCCTCGAGCGCCCGCGCCACGCGCCAGATGCGGCGGTAGTCGGCCGACCAGATGCCGGCGGCGAGGCCGTAGGCGCTGTCGTTCGCCTGGGCGATCAGGTCGGCCTCGTCGGCGAAGGGCAGCACGACGAGGACGGGGCCGAACACCTCCTCCTGGCAGATGCGGGCGCTGTTCGGCAGGCCGGAGAGGATGGTGGGCAGGTAATAGGCGCCGCGGGAGAAGGCCTCGCCCTCCGGCGCCCGGCCGCCGGCGAGCAGCGTCGCGCCATCGGCCAGCGCCTGTTCGACCTGCGCCGCGACCGAATCGCGATGCGCGTGGCGGATCAGCGGCGCCACCTGGGTGGCCGGATCCTCGGGGTGGCCGACGCGCAGGGCCCTGGTGCGCTCGACCAGCCGGGCCAGGAAGGGTTCGCGGATCGCCTCCTGCACGAACAGCCGCGATCCGGCGATGCAGGACTGGCCGGTGGAGGAGAAGATGCCGAACAGCACCCCGGCGATCGCCTGCTCCATGTCGGCATCGGCGAACACGATCGTCGGGGACTTCCCGCCGAGCTCGAGGCTGACGGGCATCAGCTTCTCCGCCGCCAGCCGGGCGATGGCCCGCCCCGTCGCGGTGCCGCCGGTGAAGGAGATCTTCTGCACGAGCGGATGGCGCACCAGCACATCGCCGACTTCCGCCCCCGCGCCCGGCAGGACGGACAGCAGCCCCTCCGGCAGCCCCGCCTTCTCGGCCACGCGCGCGAGCCTGAGGCCGACCAGGGGCGACCAGCCGGAGGGCTTCACCACCACCGCATTCCCGGCGGCCAGGGCCGGCGCCACCTTCTGCGCATCCGAGGCGATGGGCGAGTTCCAGGGCGTGATGGCCCCGACCACCCCCATCGGCTCCCACAGCGACATCGTCGCATAAGGCCCGCGCGGGGCGGTGATCTCCTCCTCGTGCGTCTCGGCGGCGGCGGCGAAGAAGCGGAAGGTGCCGGCGGCGGAGGCGACGAGGGCGCGCGTCTCGGCCAGGGTCTTGCCGGTGTCCCGCGTCTGGGTGCGGGCGATGTCCTCCGCCTCGGCC
Source organism: Acetobacteraceae bacterium (assembly GCA_025055335.1). Classification (GTDB taxonomy): domain Bacteria; phylum Pseudomonadota; class Alphaproteobacteria; order Acetobacterales; family Acetobacteraceae; genus JANWXJ01. The sequence goes on from JANWXJ010000096.1 coordinate 26,901, forward strand.
TCGAGCCCGTCGGCGATCCTGAGAAGCACGCGCGCCCGGTCGCGCGGCAGCGCCGCCCCCCAGCCGGACTCCCGCTGCGCCCTGGCGGCGCGCTCGATCGCCTCCTCGGCATCGGCGGCCGAGGCGGCCGCCACCACGGCATTGAGGGATCCGTCGTGCGGGAAGCGGGATTCGATCGGCGCGCCGCGCCCCTCCACCCAACGCCCGGCAAGGAAGATCGGCAGCGGGCTCATCGCAGCGCCGCCTTCAGCGCGAAGCCGGGATCGGCGAGCGCGGATGCCGGCACGGCGATCCCGCGCTCGACCAGCCGCCGCGCCAGCTGGAACTCGCGGCTGTTGTTGACGGCGATCGCCTGGGCGATGCGGTCGCCGGCCATCAGGAACATCAGGAAGGAGCCGGAGGCGGGGTCGCCGCGCGTCACCGTCGCGGTCGCGCCGTCCGGCAGGCCGGCCATCTGGATCAGCGTCTTGCCCTGGGTGGACCAGAACCAGGGCAGCGGCGGCGGCGTGTCCGGCAGGCCGAGGATGGCGCGCGCCGCCGCCGCCCCCATGGCGTTCGCCTGCGCCCAGGATTCCAGGCGGATCGGCGGCAGCCCCTCGCGCCGCAGCGCCACCGCGTCGCCGATCGCGAACACGGCCGGATCCTCGGTGCGGCCGGCGGCATCGGCGAGGATCCCGCCCGCGGCCGCGCAAGGGAGGCCCGCTTCGCGCGCAAGCTCGTCGTTGGGCTTGAGGCCGGTGGCCACCAGCACCGCATCGGCGGCGATCCGCGTGCCGTCGGCAAGCGTCACGCCGTCCGGGGCGAGCAGGGCGGCGCGGGCGGAGAGCAGCACGCGCACGCCGCTCGCCTCGTGGGTGGCGCGCAGCCACTCCGACAGCGCGGGCGGCAGGGCGCGGGCGCAGAGCCGGTCGGCCGCCTCGATCACGGTCGCCTCGACGCCGAGCAGCCGCGCCGCCGCCGCCACCTCGAGGCCGATGAACCCCCCGCCCAGGATCGCGAGATGCCGCCACCCCCCGCGCAGCCCGGCGCGAAGCCGGCGCGCATCGGCGATGTCGCGCAGGACCGGCAGGCGCGGATCCTCCGCCCCCGGAACGGGCGGACGCGCGGCGCGGCCGCCTGTCGCCAGCACCAGCGCGTCGTAGCCGATCGTCTCGCCGTGGCGGGTGTGCACGCGCCTTCCCGCGCGATCGAGCGCCACGACCTCGACGCCGCCCCGCCAGGAGACGCCCGGCTCGATCGGCGGCAGACGCCCGGGCAGATCGGGCAGCGCCTCCTCGAGCAGCACCTCCTTCGAGAGCGGCGGGCGTTCGTAGGGCGGATCCGGCTCGGCGCCGAGCAGCAGCACCTCGCCCGCGAAGCCCTCGGCCCGGAGCGCCCGGGCACAGGCATGGCCGGCCTGGCCGGCGCCGACGATCACCACCCTCTCCATCGGCAACTCCTGTCAGGCCGCCGCCTCGCCCTCGGCGTGGCCGAGCGCGCGGGAGATCTCGGCGGCCGCGCGCTTCACCTCGGCCACGAGAGGATCCGTCACCTTGGCACCGCCGAACAGGGTCGCGTTGATGCTGGCGACGATGCGGCCCGTGGCGTCGCGCACCGGCGCGGCCACCGCCGAGACGCCGCTTTCGAAATAGCCTTCGCTGACGCCGGCGCCGCGGGCGCGGTCCTCGGCGATCCTCGCCTTCAGCGCGGCGAGCGTCGTCGGCGTCTGCGGCGAGAAGGCGCGCAGCGGCTCGGCGGGGAAGAGTGCGCGAAGCTCCGCGTCGCTCAGGTCCATCAGCAGCATGCGCCCGAGCACCGAGGCGTGCGTCGGCACCCGCGTGCCGACGGAGAAGGAGCCGGTGAGTGCGCCCTTGCCCGGGGCGCGCAGCACCACCACCGCCTCCGCCCCGTCGCGCACGGCGAGGTGGCAGGAATGTCCGGTGCGGTCGCGCAGCCCATCGAGCGGGGCGCGCCCGGCCACCGTCACGTCGCCCGAGGCGAGCCAGGCGAAGCCGAGCCGCGTGACGCCGGCGGCAAGGCGGAAGGCGTTGCCGTGCTCGGTCCGCCCGATCAGCCCGTAGGCCTCGAGCGTCTGCAGCAGGCGGAACACGGTCGAGCGCGGGATGCCGAGGGCGCGGGCCATGTCGGAGGGCGCGACCGCCTCGCGCGAGGCGGCGAGCAGCTCCAGCACCTCGATCCCGCGCGCGAGCGCAGGCACGATGTAGCGCCCCTGGCGCGGATCGTGCGTGCGCCCGTCAGGCATGCGCCACCTGGCGGGCGGCTTCCTGCTCGAGGATGCGGCGCACGCGGCTCATGCCCACATCGTGCTGGTAGAGATACTCCTGCTCGCGGGCGCGAGGCGCCATGTCCTCGAGCACGACGCGGTCCTGCTCCAGCACCTGCCAGTGCAGGCCCTCGAGCCTGGTGCGGTAGAGGAAGCGCCACACGTGGCGCTGCCAGCCCTGCACCTTGCGGATGCGCCAGAAGAACACGCGGCAGGAGGTCTCCGTCACCGGGGTGACGAAGCCGACGATGGTGAAGGGCCCGCCCGGGCCGAACTTCCTGCGGTAGGGGATGGACAGGCGGAGCCAGATGGCGCCCGAGTTGCCGAACTCCACCCAGTCGAAGTTCACGCCCATCTGGCCGGTCTTCTCGAACACGAGGCCGGTTTGCGTCTTGCGGGTGCGGAACTCGGCCTGCTTGTCGCCTTCCGCCATGGAGTGCGACTGCGCGTGCAGATAGGCCCCGTGCATCGGGTCCATCACGTTGTCCACCGCGTAGCGCCAGTTGCACTTCCAGTGCGCGGTGCAGAGCATCCGGCTGTAGGCGTCGGAGGTCATCTCCTCCGGCAGGTCGAGCGGCGGCGGCGGCTCGTCGGCGATCGGGAAGTAGAGGAAGATCGCGCCCTCTATCTCCTTCGCGGCATAGGCCGGGAGCGCCTTCTGCCCCTCGAGCGGGCAGCCCTGCACCGCCGGCACCGACGCCACGACGCCGTCGCCCCGCACCTCTATGCCGTGGTACCAGCAGGCCACACGGTCGCCGAGGTTCCACCCGAGCGAGAGCCGCGCGCCGCGGTGGGGGCAGCGGTCCTCGATGGCGTGCACGGCGCCGTCGGCGTCGCGCCAGATGGCGATGTTGCGCGACAGGCGGGTGATGCCGACCGGCGTGCCCTGCACCGCCCAGGAGGGCAGCACCGGATACCACAGGCCGAGCAGCCCCTGGTTCAGGCGGGCTTCCGCCTCGGGGCTCAGGCGCTTGATCTCGTTCATCGCCTCCTCCTCACCAGCCGAGCCGGGCGATTTCCGCGGTGAAGCTTGCCTCCGTCCAGGGCTCGCCGGACGGGGCGCGGGAGCCGCGGGCGTTCAGCGCGGCGACGAGGTCGGGCAGCTCCTCCGCACCGGCCTCGAAGCAGGCGATGAGGCTGTCCGCCAGCGCGTTCTCGTATTCCGTCGGCGGTGCGGGGCGCGTCTGCCACACGAGGTTCACCACCTGGTCCGGGCGTTCGAGCGCGCCCTTGCCGGCGGCGGAGCCCGGCTCCGGGCGCCGCCAGGGCTTCAGCTGCGGGTTGTGGTCCGCCGCCCAGGCCGGGCTGTCCGAGTCATGCACGGACGAGGATGTTTCCGCCATCGATCTTCACCTCGTAGGTCTTGAGGTCGCGCTGCCCGATCTCCCGCAGGCATTTTCCCGTCGGGATGTGGAAGAGCGCCTCGTGCAGCGGGCATTCCACCGTCTCGCCGTCCACGAACCCCTCGGAGAGCAGGGCGAAGGCATGCGGGCAGACGTCCTCGATCGCGTGGACGGCGCCCGACACCCGGTACAGCCCGATCCGCTGGCCGCCGAGCGTGACGGAAAGGGGCTGGTCCTCCGTGAGCGCCTCGTCGCGGGCGACGACGTGCCATGTGCCTTCGGTGTCGGTCATGCAAGCTCCGCCCCGGGGACCCGGGTTGTTTCATGGATAAGACTTTGGTCCGTAGATGAAACGCTACTGCGGGCCAGGGGCGGCTGTCAACCGCGACAAGCCCCGCCCAGCACGCTATCCTGTGGCAGTGAACCTTGTCGCCCCGCCCCGCCTCCGGCTGCAGGTCGAGATCGTGCTCGATCTCGTCTGCCCCTGGTGCTACCTCGGCACGCGTCGGCTCACCCGCGCCCTGCGCGCCCGGCCGGACATCGCCGCCGAACTTTCCTGGCTCCCCTTCCTGCTCAACCCGGATCTTCCGGTCTCCGGCCTGCCGCGGCAGGAGTACCTCGTCCGCAAGTTCGGCGGCGAGGAGCGCGCGCGCCGCCTGCAGGCGACACTGGCCGATCTCGGCCGTGCCGAGGGCATCGGCTTCCGCTTCGACCTCATCCGCCGGATGCCGAACTCGCTCGACGCGCACCGCCTCGTGCGCTGGGCGGCGATGCACGGCATGGCGGGGGAGATGGTGGAGCGCCTCTTCACCGCCTTCTTCACCGAAGGCCAGGACATCGGCGATCCTTCGGTGCTGACGCTGCTCGCCGCCGAGATCGGGCTCGATCCGCTGCACAGCCGCCGCTTCCTCGCCTCCGGCGCCGAGGCGGCGACGGTCCACGCCGAGAACCTGCGCGCCCACCGCATCGGCATCAGCGGCGTGCCCTGCTTCGTGCTGAACGGCCGCCACGCGATCGCCGGCGCCCAGGAGGCCGAGGTGCTCGACCGGATGTTCGACGTGGCGCTGGCCGACCAGGCGCCCTAGCGCCCCCGCTACGCCGCCTTCGCCCGCGCGGCGAGCGCGGCGAGCGCCCCGACGATCCGCTTCGCTTCGCGCAGCCGCGTCGGCCCGTCCATCTCCCGCGCGACGGCGAGCTTCTGGTCGGGGCGGATCCTCACCACCCCCTTCTCTGCCGTGATCCAGCCGACGAGCGCGCCAGGGTCGGGGAAGCGGTTGCGGTGGAAGGCCAGCACCATGCCCTTCGGACCGGCCTCCAGCTTCTCGACGTTGGCGGCGCGGCACAGCGCCTTCAGCGCCACCACCTGCAGCAGGTTCTCGACCTCGGCCGGCAGCGGGCCGAAGCGGTCGGCAAGCTCAGCCGCCATCGCCTCCACCTCCGCCTCGCTCGCGAGCGCGCCGATGCGGCGATAGAGGCCGAGGCGCACCGGCAGGTCCTTCACGTAGCCCTCCGGGATCAGCACCGGCACGCCGAGGCCGATCTGCGGCGTCCAGTCGCGCCCGGCGGCCTCGCCCCTGCCCTCGCCCGCGCGCAGCCCGGCCACCGCTTCCTCGAGCATCCGCTGGTAGAGTTCGATGCCCACCTCGCGCACATGGCCCGACTGCTCCTCGCCGAGCAGGTTGCCGGCGCCGCGGATGTCGAGGTCGTGGCTCGCCAGGGTGAAGCCGGCGCCGAGGGTGTCGAGCGTCTGCATCACCTCGAGCCGCTTCTGCGCGCCGGCCGAGAGCACCTGGCCCGCCGGCCAGGTCAGGTAGGCGTAGCCGCGCTGCTTGCCGCGCCCGACCCGACCGCGGAGCTGGTAGAGCTGGGCGAGGCCGAACATGTCGGCGCGGTGGACGATCAGCGTGTTCACCGCCGGCATGTCGAGGCCGCTTTCCACGATGTTGGTGGACAGCAGGATGTCGTGCCGGCCGTCGCCGAACTCGGTCATCACCCGCTCGAGTTCGGAGGCGGAGAGCCGCCCATGCGCCTCCACGATCCGCGCCTCCGGCGCGATCTCGGAAAGGCGCTGCGCCACCCCCTCCATGTCCTCGATCCGCGGCACCACGCAGAACACCTGCCCGCCGCGGAAGCGTTCGCGCCGGATCGCTTCGCGCAGCACCACCCCGTCCCACGGCATGATGAAGGTGCGCACCGCAAGCCGGTCCACGGGCGGCGTCGCGATCACGCTCATCCCCCGCACGCCGGAGAGCGCCATCTGCAGCGTGCGGGGGATGGGGGTGGCCGTCAGGGTCAGAACATGCACATCCGCCTTCAGCGCCTTCAGCCGCTCCTTGTGCGCAACGCCGAAATGCTGCTCCTCGTCCACGATCACGAGGCCGAGGTGGTCGAAGGCGATGCCCTTCGCCAGCAGCGCATGGGTGCCGATCACGATGTTGATCGAGCCGTCGGCCAGCCCCGCGCGCACGGCCGCCGCCTCCTTCGCACCCACCATGCGCGACAGCTGCGCGACCTTGAGCGGCAGCCCGGCGAAGCGTTCGCGGAAGGTGCGGTAGTGCTGGCGGGCGAGCAGCGTCGTCGGCACCACCACCGCCACCTGCGCCCCGGACATCGCCACCACGAAGGCCGCCCGCAGCGCCACCTCCGTCTTGCCGAAGCCGACATCGCCGCAGATCAGCCGGTCCATCGGCCGCCCGGAGGCGAGATCCTCCAGGACATCGGCGATCGCCCGCGCCTGGTCCTCGGTCTCGGCGAAGGGGAAGCGGGCGCAGAACTCGTCCCACGCCCCTTCGGGCGGGGTGGCGAGAAGCCCGGGCTTCACCGCGCGTTCGGCGGCAATCCGGATCAGGCCCTCGGCCATGTCGGCGATCTTCTGCTTGGCCTTCGCCTTCCGCGCCTGCCAGGAGGCGCCGCCCAGCCTGTCAAGCGCCACGCCGGCGGAATCGGAGCCGAAGCGCGACAGCACCTCGATGTTCTCGACCGGCACGAACAGCCGGTCGCCGCCCTCATAGGCGAGCTTCAGGCAGTCGTGCGGCGCGCCCGAGATCTCGATGGTGACGAGGCCCTCGTAGCGCCCGATCCCGTGGTCCTGGTGGACCAGCAGGTCGCCTTCCTCGATGCCCGTGGCGTCCGCCAGGAACTGGTCGGCGCGGCGCTTTCGGCGGGGCGGGCGGGCGATGCGCTCGCCCAGCAGGTCCTGCTCCGCCGTCAGCGCGATGCCGGGGCCCGTGAAGCCGCGTTCCACGCCGATGACGGCGAGCGCCACCACACCTTGCGGCAGCGCCTGCGCCTCGGTCCAGGTCTCGACCGGCCGGGCCGCGCAGCGGTTCTCCCGCAACAGATTCGCGAGCCGCTCGCGCGAGCCCTTCGTCCAGGCCGCCAGCACCGGCCGCTGCCCGGCCGCGGCGGCGGCGCGCGCGGCCTCGGCGAAGGCGGCGAACACGTTCTCGCCGGCGGCGCGGAGATCGGCGTAGAGCCGCCCGGGCCGCCCGCCGGCATCCACCCCGCCCTCGGCGGCGAAGGGGGCGAAGCGGAACAGCGGGCCGCGCGCCAGCATCGCGTCCCACTCCGCGCGGGAGAGATAGAGGCGCGCAGGCGGGGCGGGGCGATAGGGCGCCTCCTCCCCGCGCGGCGGGGCGCGGCGGGCCTCGTAGTGGTCCTCGATCATCTCGAGCCGGGCCGCGAGCGCCTCCTCGGCCTGATGGTCGAGGCTGACGGAGGCCCCCGGCAGGTAGTCGAGCAGCGTCTCCATCGCCGCATGGAACAGCCCGGCCCAGTGCTCCATGCCCGGATGCCGCCGCCCCGCGCTGACCGAGACGTAGAGCGGATCCTCCGTCGCCGCCGCGCCGAAGAGTTCGCGCCAGCCGGTGCGGAAGCGCTCGATCGAGGCGGGATCGAGGAACACCTCGCCGACCGGCCGCAGCACGAGCCCCGAGAGCGCCTCGGTGCTGCGCTGGGTGTCGGGGTCGAAGCGCTTCAGGCCCTCGATCTCGTCGCCGAACAGGTCGAGCCGCACCGGCCCCGGCTCGCCCGCCGGCCAGAGGTCTATGATGCCGCCGCGCAGCGCGTATTCGCCGGGTTCCATCACCGTTGCCGAACGGCCGTAGCCGTTGGCGTCCAGGAAGGCGACGAGCCGTTCCGGCGCGATCCGCCCGCCCTTCGCGAGCGGCAGCGAGGTGCCCTCGAACACCGCCCGCGGCGGCACGCGCTGCACGAGGGCGTTCACCGTCGTCAGCACGATGCGGCCGCGCGGGCGCCCCCCGCGCGCCGCCTCGGTCAGCCGCGTGAGCGTGGCCACCCGCTCGGCGACGATCTCGGGGTTCGGCGAGACGCGGTCATAGGGCAGGCAGTCCCAGGCGGGGAAGCGCAGCAGCTCCGCCTCGGGGGCGAAGAAGGCCAGCGCCTCGGCCAGCCGGGCCATGCGCGCGTCGTCGCGGCAGACATGCAGGATCGGCCCGTCCGTCTCCAGCCGGCGGCGGGCGAGCAGCAGCGCATCGAAGCCTTCCGGCGCGCCGCCGACGGTGATGCCGCTCATGCCCGGCCGAGGCCCTGCCGCGCCCCCTCCGGCACGCCGCCGCCCGCCGCGCCGCATTCGTCGAGCATCCGCTCGAGCATCGGCGTCGCCGCCTCGGGCGGCACCGGCTTGCGGCGCATCAGCCAGTCCGTCAGGTCGGCGTCGCTGTGCGCCAGCACGGCCTCGAGCGCGTCGAGCTCCGACTCGTCCATCGCCGCGATCCGGCGGGAGACGAAGCCGCCGATCATCAGGTCGGCCTCCCTGGTGCCGCGGTGGGTGGCGCGGAACAGGATCCTGCGGGCGCGGGGGGAGAGGGGTTCGGTCATGCGGCGTCCTTCGGGCGCTGGCATATAGACGGCCATGGAGTCCGCGCCAGCCCGCGACGATCAGGCCGCCCATGCGCTGCTCGCGGCGCGGGAGTCGCTGCCCGGCGTGCCGGCGGCCGCCTGGGGGCGGATCGCGGCGCTGGTCGGCGGGCGCAGGCTTGCCGACCTCCTGCTGCATCTGCCGGAACGCTTCGAGTCCCGCCTGGCCGTGGCCCGCCCGGACCAGGCCGCCCCGGGGGCGCGAATCCGCATCCGCGCCTCGGCCGAGAGCCACCGCGCGGCCCGCGCGCGCTCGGGGCGCCCCTATGTCGAGGTGCGCGTCCGCGCCGGCGGGGCGCCCCTGCTGCTGCGCTTCATGAACGGCCGCCTGCCCTGGCTGCTCAAGCTCCTGCCCCCCGGAGAGGAGCGGGTGCTGGCCGGCGAGCTTCGTACCGATGCCGAGGGCTTCCAGCTCATCAACCCGGAGGTGGCGGCAAGCGAGTCCGATCTGCCGCTGACCGAGCCGGTCTGGCCGCTTTCCGCCGGCGTCACCCACCGGATGGTTGCCCGGGCGGTCCGCGCGGGGCTTTCCCTGCTGCCGCCCGTGCCGGAATGGCAGGATGCCGCGCTGCTGCGGCGGGAGGGCTGGCCCGGCTTCGCCGAGGCGCTGCGCGCCCTGCACGCCCCCGACACCCCGCCCGGCCCCGCGCCGCGCCGCCGCCTGGAATACGACGAACTCCTCGCCGGCCAGGTGGCGATCGCCCTGCTCCGCCGCCGCGTGCGCGGCGAGCCGGGGCGGAGCCTCACCGGCGACGGGCGGCTGCGCGCCGCCGCACTCGCCGCCTTCGGCAAGCCGCTGACACCCTGGCAGCAGGCGGCGGTGGCCGAGATCGACGCCGATCTTGCCGCCCCGCGCCGTATGCTGCGGCTGCTGCAGGGCGATGTGGGCTCGGGCAAGACGCTCGTAGCGCTTCTTGCCATGCTGCGCGCGGTGGAGGCCGGCGCCCAGGCGGCGCTGATGGCGCCGACGGAACTTCTCGCCCGCCAGCACCACCGCTCCATCGCCCCGCTCGCCGCCGCCGCCGGGGTTCCGGTCGTGCTGCTCACCGGCAGCCTCTCCACGGCCGAGCGGCGGCGCGCGCTGCGCGCGATCGCCGAGGGCTCGGCCAGGATCGCGATCGGCACCCATGCGCTGTTCCAGAAGGGGGTCGCGTTCCGAGACCTCGCGCTCGCCGTGGTGGACGAGCAGCACCGCTTCGGCGTGGCCGAGCGCCTCGCCCTGGCTTCCAAGGGCGCGCAGCCGGTGGATGTGCTGGCGATGACGGCAACCCCCATCCCCCGCACCCTGCTGCTCACGCAATGGGGCGAGGTGGCGGTGACTCGGCTGCTCGGCAAGCCGGCCGGGCGGCAGCGGATCGCGACCGGCATCGTGAGCCAGGAGCGCCTGCCCGAGGTGGTGGAGCGGCTTGCCGCCGCGCTCGCCCGCGGCGAGCGCGCCTACTGGGTGGTGCGCGCGATCCAGGGCGGAGAGCACGACGACTCGGTCGCCGCCGAGGACCGCTTCGCCGAGCTTTCCGCCCGTTTCCCGAGCCTTGTGGGGCTTGCCCACGGCGAGCAGGAGACGGCGGTGCGCGAGGCGGCGCTCGCCGATTTCGCCGCCGGGCGCACGCGGCTGCTCGTCGCCACCACCGTCGTCGAGGTCGGGGTGGATGTGCCGGAGGCGACGATCATGATCATCGAGCAGGCGGAGCGCTTCGGCCTCTCCGCGCTGCACCAGCTGCGCGGGCGGGTCGGGCGCGGGGCGGCGCGTTCCTCCTGCCTGCTCGTGCATTCGCCGGGGCTGTCGGAGTCCGGCAGGCGCCGCCTGCTCGTGCTGCGCGACACCGAGGACGGCTTCGAGATCGCCGAGCAGGACCTGATCCTGCGCGGCGGCGGCGATGCGCTCGGGGCGCGGCAGTCCGGCCGGATGGGCTTCCGGCTGGCCGATCCCGAAGCCGATCCGGCCGAGTTCTCCCGCCTTGTCGCCATCGCCCACCGGGATGCCGAGCTGCTGCTCGAGCGCGATCCCTCGCTCGCCTCGGCGCGCGGGCGGGCGATGCGGCTCTGCCTCGCCCTCTTCGGCCATGACGTTTCGATGGCGGTGCTGAACGCCGGCTGAGGTGGCGCGGGCCTTGCCAAGCCCGGGGCGGCGGGTAAACGAACGCGCTCCGGAAGCGGGAGGCCTGCCTTGACCGCGCTGATCGAGATCGAGCGGCTGTCCAAGCGATTCGGCGCCTTCGTGGCGGTGGACCAGGTGTCGTTCCAGGTGGCGAAGGGCGAGGTGCTCGGGTTCCTCGGGCCGAACGGCGCGGGGAAATCCACCACCATGCGGATGCTGGCCGGCTTCATGGCGCCCACCTCCGGCACCGCGCGGATCTGCGGCCACGACGTGCAGGATTCGCCCGTGCAGGCCAAGCGCAACCTCGGCTACCTGCCGGAAGGCGCCCCCACCTACCCCGAGATGACGGTCGAGGGCTTCCTCGCCTTCTGCGCCCGCGTGCGCGGCTATGACGGGCGGGCCCTCGCCCGACGCGTCGAGGGGGCGATCGCGCTCGCCCAGCTCGAAGGCGTTCGGCTGCAGCCGGTCGAGACGCTCTCCAAGGGCTTCAAGCGCCGCGTCGGGCTCGCCCAGGCGCTGCTGCACGACCCGCCGGTGCTGGTGCTGGACGAGCCGACCGACGGGCTCGACCCCAACCAGAAGCACGAGGTGCGCGAGCTGATCCGCCGCATGGCGCCGGAGAAGGCGATCGTGATCTCGACCCACATCCTCGAGGAGGTGAGCGCCATCTGCACCCGCGCGATCATCATCGCGCGCGGGCGGGTCGTCGCCGACGACACCCCGGCCGGGCTCGCCGCCCGCGGCGCCAGCCTCGATGCCGTGTTCCGCGGCCTGACGCTCGGGGACGCCGCATGAGGGGCCTCCTCGCCGTGTTCCGCCGCGAGTTCGCGGCCTATTTCGCCACCCCCGTGGCGACGGTGTTCATCGTCATCTTCCTCGCCCTCTCCGGCACCCTCACCTTCACCCTCGGGCAGTTCTTCGCGCGCGGCAGCGCCGATCTCGCGCCGTTCTTCCAGTTCGTGCCCTGGCTGTTCCTGTTCCTCGTGCCCGCCATCACCATGCGGCTGTGGGCGGAGGAGCGGCGGCTCGGCACCATCGAGCTGCTGCTGACGCTGCCGCTCGCCCTGTGGCAGGCGGTGGCGGGCAAGTTCCTCGCCGCCTGGGCGTTCTGCGCCGTGGCGCTCGTCCTCACCTTCCCGCTCGTCGTCACCGTCAATGTGCTGGGCGAGCCGGACAACGGCGTGATCGCCACGGGCTATCTCGGCTGCCTGCTGGTGGCCGGGGCCTATCTCTCGGTCGGGGCGGCGATCTCGGCGCTGACGAAGAACCAGGTGATCGCCTTCGTGCTCGCGGTTGCCGTCTGCTTCGTGTTCGCCGCCAGCGGCAGCGGCATCGTGATCGAGTTCCTCTCGCGCAACCTGCCCTTCCTGTCGGAGACGGCGCGCGCGCTGTCGGTGACGGAACGTCTGAACGGCTTCTCCCGCGGCGTGGTGTCGCTCGCCGATCTCGTGTTCTTCGCCTCCTTCATCGCGGTGTGGCTGTTCGCCAACACGCTCGCCGTCGAGCACCGGAAGGCCGACTGACCATGCGCCACCCCTTCGCCCGCTCGCCCGCCTTCGCGCTGCTCGGGCTCGCCGCGGCGGTGGCGCTCGCGGTCGGCGTCAACATGCTGGTCGCGCGCTTCGCGCCCCATGCCCGGCTCGACCTGACGGAGCAGCGGCTCTACACCCTCTCGGACGGCACGCGGCAGATCGTCGGCGGCCTGACAGATCCGGTCACGCTGCGCCTGTTCTATTCCCGCCGCCTCGGCGCCACCATCCCGGCCTATGGCGCCTTCGCCGAGCGCGTGCGCGCCATGCTCGACGAATACGTCGCGATCTCGGGCGGGAAGATCCGGCTCGAGCTGTTCGACCCCGAGCCCTTCTCGGAGGCGGAGGACCGCGCGCTCGGCTACGGGCTGCAGGGCGTGCCGGTGGACCAGTCGGGGGAGCAGGTCTATTTCGGCCTCGTCGGCCTCAACCTGCTGGACGACGAGCGCAGCATCCCCTTCTTCCAGCTCGAGCGCGAACGCTTCCTGGAAGCCGACCTGACGCGCCTGATCTACGAACTCTCCAACCCGCGCCGGCCGGTCCTCGGCATCCTCACCTCGCTGCCGCTGTCGGGCGATCCGCGGGCGATGATGATGCGCATCCCGGGCGCCGGGCAGCCCTTCGTCGTCGCCACGCAGCTGCGGCAGTTCTTCACCGTGCGCGAGATCGCCGCCGATGCCCGCGCGATCGACCCCGAGATCCAGGTTCTGCTCGTCGCCCATCCGCCGGAACTGCCGGAACCGACACTCTACGCGATCGACCAGTTCGTGATGCGCGGCGGGCGCCTGATGGTCCTGACCGACCCGCACAGCGACGGCCAGGCCTTCCGCCCGGCGGCGGGCGGCGGCGAAACCTCCTCGAACCTCGACCGCCTGCTGAACGCCTGGGGCATCGAGACGCCGCGCGGGCAGGTGATCGGCGACCTCTCGGGCGCCTGGCGGGTGCGCGCCTCCCCGCAGGACCGCGTGCAGGCGGTGGACTATGTCGCCTGGTTCACCCTGGGGCGGGAGGCGATCAACCGCGACGATCCGCCGGTGGCGCAGCTCGAGAGCGTGACCTTCGCCTCCGCCGGGGAGGTCCGGCTGCGCGAGGGCGCGGCGGTCGAGATGGTGCCCCTCGTCCTCTCCTCCGACCGTTCGGCGCCGATCCCGGTCGAGCGCGTGCGCCAGAACCCCGAGCCGGCGCGCATCCTCGCCGAGTTCCGCCCCGACGGGCAGCGGCGCGTGCTGCTCGCCCGCTTCCGCGGCGTGCTGGACAGCGCCTTCCCCCTCGGCCCGCCCGAGGACCCGGACCGCCCCGCCGACCTGCCGGCGCATCTCGCCCGCAGCTCGGGCCCGGCCAATCTCGTCGTCGGCAACGACGCCGACATCCTCGAGGACCGCTTCTGGGTGCGGGTGCAGGATTTCTTCGGCCAGCAGGTGGCAACCCCCTTCAGCGGCAACGGCGCGCTGGTGCTCAACCTCCTGGAAGCCCTGGCCGGCGGGGATGCGCTGATCGGCCTGCGCAGCCGCGGCGAGGCGCTGCGGCCCTTCACCCTGGTCGAACGCATGCGCCGGGACGCCGAGGCGCAGTTCCGCCAGCGCGAGCGGGCCCTGGCCGAGCGCCTGCAGGCCACCGAGCAGCGGCTGCGCGAACTCCGCCAGGGCGGCGGCCAGCAGGCGCAGGCCGCGATCACCTCCGAGACTCAGGCCGAGATCGACCGCGCGCGGCAGGAGATCCTGCGCACCCGCGCCGAGCTCCGCGCCGTGCAGCGGGCTCTGCGGCAGGACATCGAGGCGCTGGAGACCTGGCTCCGCATCGCCAACATCGCCGCGGTGCCTGCGCTGCTTGTCGTGCTCGCCGTGCTGATCGGGCTCGCCCGCGCCCGCAGGCGGGCCGCGGCGCGGGGCTGAGGGAGGCGCGACGATGAGCCCCGCCCGCGTCCTCGCCCTCTCGGTCGCCGCCGCCGCCGCCATCGGCGCGGCGGTCCTGTTCGCGCCCGACCGCACCGCGCCGCCGCCGCTCGACCAGCATGTCGCCGCCTTCCCGGGGCTTGCCGAGCGGCTCGCCCGCGCGGCGACGATCGAGGTGGCGCGCCACGACGGCCGCACCACCCTCCGCCGGGACGGCGAGCGCTGGACCATCGCCGAGCGCGGCGGCTACCCGGCGCGGCCGGAGCGGGTTCGGGAACTTCTGGTCGGCCTTGCGGAACTCCGCCTGACGGAGCCGCGCACCGCCAACCCAGACCTGCTGCCGCGCCTCGGGGTCGAGGATCCGCTGCAGCCCGGGGCCACCGGCACGCTGCTCCGCGTGCTGGACGGCTCGGGGGCGCCGCTCGCCGAGCTCGTCATCGGCCGCCGCCGTGTCCGGACCGGCGGTAACCTGCCGGAGACGGCCTATGTCCGCCGCCCCGGCGAACCCCAGGCCTGGCTCGCCGAGGGCCGCATCCCCGCCGACCACGACCCGAATCTCTGGCTGCCGCGGGAGATCGCGAGCCTGCCGCGCGAGCGCTTCCGCGAGGCGGTGATCATCCGCCCCGGCGCCGAGCCCTTCGCCGTCCGCCGCGGCCCCGATCCTGACGGGGAACTCTCGCTCGACCCGCTGCCCGAGGGCGCGGAGGCGGATCCCGACCACCTCGCCTCCGTCGCCCGCGCCTTCGAGGCGCTGACGCTGACCGATGTGCGCCCCGAGGCCGAGGCTTCCGGCCAGCCGGCCGGCGAGGGCCGCTGGACCTTCACCGACGGCCTCGTCATCCATGTGCGGCTGCGCCGGGACGGGCAAACGCTCTGGCTGCTGCCGCGCGCCGAGGGCGGCGAGGAGGCCTCGCGGCTGGATGCGCGCTGGCGGGGCTTCGCCTTCCAGATCGGCTCCTGGCAGGAGGAGACGTTCTCCCCCGAGCATGCGACGATGTTCCGCGCCGCCCCGCCGCGCGACGCGCCCGGGCCGGACCCGGCCCCCCCCGCCCCGCCGCGCGCCGAGTGAGCGACGCCCGCGAATACCCCTCCCGCCCCTGGGTCGGCATCGGGCTGATCGCCTTCCGTGGCGAGGAGGTGCTGCTGGTGCGGCGCGGCCGGCCGCCGCGGCTCGGCGAATGGTCCATACCGGGCGGCGCGCAGCGTCTCGGCGAGACGGCCGAGGCCGCCGCGCGGCGCGAACTGCGCGAGGAGACGGGGGTCGAGGTCGGGCCGCTTCGGCTCGCCTGCGTGGTGGACGCGATCTCGCGCGATGCCGCCGGCGCCCCCCGCTTCCACTACACCATCGTGGATTTCTGCGGTCTGTGGACCGCCGGAGAGCCGCGCCCCGGCGACGACGTGTCGGAGGCCGGCTGGTTCCCGCCCGAGGCCCTGCCGCAGCTCGGGCTGTGGGAGGAGGCCCGGCGCGCCATCGCCGCCGCCCGCGCCGCCCTCGGCCTGCCGCCGCGCTGAGCTACGCCACCCTCCAGGCCGCCCGCTTGCGGTAGAGCGTCGAAGGGCTGATCCCGAGCGCCGCCGCCGCGCGGGTGATGTTGCCGCCGGAGGCCGCGATGGCCGCCTCGATCGCGCGCCGCTCCACCTCGGCCAGCGGCAGGATCGGGCCCGCCTCGGCCGCCGCCGGCGGCTGGCGGCGCGGCGGCGGTGGCGCCCGCACCGTGGCCGGCAGCATCTCCGCCGTCAGTTCCTCGCCGTCGGCCAGCACCACTGCGCTGCGGATCGCGTTCTCGAGCTCCCGCACGTTCCCGGGCCAGGAATGCGAAAGCAGCGCCGCCTTCGCATCGGGCGAAAGGCGCCGGAAGCGCCTGCCTTCCTCGGCTGCCGACCGGGCGAGGAACGCCTCGGCCAGCAGCACCACGTCCTCGCCGCGCTCGCGCAGCGGCGGCAGGCGCAGCGGCACGACATGCAGGCGGTAGTAGAGGTCCTCGCGGAAGCGCCCGGCCTTCACCTCCGCCATCGGGTCGCGGTTGGTGGCGCAGACGAAGCGCACATCCACCGACACGAGCCGCGTCGAGCCGACCGGCGTGAACTGCCCGGTCTGCACGAAGCGCAGCAGCTTGCCCTGCAGCGAGAGGTCCATCTCGCAGATCTCGTCGAGGAACAGCGTCCCGCCGTCCGCCGCCTGGGCCGCGCCCTGCCGGTCTGCCACCGCGCCGGTGAAGGCGCCGCGGACATGGCCGAAGATCTCGCTCTCGATCAGCTCGCGCGGGATGGCGGCGCAGTTGATCGGCACGAAGGGGCCCGAGGCGCGAGGGGACAGGCGGTGCACCGCGGCGGCCGCGAGTTCCTTGCCCGTGCCGCTCTCGCCGGTGACGAACACGGTCGCGCGCGAGGGTGCGGCCGCCTCGATCACCCGGTACACCGCCTGCATGGCCGGCGAGGCGCCGAGGAAGCCGGCGAAGCCCGCGCGCGTGCGAGCCGCCGCCAGGTCCTTCACCTCGCGCGCCAGCGCCGCCGTCTTGAGCGCGTTGGTCAGCGTCACCAGCAGGCGCTCGGCCGGGAAGGGCTTCACCAGGAAGTCGGCGGCACCGGCCTGCATGGCGGCGACCGCCGTCGCGACCGACCCGTGCGCGGTGATCACCACCACCGGCAGGTCCGGCTGCCGCGCCTTCAGGCGCCTGAGCAGCGCAAGGCCGTCGCCGTCCGGCAGCCTGAGGTCGAGCAGCACGCCCTGCGGCTGGCGTTCCGCGGCCAGCCGCTCGGCCTCGGCGACGCCCCGCGCATGCAGCACCTCCCACGGCCCGTTGCGGAGATATTCGAGATAGACCGCGGCGAGGCTCGCGGTGTCCTCGACCAGGAGGATCCGCTCCGGCAGCGCCTCACCCACGCCGCGCCCACAGCCCCGCGGCCAGGAACAGGACGCCAAGCGACGCCGGGACGGCCCAGGACGGGGACTCCAGCACGGGCAGCAGCGCCTCGTCCCAGACCCAGGGGCCGAGATTGCGCTGGATGCCCGCCTGCAGCGTGTTGAGGAACGGCGGATCGGCCGCGTAGATCACCGCGCCGAGCGGCGCCAAGCCGAACGCCACCGCAAGCAGGACGGCCACGCAGAGCATCACGACCGCCAGGATCAGCATCAGGCCCACAGCCTTTCGTGCTGGAGGCCCGTGTAGAGCCCCGCGACGAACTCACCGTAGCCGTTGAACAGCCGGGTCGGAACCCGCTCGTTGGTGCCGAGCAGGCGTTCCGTCGCCTGGCTCCAGCGCGGGTGGGGCACCTCCGGGTTCACGTTCGCCCAGAAGCCGTATTCGTTGCCCTGCAGACGCTCCCAGAAGGAGACCGGCCGCTCCGCCGCGAAGCGCACGGCAACGATGCTCTTGCCGGACTTGAAGCCGTATTTCCACGGGAACAGGATCCGGACGGGGCCGCCGTTCTGCGGCGGCAAAGGCCGCCCGTACATGCCGGTCGCGACGAAGGCGAGTTCGTTCGCCGCCTCGGCGATCGTGCAGCCCTCGGTGTACGGCCACGGATACCAGGACTGCCGGAGCCCCGTCATGCTCGGGCGGTGCATCGCCGTCTCGAACACCACGTAGCGGGCGGAGGAGAGCGGCGAGGCGAGCCGCAGCAGCTCGGACATGGCGAAGCCGGTCCAGGGGACCGTCATCGCCCAGGCCTCGACGCAGCGCAGCCTCAGCACACGCTCCTCGGCCGGGATGCGGAGGATCTCCTCGATGCCGATCTCGCGCTCCCGCTCCACCAGGCCTTCGATGCGGATCGTCCAGGGGCGCTGCGGCAGCCGCTGCGCCGCCGGCCAGATGCCCTTGTGGCTGCCGAACTCGTAGTAGTTGTTGTAGGTCGCCGCCTCGCGCATCGCGGTGATGTCGCGCTCGGGGCGGAAGCGCGGGTTGCGCATGGCGGTGAAGGCGGGGTCGGGAGCGGGAGCGATCGGCGGGCCCTGCTGGGCCAGGGCCGGGGCGGCAAACAGCGCCGCGCCCGCGCCGAGCGCGGCGCGCCGCCCGACCACCAGGGCCTCCGGGGTGGCGTGGGCCTCGGGCGTTTCCCATCCACGGCGGCGGCGGATCAGCATGGCCTCGGTCCTGTCCGGCTGCGGGCGCGATGCCCGGCTGGGGGCGAAGATTGGCTCCCTCTCCCGGCGGCGCAAGGAACCTTCCGGCCGGTCAGTCCCGGTAGCCGCGGAAGCCCTCCACACGCCAGGCCGAATAGGCCAACACGGCGTTGACATGCGTCCGCACCTCGATCTCGGCCAGCCGCTCCGCGCTGGCGAAGCGGGAGAGCACATGCGAGGGGTCCCGCTGCCGCGTGACGTAGAGGAACGGCCCCGCCATGCCGGGCCGCAGCGGGGCGGACATCTGGAACTCGTTGCGCGGCCGCGGCCCGGGCGCCCAGATCCGCGCGTCGAACGGGTGCGGCCGCATGTAGTAGACGAGGGAGGCCATGTCCCGCCGCTGGTCGAACAGCAGCGTGAGCCCGGGGTTCGCCGCCGCCACCTCCGACAGCCGCGCGCCCAGCCTGTCCCACCCCGTCTGGCGCATCCACGGATCGAGCCGCCGCGGCAACTCCACCCCCGCGGCGGCAAGCGCGGGCGGCAGCAGGAAGATCGCCGCCCCCGCCGCGACATGCAGCGCGACCGACAGCCCGAGCAGCCGCCGCCGCGCCGCGCCGAGCGCCACCGCCACCACGAGCACCGTGCCCGCCGCGTAGATCGGCGCCGCCCAGTTGGCGTTGGCGCGCGAGAGGAAGGACTGCGCCAGCATCACCGCGCCGAGCGGCACGACGAACAGCGCAAGCAGCCTGAGGCGCGGCTCCGTCCATGTCTGCCGCCGGAGGAGCGCCCCCAGCAGCAGCGCGAAGGTGACGGGCCCGAACACGCCGAACTGCGCGCCGAGGAACTCCGCCGCCTCGAGGGGGTTGAAGCGCACGCCCTGGTCGAGGTTGGTGTTCTCCCCGACATGCAGGACGGTCGCCATGCCGTTCCGCAGGTTCCACAGCAGGTTCGGCGCCAGCACGAGAAGCCCGAGCCCGGCCGCGATCCATGGCCCCGGCCCGCCGAGCGCCGCCCGCATCGGCCGGTCGAGCAGGAGGAGCAGCAGCAGCGAGGCGAGGAACCCCGCCATCGCGTATTTCGCGAGCATGCCTGCGCCGAAGGCCGTGCCGAGCAGCGCCCACCAGCCGATCCCGCCGCCCTCCCGCAGCCGCACCACGGCGTAGAGCGCCGCCGCCCAGAAGGTGAGCAGCGGCGCGTCGGTCGAGGCGATAGTGGAGGAGACGAACACCGCGGGCAGCGTGGCGTAGAGGACGGCGGCCCAGAACCCGGCGCGGTCGTCGAACAGCCGGCGCGCCACGGCGCCGAGGATGAGCGCCGTCCCGGCGTGATAGAGGGGGGAGGTGAGGCGGATGCAGCCCTCCCCGTTCCCGCAGAGCGCGGTGCTTGCGGCGATGGACCAGGCGATCAGCGGCGGCTTCGAGTAGTAGCCCCCGCGCAGCTCCTGCGCCCAGATCCAGTACTGCGACTCGTCGGCGTAGAGGTTCGGCTCGTTCGTCGCGAGCCAGAGGAGACGGAGGGCCGTGATGGCCGCGACGGCGAGCAGGGCGGGCACGGCGTCCTTCTAGCGCCGGCGCCCGGGGCGGTCGACCTGCCGGGGCGGCGGCTTCCGGCGCGGGCATGGCGGGGCGGGAAGCCGTCCCGCCCCGGCACCGTGGAAGGGGCGAAGCCGGAGCGCCGAAAGCGCGGGATCAGGCGGCGCGCAGCCTGGCGAGCGTGTCGCCGAGGGCGCCCGTCAGCGCCTCGGCGTCGGCACGGAGGTCCTCGGCCAGCCGCCCGAGCCCCGCCGTCGCCCCCGCGATCCGCCCGATCCCCTCGGCCGAGGCCGCCACCGCGCCGGCGGCCCCATCCGTCCCGCGCGCGACATGCGCCGCGGCGCCGGCGATCTCGCGCGTCGCCGCCGTCTGCTCCTCCACCGCGGCGGCGATCCCGGCGGCCATGCCGCTCATCTCCCCGATCACTTCGGCGATGCCGCGGATGGTGCCCGCCGCCTGCTCCGTCGCGCTCCGCATGGCGGCGACCTGGGCGGCGATCTCCTCCGTCGCGCGGGCGGTCTGGCCGGCCAGGGCCTTCACCTCGCTCGCCACCACGGCGAAGCCCTTGCCCGCCTCTCCGGCGCGCGCCGCCTCGATCGTGGCGTTCAGCGCCAGCAGGTTGGTCTGGCTTGCGATCTCGCCGATCAGCCGCATCACCTCGCCGACCCGGGCGGCCCCGTCCGACAGCCCCTCGACGATGCGGCTTCCCGCCTCGGCGCGCTCTTGCGCCGTGCGTGCGACGGCCGAGGCGCGCTCCACCTGGCGGGCGATCTCGCCGATCGTGGCGGAGAGCTGTTCCGCCGCCGCCGACAGTTCCCGCACTCCGGTCGCGGCCTCCCCCACGGCATTCCGCGCCGCGGCGGATTGCGCCTCCGCGCCGCCCGCCTCGCCGGCGATGTCCCGCGCCGCCCCGTCCAGCCCGCGGGCGGCCGCGGCGAGGCGGCCGGCGATCGAGCCCAGCCTCTCCTCGACATCGGCGGCGAGGGCGGTGCGCTCGCTCCGCCCTGTCTCCGCCGCCTGCCGCTGCGCGGCAAGCCGCGCCTCCGCCGCCTCCCGTTCC
>JANWXJ010000131.1 GCA_025055335.1 Acetobacteraceae bacterium
GCGATGGTGTCGTGGCCGGGGTGCAGGTTCGCCGCCACGTGGCGCACGCCGATGTCGCGGTGCGTCGCCCGCTCGATCCGGCGCGAGGAGAAGATGCCGTTCGCGTAGCAGGAAGTCAGCAGCGCCGGCGGCAGCCGCGGGTGGTACTGCGCCTTCCCGTCGGGCACGGGACGCACCGCGAAGGCCCCGAGCGGCACCCGATCCACCGCCGCCACCACGACATGCGCCACGTCATCGGCCGGAAGCCGGTCCTTCGCATCCGGCGGCAGCAGGAACGCCCGGTCCCGGCTGAACGGAACGAACTGCGCCATGCGCGGCAGTTCCGCCGATCCCAGGACGGACGGGAAGCCGACAGGGTGATAGCCGACGGCTTCGCCCGCGCCTCGTGGCAGGCGATCCATGTGGTGGCGACGAGGATCACCACGCACCCCGCCAGCGTCTTCGCCGCCGGCAGGTCGCCGGACACCGCGAACCCGAACAGCGCTGCCCACAGCCGGTCGACGAAGCGGATCGGCTGCAGCGCCGAGACGTCGGCGTGCCCGAACGCCGTGGTCAGCGCGGAATCCCTCGCGCTGCCGAGCAGCCAGGCGGGCCCGAACAGCGCCCATGGCGCGGTGCTCGGCCATACCCATCCCCGGGATGGCGGAGGGCAGGCTGAAGGCGCACACCCCGACCGTCTGCCACACCCCAATCACCTCCGGCGCGTCCTTCCGCGTCGGCGCCTGCGTGATCAGGAAGGAAACCGCAAAGAGCGGCGCGGAGAGCAGCATCAGCGCCGCATGGAAGCCCGCGGCCCCCGACATCTGCGGCCCGATGGCCACCACGACGCCGAGGGAGTCGAGTGCGGTCGCGTCCCAGCGCACCGCATCCACCCGTCCCTTCAGGCACAGCGCAGCGCCGATCAGCACGAACAGCGGCGCGGCGAAGCCGCTCGCCGTCGTCTCGGCGATCGGCACGAAGGGCAGGGCGTGGAACCGGATCAGGAAGGCGACGGAATGGACCGTGCCGCGCCAGACATGGCCCATCGGCCGGGCCGGGCGGAACGCCGCCATGCCGCGCTTCGGGATCCACGGCACGATCACGAGAAGGCCGGCGGTCAAGCGCAGGCATCGCGTCTGCCGGGGCGGCAGGTCCTGCGCCAGCGCGCGTCACCGTCGTCAGTGCAAGGAACAGCGGGCCGGAGGCCGCCATCCACGCCATGCCGGGCGCGGTGGCGCCGGGCGGCATCACCCGGCCAGCGCGTGCAGCAGGCGGAGGTGGCTGCGGATGCCGTGCCGCAGGCAGGCAAGCTCGAACTTCTCGTTCGGGCTGTGGATCCGGTCGTCGGGCAGGCCGAAGCCCATCAGCAGCAAGTCGAGCCCGAGCATCGTCCGGAACGACGACACCACCGGGATCGAGCCGCCTTCGCGGCCGATGACGGGAGGCCGCCCGTATTCCGCGGCCAGCGCCGCACGCGCCGCGGCGAACACGGGCCCGCTGTCGTCTATCACGCAGCCCGTGCCGGAGGAGAGGACGCGCACCTCCGCCTTCGCGTCCGCCGGGCAGCGATCGGCCACGAAGCGCTTCAGCCCATCCACGATACGCTCGGGCTCCTGCCCGGGCACGAGCCGGAACGAGAGCTTGGCGAACGCCTCGGCGGCGATCACGGTCTTCGCCCCGGGGCCGGTGTAGCCGCCCCAGATGCCGTTGATGTCGGCGGTCGGCCGCGCCCAGAGGCGTTCGAGCGCGGGGAAGTCCGCCTCGCCTGCCGGGATGGAGAGGCCGACGTCGCGGAGGAACGCCTCCTCGTCGAAGGCGAGAGAGGCCCATTGCGCACGCACCTCCTCGGGCGGCATGACCAGTCCTTCGTAGAAGCCCGGGATCTGCACGCGTCCGCGCGCGTCATGCAGGGCGCCCAGGATGCGCGCGAGCAGGTTGATCGGGTTGAGCGCCGAGCCGCCGAACAGGCCCGAGTGCAGGTCGCGGTTGGCGGCGCGGATAGCGATCTCGGTGTAGAGCAGCCCGCGCAGCCGCGTGCGGATGGCCGGCGTCTCGCGGTCCCAGGCGGTGGTGTCGCTGATCACCACGAGGTCGGCATCGAGCGAGAGGCGATGTTCGGCCAGGAAGGCCTCAAGGTTCGGGCTGCCCACCTCCTCCTCGCCTTCCACCAGCACGGTCACGGGAACGGGCGGCCCGCCGGCCGCCGCGTGCCACAGGCGGAAGGCCTCGAGCCACGTCATCACCTGGCCCTTGTCGTCCACCGCACCGCGTGCGGTGATCTGCCGCTCGTCCACCGTCGGCTCGAAGGGCGGCGAGCGCCAGAGTTCGAAGGGTTCCGCAGGCTGCACGTCGTAGTGGCCGTAGTAGAGCAGCCGCGGTGCCTCGCGCCCGGTGCCGGGGTGGTGCGCCAGCACGCAGGGATGGCCGCGGGTCGGCTTCACCTCGGCGGCGAAGCCGCAGGCGGCGAGTTGCGCCGCGAGCCATTCGGCCGCGCGCGCGCAATCCGCGGCGTGCTTCGGCTGCGCGCTGACGGAGGGGATCCGGAGCCAGGCGCACAGCCGGTCGAGCGTTGCCGGGAAGCCCGCATCGGCGGCGGCAAGCATGGCGTCGAGCGAGGGTGTCGTCATCGGAACTCTCCAGGGGGCGGCGGGATCGCCCATCGCGTATTCTGGCCGAAGCCTCAGCCGAAATGCTCGGCGCGGATCACGGCGCAATCGGACACCGAGACGATGGCAGGGCGGGCCCCGAGGAGCTCCTCTCGCGCCGCCAGCACCTTCTCGGCCACCGCCTCGCTCGCGATGCACAGCACGAGCACATTGTCGAACACCCCGGCAAGATCGCCGCCGCGCCGCATGCCCGTGCGGCCGCGGCCGGCGATCACGGGCAGGATCGTCCAGCCGCTCGCGCCGCAGGAGTCTAGCAGATCCGTCACCTGCTCGGCGCGCACGGCCTCGACCACGATCTCGATGCGTTTGCGTGGGTGCGTCATGCGGTCAGGCTCCGGCCAGGCGTTGGGCGAGCGTCAGGTACAGCGGTATGCCGAGCACGACGTTGAAGGGGAAGGTGACGGCGAGCGAGAGCGTGACATACACGCCTGGATCCGCCTCCGGCAGGGCAAGCCGCATCGCCGCCGGCACCGCGATGTAGGAGGCCGATCCGGCCAGCACCGCCATCAGCGCCACGCCTCCTGGCGACAACCCGGACAGAAGCCCCGCCGCCAGCCCGCACCCCGCGCCGAAGAGCGGCATCAGCAGCCCGAAGACAACGAGCCGCGCATCGAGCGCCTTCGGCGCCGCGCGCAACTGCCGCGCCGCGAGCAGCCCCATGTCGAGCAGGAACAGGCAGAGCACGCCCTGGAACAGCCCCTCGACGAAGGGCGAGAGCGCGGCTGCGGCGCGCGTGCCCCCGATCCAGCCGATCAGGAAGGACCCGAGCAGCAGCACGACCGACCCGTTCAGCAGCACTTCGCGAAGCAGCCGCGTGCGATCCTTCGGCGCGCGAGCGCCGCCTCGCCGGGCCAGCAGCAGCGCGGTCAGGATCGCGGGCGTCTCCATCGCCGCCAGCACGGCGGGCAGGAAGGGCTCGCCGCGAAGCCCGCTCGCCTCCACCGCCGCCATGCCGGCCGCGAAGGTGACGACGGAGACCGAGCCGTAATGCCCCGCGACCGCCGCCGCCGTCGGCCGATCCAGGCCGGTCGTGCCGCGCAGCGCGGCATAGGCCGGCACCGGCAGAAGGAAGGAGAGCAGGAGCCCCGCGAGCAACGCGGGCAGCAGCCCTTCCGCCCCGCCGGGGGCGGCGATGGCGATTCCGCCCTTCACGCCGATGGCGAGCATCAGGTAGAGCGACAGCGCCTTGGACAGCGCATCCGGCACCGCAAGGTCGCTCCGCGCCAGGGCGGCCGCGAAGCCGAGGGCGAAGAACAGGACGGGGATCGGGATCATCTCCATGGGCGGGGCGCGTTAGCCGATCCCGCCCCGCACGGGAAGCGCCTCACCCCGCCTTCAGGCTCGCGCGCAGCACATGCTTCTGGATCTTGCCCGTGGAGGTGCGCGGGAGTTCCTGGAACACCACGCGCGCCGGCAGCTTGAACCCGGCGAGGTGCCGGCGGCAGAAGGCGATGAGTTCCTCCTCCGTCGCGGTCGCGCCCGGCTTCAGCTCGACGAAGGCGCAGGGCCGCTCGCCCCATTTCTCGTCGGCCATCGCCACCACGGCTGCCATGGCGACCGCCGGGTGGCGGTACAGCGCCTCCTCCACCTCGATCGAGCTGATGTTCTCGCCGCCCGAGATGATGATGTCCTTCGAGCGGTCCTTGAGCTGGATCCAGCCGTCGGGGTGCTTCACGGCAAGGTCGCCCGAGTGGAACCATCCCTCCGCCAGCGCCTTGTCGGTGGCGGCCGGGTCCTTCAGGTAGCCCTTCATCACCACGTTGCCGCGGAACATCACCTCGCCCATCGTCGTCCCGTCGCGCGGGACGGGCCGCATCGTGGCCGGGTCGAGCACATCGAGGTACTCGAGCACGGTGTAGCGGATGCCCTGGCGCGCCATCAGCTTCGCGCGCTCCGAGACAGGCAGAGCGTGGTCCTCGCGCCTGAACTCGTTGACGGTCGCCGGGCCGTAGACTTCCGTCAGGCCATAGAGATGCACCACGTCCACGCCGGCCTCCGCCGCCGCCGCAAGCACCGCCTCGGGCGGCGGCGCGCCGGCCACCATGTAGCGCAGCGGCGCGCGGCGTTCGCGCTTCTCCGCCTCCGGCGTCTGCAGCAGCGTCGCCAGCACGATCGGTGCGCCGCACATGTGGGTGACACCATGGTCGGCGATGGCGTCCCACATCGCCTTGCCGCGCACCTGCCTCAGGCACACATGGGTGCCGGCCATCAGCGTGACGGTCCAGGGGAAGCACCAGCCGTTGCAGTGGAACATCGGCAGCGTCCAGAGATAGGACGGGTGCCGGCCGATCTCGGCGGCCAGAACATTGCCGGTGGCGAGCAGATAGGCGCCGCGGTGGTGGTACACCACGCCCTTCGGCCGGCCGGTGGTGCCGGAGGTGTAGTTCAGCGCGATCGCGTCCCACTCGTCCGGCGGCAGGCTCCATGGATGCCCTGGGTCGCCTTCGGCCAGGAACGCCTCGTAGTCCTCCCCGCCGAGCGTGTTGCCGCGCGCCGACTCCGGCGCCTCCGGGTCGTCCACCTCGATCACGAAGGGCTTCGCCGCGCATTGCGCGAGCGCGTCCTTGAGCAGCGGCACCAGTTCCTTGTCCACGACCACCGCCTTCGCCTCGCCGTGGTCGAGGATGTAGGCGATGGTGCCGGCATCGAGGCGGATATTCAGCGTGTTCAGGACCGCCCCCGCGAGAGGGACGCCGAAATGGCATTCCAGCATGGCGGGTATGTTCGGCAGCAGCGCCGCCACCGTGTCCCCCCGCCCGATGCCGCGCCGCGCGAGCGCCGAGGCGAGCCGCCGCGCGCGCTCGTCGAACTCCCGGTAGCTGCGGCGCAGCCCGCCATGCACGATGGCGAGGCGGTCCGGGTAGGCGAAGGCCGCGCGTTCCAGGAACAGCAGCGGCGAGAGCGGCTGGTGGTTGGCGGGCCGTCGCGGCAGCGCGTCGTAGTCGGCGGCGGTCATGGCGTCAGCGATCCTCCCAGACGGGTGCGCGCTTCGCGAGGAAGGCGGAAATTCCTTCGGCCGCGTCGCGGCACAGCAGGTTCTCGACCATGGCGGCGGAGGCGCGGGCATAGGCCTCGGCGAGGCCAAGGCCCTCCTGTTCGCGAAGGGCACGCTTGCCGAGGCGCACGACGGCGGCGGAGCGCGCGGCGATCCCCCGCGCGATCCGCCGCGCCTCCGCCTCCTCCTCTCCGTCCGGCACCACGCGGTTGACGAGGAAGATCCGCCTCGCCTCCTCGGCGCCGATCGCCTCGCCGGTCAGCAGCATCTCCATCGCCGCCTTGGGCGGCACCGCGCGCGTCAGCGCCACGGCGGGGGTGGAGCAGAACAGGCCGATCGAGACGCCGGGCGTGCAGAAGGCCGCCCGCTCCCCGGCCACCGCGAGGTCGCAGGTGGCGACAAGCTGGCACCCCGCGGCGGTGGCCATGCCGCGCACCGCGGCGATGACGGGTTGCGGCAGCGTGGCGATCGCCTGCATCACCGCCGAACAGCGGGCCATGGTGTCGGCGAAGAAGGCGGCCCCCCCGTCGGGTGCCTCGCGCGCCGCCGTCAGTTCCCGCAGATCATGGCCGGCGCAGAAGGCGGGGCCGTTGGCCGCGAGCACCACGGCGCGCACCGCCCGGTCGGCGGCGATGGCGGCGAGAGCCTGGGCGAGCGCATCGAGCAGCGAGACCGACAGCGCGTTGCGCGCCGCCGGGCGGTTGAGGCGCAGCAGAGCCACTCCGCCCTCGTCCGTCCGAAGCAGCGGCGCCTCCGCCGCGGCAGCACCGTCCATGGCCGTCCTCCCCCGGCGGGGAGGGTAGGGCGGCGCACGCCCCGCGCCAATCCCGCCCTCAGGCGTAGCCGTCGGCGATCAGGCGTTCCAGCAGGCGCTCCGCCAGTTCCTCGGGGCTGGAGCCGAGCGTCCTCAGGTGGATCTCCGGCGCCTCGGGCGGCTCGTAGGGGCTGTCGAGGCCGGTGAAGTTCTTGATCTTCCCGGCCCTCGCCTTGGCGTAGAGCCCCTTCGGATCGCGCCGCATGCACTCCTCGAGCGGCGTGTCCACGAACACCTCCAGGAACTCCCCGGGTTCGAGCAGGTCGCGCGCCGCCCGCCGTTCGGCCCGGAAGGGCGAGATGAAGGAGCAGAGCACGATCAGCCCCGCATCCACCATCAGCTTCGCCACCTCGCTCGCGCGGCGGATGTTCTCGACGCGGTCGGCGTCGGTGAAGCCCAGGTCCTTGTTCAGGCCGAAGCGGAGGTTGTCGCCGTCCAGCGTGTAGGTGTGCCGGCCGCGGGCATGCAGCATCCGCTCCAGGTGCTTGGCGATGGTGGACTTGCCCGATCCCGACAGGCCGGTGAACCACAGCACCACCGGCTTCTGATGGTCGAGCGCCGCGCGCGCGGCCTTGTCCACCAGCAACGCCTCCTGGTGGATGTTGCCCGACCGCCGCAGCGGATACGCCACCATGCCGGCGCCGACGGTGCGGTTGGTGAAGCGGTCCACCAGGATGAAGGCGCCGGTCGCCCGGCAGTCGGCGTAGGAGTCGAGCGGCACCGGCTTCGCCGCCGAGACGTGGCAGAAGCCGATCTCGTTCAGGTCGAGCCGCTTGGCGGCGAGTTCCTCGAGCGTGTTCACGTCCACCCGGTGGCGGATCGAGGTGACGCTCGCCGGCACCCACTGGGTGCCGATCCGCATCAGGTACTGCCGGCCGGGGAGCATGTGCTCCTCGTCCATCCACAGGATGTGGGCGGCGAACTGGTCGGCCACCGGCGGCCGGTCGGCGGGCGGCACCGGCAAATCGCCGCGCGCGATGTCGAGCTCGTCCTCGAGCACGAGCGTCACCGCCTCGCCCGCGCTCGCGCGCGTCAGGTTCCCGTCCGCGGTGTAGATCTGCCGGATCCGGCTCATCCGCCCCGAGGACGCGACCACCACCTGGTCCCCGGGCGCGCAGTGTCCGGCGGCGATGGTGCCGGAGAAGCCGCGGAAATCCTGGTTCGGCCGGTTCACCCACTGCACGGGGAAGCGGAACGGCAGCCTGTCCGCCTCGGTCGAGACGTCGACCGCCTCCAGGTGCTCGAGCAGCGTCGGCCCGCGGTACCATGGCATGTTGCCCGACCGCGCGGCGACATTGTCCCCGTAGCGCGCCGAGAGCGGGATCGGCACGATGGAGGTGAAGCCGAGCGATGCGGCGAAGGCGAGGTAGTCGCCCGCGATGCGGTCGAAGGTCGCCTCCTCGTAGCCGACGAGGTCTATCTTGTTCACCGCCACCACGATGTGGCGGATGCCGAGCAGCGAGCAGATGTAGCTGTGCCGCCGCGTCTGCGTCAGCACGCCCTTGCGGCTGTCGATCAGGATCACGGCGAGGTCGGAGTTCGACGCGCCGGTCGCCATGTTGCGCGTGAACTGCTCGTGCCCCGGGCAGTCGGCCACGATGAAGGCGCGCGCCGGCGTGGAGAAGAAGCGGTAGGCGACGTCGATGGTGATGCCCTGCTCGCGCTCGGCCTCGAGTCCGTCCACCAGCAGCGCGAGGTCCACCTCCTCGCCGAGGGTGCCGTGCCTGCGGCTGTCCCTCGCGATGGCGGCGTAGGTGTCCTCCATGATCTGCTGGCTGTCGTGCAGCAGCCGCCCGATCAGGGTGGACTTGCCGTCATCGACCGAGCCGCAGGTGAGGAAGCGGAGCAGCCCGCGCGTCGGGGGCCGGGAGGGCGGGTGCATCAGAAGTACCCCTCCCGCTTCTTGCGTTCCATCGAGGCTTCCTGGTCCCTGTCGATCAGCCGGCCCGCGCGTTCCGACACGCGGCTCTCGCGCAGTTCCTGCACCACCTGCTCGACCGTCTCGGCGCGGCTCTCGTGCGCCGCCGTCAGCGGCCAGTCGCCCATGGTGCGGAAGCGGACCCAGAGGGTTTCCACCCTCTCGCCCGGCTCGAGCGGCAGGCGCTCGTCGTCGCGCATGATCAGCATGCCGCCACGCCGCACCACCGGGCGGGGCGCCGCGAAATAGAGCGGCACGACGGGTATGTTCTCGGCGGCGATGTAGTCCCACACGTCGAACTCGGTCCAGTTGGACAGCGGGAAGACGCGCATCCCCTCGCCGGGATTGAGCCTCGTGTTGTAGAGCCCTCAGAGCTCGGGCCGCTGGCTGCGCGGCTCCCACACATGCCCGGGCGCGCGGTGGGAGAACACGCGCTCCTTGGCGCGGGCCTTCTCCTCGTCCCGGCGCGCGCCGCCGATCGCGGCGTCGAACTGATGGAGGTCGAGCGCCTGCTTCAGCGCCTCCGTCCCCATCACCGACATGTGGATCTGGCTGCCGTGGGTGATCGGGTTGATCCCCCGCGCGAGGCCCTCGGGGTTGGTGTGCACGATCAGCCGCAGGCCGAGCTCCGCCACACGCCGGTCCCGGAACGCGAGCATGTCGCGGAAGTCCCACCCCGTCGCGATGTGCAGCAGCGGGAAGGGCGGCTTGCCCGGCGCGAAGGCCTTCATCGCGAGATGCAGGACGACGGAGCTGTCCTTGCCGATCGAGTACAGCAGCACCGGGTTGCGGAAGGAGGCCGCGGTCTCGCGCAGGATGCCGATCGCCTCCGCTTCGAGGCGCGCAAGATGGGTGCTCAACCGACCCGAGGTCGTCACGGCCATGCCCAGCCAGTCCGGTCCGAGGCGCGGCCTGATCGCCGCTTGCCTTCCGCTCCGGCAGGTAGCAGAGCATGAGCGGCGCGGCAAAGCCGCCTGCCCCCGGAGCTTACAGCATGGCCGACACGCCCGCCGCCCTCTTGCCCCTCCTGTCGGAGGTGGCCCGCGCCGCCGGCGAGGCGATCCTGCCGATCTGGCGGAGCGGTATCGCCGGCCGCGCCAAGCCCGACGGCAGCCCGCTGACGGAGGCCGATCTCGCCGCCGAGCGCGTCATCCTGGCCGGGCTTGCCGCGGCCTGCCCCGGCCTGCCGGTGGTGAGCGAGGAGAGCCCGCCGGAGGAGGCGGCGATCCCTGACCGCTTCCTGCTCGTGGACCCGCTCGACGGGACGAAGGAGTTCCTCGCCGGGAGCGGCGAGTTCACCGTCAACATCGCCCTGGTCGAGGCGCATCGTCCGGTCGCCGGCGTCGTGGTCGCTCCAGCGCTCGGCGTGCTGTGGCAGGGCGCCGTTGGCGCCGGCGCCACCCGGACCGATCGCGCCAGCGGCAGGACACGCCCGATCGCCGTCCGCCCGCGCGCCTCTCCGCCGGTCGCCGTCGCCTCGCGCAGCCACGCGGACGCCGAGACGGAGGCCTTCCTCGCCGGGCTCGGCGTCCGGGAGCGTCGGGCGATCGGCTCCTCGCTGAAGTTCTGCCTGGTCGCCGAGGGCGAGGCAGACGTCTATCCCCGCTTCGGCCCGACGATGGAATGGGACACCGCCGCCGGCCACGCCGTGCTGCTCGCCGCCGGCGGCAGGGTGGAGACGCCGGCGGGCGCGCCGCTCCGCTACGGCATCGGCGTCCAGGGGTGGCGGAACGGGCCGTTCATCGCCTGGGGCGGGGATTTGCCGGCGGACGGCTGATCGGCGCAGCATCCGGCCATGGTGCTCCGCCTCGCCTGGATCACGCCGCTCGGGCCGCGCTCCGATGTCGGCGCCTTCTCGCGCAACATCCTCGCCGCGGCGCGGCGGGACCACGCCGCCCGCGTCGAGATGCTGCCGATCGTGCAGGACAACGGCCCGCGCCATTTCGTCGAGGGTCCTTGCCTCTCGCTCGACGACCGGTTCGATGCGGACCTGCTCGCCGCCTTCGACCACCCGTGCTACAACCTCGGCAACAACGCCGAGAACCACGGGCGCATCAACCGCCTCGCGCTCGAGAGGCCGGGCGTCGTCATCCTGCACGACGTGGTGATGCACCCCTCGCTCGCCTTCGCGGCCTTCGAGGCCGGGAAGGGGCCCGCCGCCTACGCCGCGCTCGTCGCCGCGGTGCATGGCGCAGCGGGGCTCTCGGTGGTGGCGGAGTCGGGCGTGCTGGCGGATCCGCCGCGCCCGGCCTTCCTGCCCTGGGAGACGAGCCACGCCGAGGCGCTGCCGCTGATCGCCCCCTTCGTCGCCTCCGCCGCCGCGGTGGTGGTGCATTCGGCCTACGCCGAAGCCCGCATCCGCCCACTCACCCGGGCGCCGGTCCTGGCGCTCGGCCTGCCGTACGACCAGAAGCCCCCGCTCGAGGACGCGGAGATCGCCGCCTGGCAGGAGGCGACCCGGCGGACGGAACGGCCGCTCGCCGTCGCCTTCGGCCATATCGCCCGCAGCAAGTGCCTCGATCTCGTGCTGCGGGCGCTCGCTCTCGCGCCGGCGTCGCTGCGCCTGCTGGTGGCGGGGCGGCCGGTCGAACCGGGGCTGGTCGCCGAGCTCGAGGCCCTCGCCGCGCAGCTCGGCCTTGCCGGCCGCGTCGCCTTCGAGACCGACGTGTCGGTCGCCCGGCTGCAGGAGATCAAGCGCGCCGCCGACCTGTTCCTCAACATCCGGCATCCGAACACCGAAAGCGCCTCCGGCTCGCTGGTCGAGATGCTGGATGCGGGCAAGCCGGTCGTCGTCCATGCCGCCGGCTGCTTCGCCGAACTGCCGGACGGCGCCGCGCTTGCCGTCCGGAACATCGCCGATCCGTCCGAGCTTGCCGCCGCCCTCTCGGCTCTGGCCGCCGATCCGGAGCGCAGGATCGCGCTCGGTCAGGCCGGCCGGGCGGTCGCGCGGCGCTGGTCGGGCAGCCTCTATGTCGCGCGGCTGCTCGAGTTCCTCGCCGCCGAGGGAACCACGATCCGCCGGCGCCAGGGGATCCATGCCGGGCGGCGCGCAGCAAGCCATGCGGCGCTCGCCGCGCTCGACCCGCAGGACGAGGCCTGGGCGCGCGATGCCGCGCTGGCGAGGCTGTTCCTCTCGCCCCTCCTGTCGGGGGCGGGCGCGCCCGACCCGGCGCCCTTCCTCTGGCTGCCGGGGCCGTTGCTGCGCGGGCTCATCACCGCAGGGCTGTTCGGGCGGGAGGGCGATGCCGGGCTGATCGCCGCGGTGGACTGGCTGCTCGCCACGACCGACCGGCCGGGCGCGTTCCGCGCCGTCGCGCAGGCGCTCGCGCTCAAGCGTCTGGCCGAGGGCGGGCCGCCGCCCGAGGCGCTGCCGCCCGAGGTGATCGCGCCCGAGTCGCTGCCGCTGCTCGCCGCGCTCACGCCTGCCGCCCTCGCGGCCGGGCTGGTCACCGTGCTCTTCGGCCGCCTGCCGGCACGGGCCGAGATCGCCGCCCTGGCCGCGGGGCTGTCGGGCGGCGAGCCCGCGGCGCAAACGCATCTTCAAAGCGTGTAGCATCCCGCCGATGCTGTCGGTCGAGCGCACCGAGA
>JANWXJ010000168.1 GCA_025055335.1 Acetobacteraceae bacterium
CTGGCGCTCGACGCGGCACGAGAGGGCCCGATCCTCGCCCCGCTGCGCGAGGCGCTGCTGCGCGCAGGGGTGCCGCTGCTGCGTTTCGGGCGCGACGGGCCCATGCTGCTCGGCGGCGGGCCGCGCGGTCCGCTGCGCGACGCCGAGCGGGCGGCCCTCGTGCTGGCCGGGCTCGTGCCGCCACCGCCGCCCCCCGCCCCGGATGAGGGGGGCTGGGCCGCCCTCTCCGCGCTGCCATGACGCTGCGCGTCGTCACTGCATACCGCGCCTCGACCGGGCTGCGGCTCGTTCTGGCGGATGCGCCGACAGGCGCTTCCTCCCTCCGGATCGCCGGGCTAACGAGCCTTGTCTCGGCGGCGCGGCCGGTCGCGGGGGGCGTGCGCCTGCTGCTGGTGGCGGAGGGGCCGGCCGAGGCCCTGCCCGGCCTTCGGTTGCTTCCGGAGACGGCGGATGGCCGCTGCCTGCCGCCGCTTGCCTTCGCCGATCCGCAGTCCGGCCCGCCGCCCGGGGCGGCCTTCGTCGGGGAGGCGGCGCTCGGCTTCGCACTGGCCTTCGCCGCCGCGGAACGGCCGGCGCTGCGGCCGTTGTTGTCGCCGCCGCCGTTCGGCGTGCTGGGCGGCTGGCTTGCCGCGCTGCCCGCGCTGCCGGGCGAGGCGCTTCTGGCCCCCGACGGGAGCGCGGGAGTGTGGCTTCCGGGTGCGGCGGCGGCGGATCTGCTGGCCCTGGTGCCGACGGCGGAAGGCGGACTGCTGCCGAGTCGGCTCCACGGCCCGCCGCCGCTGGTGACGGGCGCCGGGCTCCTGCGCATCGCCTTCGCGCCGCTGCGGCCGCTGGCGCCCCCTCCCGTCGGCCTCGTCGGGGCTGCGGCCGGGCGTTGCGGCCGGCTTCCCGCCCGACGGTCCGACGCGCCGGCGATGGCGGAGGCGATCGGGGCGATCGCGGCGCGCGTGGCCTCGCCGGCCGAGGCCTCCGCGTTCCGCAGCCTGGCGCTGGCCGAACGGCGGGAGCGTCTTGCCTCTCTGGCCGCCGGCCTCGCCGCCGTGCCGGAGCCCGGCGCGCCGCAGGTGCTTCTGCCCGCAGGGCTTTCCGATCCCTTCCTGCGGCGGCTGCTGGTGCTGGCGGAGCCGGTGCTGGCCCGCCGGTTCGTCGCGCTGCTACTGGCCGGCCCCGAGGCGCAGGAGGCCGGGCGCTGGCTGCGCCCGCGCCTGTCGCTGCCTGTCGGGGTGGCGAGGAGCCTTGCGGATGCGGCGCGGCAGGGTGGCTACGCCCGGACCGCGCTGGTGCCGGCCGGGCCGCAGAGCCTTGCCGCCGCGCTCGCACCCGCGCCGGAGAGGCGGCCCTTCCCGCCCGCGCTCGCCGGACGGGCGCTGCCGGCGCTGGCCGCCCTCGCCCGCGCGGGCGGCGACGAGGCGGCGGCGGTGCTGCACCTCGCCGGGGAGGGTGCTGCGCCATGGGCGGCTCCGTAGACGTCTGCGTCATCGCCCACGCGCATCCGGCGCTGTCGCGCGGGGGCGGCGAAATGGCGGCCTGGCGCGAGGTGCGGGCGCTGCGCGCCGCCGGCCGCACGGCGGTGCTGATCGCCGCTGCCGAACAGCCTCCGGCCGAATGGCCTGCCCTTCCCGAGGGCGAGAGCCTGTACGACGCGGCCGCGATGGAGGAGGACCGCCTCGCCTGGGCCGAGGATCCGGCGCGGCGGGCCCTGCTGTCGCGGCTGCTCGCCACCGGCGCGGGCGTGTTCCACCTGCACCATCTCTGGCGCGTCGGCCTCGATCTCGTCGCCGCCTTGCGCGCCGCACGGCCGGAGGCGCGGCTGGTGCTGACGCTGCACGAGATGCTCGCGATCTGCGCCAACCATGGCCAGATGGTGCGCACCGCCGACGGCGCGCTGTGCGCGGCTGCCGCGCCGGAGGCCTGCGCCGCCTGCTTCCCGGGCCGCGCCCCCGCGCATTTCGCGCTGCGCCGCGCCGCATTCCTCCGCGCGCTGTCGCTGTTCGACGCGGTGGTGTTCCCCTCCGACTTCCTGCGGCGGCGCTACGCCGAATGGGGCTTCGTGCCAAGAGCGGGCTTCGTCGTCGAGAACCCGCTCGACCCCGCGCTGGCGGCGCGGCCGCGCCGCCCGCCGGCGCCGGACCTTGCCGCGCGCTTCGCCTTCTTCGGCCAGCCCACCCCCTTCAAGGGGCTCGACGTGCTGCTCTCGGCGCTGCGCCTCGCGCGGGAGGAACGGCCGGGGATCGCGCTCGACGTCCACGGTTGCGGCGCGGAGGAGGTGGTCGGGATGTTCCCCGCGCTTGCCCCGCTGCTCTCGCAACTCGGCGGCGCCGTCCGCTTCCGCGGCCGCTACCATCCCACCGAGGTGCTGGACCGCATGGCCGAGGCGGGCTGGGTGGTGGTGCCCTCGGTCTGGTGGGAGAACTCGCCGATGGTGATCCTGGAGGCGAAGCGCGCCGGGGTGCCGCTGATCGTCTCCGGCATCGGCGGCATGGCGGAGAAGGTGCGCCCCGGGCTCGACGGGCTGCACGCGACGCCCGGTTCGGCGCGCGACCTTGCGCGCGTGCTGGCAGAGGCGGCGGATCCCGCCTTGCATGCGCGTATCGCCCGAAGCCTTGCGGATGCGCCTTCGCCGCAGGACTTCCTCGACGCGCTGGGGCCGGTGCTCGGGCCCGGCAGGGGCTGAGGGGAGGGGCGCGGCATGAGCGCGCTGCGCCGCGGGAGCGGCAGCCTTCGCCGGTGCGCTTGGCCGCTGCGATCCGCCCGCGGGACGGCAGGCGCCGCCCGGCCCCGCCTTCGGCCGACGCCGCAGCGGGGAACCCGCGCCCGCGCGGGATCGCCGCCATGATCCGTCGGGGCAAGCATGCCGCGCCTCGGAAATACCGGCGGGACGGCCCCCTGTCCTTCCTCGCCGATGCCGGCCAGCCGGAACAGGGCGGGCCACAGCGCCGGGTATGAGCCGACAGCGCCTACCCTTCGGCGGCGGTGACGGCGACCACCCGCCAGTCATGCGCCGTTCCGTCCGGCCCGCGCAGCAGCACCACGGCGCCGGGATGGAGCGGCGGGCCGCCGGCCGGCCACTGCGCTGCGGGCGGCGAATCGTCGTCCGGGGGGATGCGGAACAGCCAGCCGCCGGCGCCGTCGGGCACCACGTCGCCGACCTCTTCCGTGCCGTCCGCCCGCGTCCGGCGCACCGTCCACGAGTCCTGCCAGGCCGCGGTATCCGGGTAGCCGTCGCGGTCGAGGAGGACGGTGAGTTCCCACCGTCCCGTGGCGGCGTCCTCGGCGGGGAGGAGGGTGATGCGCTGCATGACGTCAGATCGCCACCCGCGCCCCGAGCTCGACCACCCGGTCCGCCGGGATGCGGAAGAACTCGGTGGCCGGCACGGCGTTGCGGCTCATCAGGCCGAACAGCCACTGGCGCCAGCGCGACATTTTCGGGACCGACCCTGCCACCACCGTCTCCCGTCCGAGGAAATAGGAGGTCTGCATCGGCTCGAGCGCAACCCCCTTGTCGGCCAGGGCGGCGAGATCGCGCGGGATGTTCGGGCTTTCGAGGAAGCCGTAGTGCAGCGCGATGCGGTGGATGCCGGGGGCGAGCTCCTCCACCTCGGCGCGCTGGGAGGCCTGGGGCACGCCCTCGGTCTGCACCGTCACGAACAGCACGCGCTCGTGCAGCACCTTGTTGTGCTTCAGGTTGTGCAGCAGGGCGGAGGGCACGTAATCCGCCTGGCTCGTCATGAACACGGCCGTCCCCGGCACGCGCAGGGTGCGGGAGGCGGGCAGCCGCGCGACGAAGGAGCGGAGCGGCAGGCTGTCCTGCCGGAAGCGGGCGAACAGCAGTTCCCGCCCCGTGCGCCAGGTGGACATCAGCAGGAACAGCACCGTCCCGAT
Organism: Acetobacteraceae bacterium; assembly: GCA_025055335.1. Lineage (GTDB taxonomy): Bacteria > Pseudomonadota > Alphaproteobacteria > Acetobacterales > Acetobacteraceae > JANWXJ01. Next base: position 3,883 of record JANWXJ010000168.1, read on the forward strand.
CAGCAGCGGCACGTAGCCGCCATCCGGGATCTTCAGCACATTGGCGGCGAAGAACGTCGCGTCCAGCAGCAGGAAGGCGCCGAACACGGACACGACGAGGGCGACCGGCCAGCGGAACCGCGAGGCGTAGACCAGCGCGGCGAGCAGCGTCGTGCAGATGAAGGTGCCGGTGACGGCGAATCCGTAGGCGGCGGCGAGGCTGTCGGAATCCCGGAAGGACAGCACCAGCACAAGCACGCCGACGAGCAGCGCGAAGTTCACCTGCGGCAGGTAGATCTGGCCTTCCGCCGTCTCGCTCGTGTGGCGAACCGTCAGCCGCGGCAGCAGGCCGAGCTGGACGCATTGCCGCGCGATCGAGAAGGCGCCCGAGATCATCGCCTGGCTGGCGATGATGGTGGCCGCCGTGGCGAGGAACACGAGAGGCAGGCGGAACCACTCGGGCGCCAGCAGGTAGAAGGGGTTGGCGATCGTCTCCGGGTCCGACAGCAGCAGCGCGCCCTGGCCGAAGTAGTTGAGGCAGAGCGCCGGCAGCACCAAGAACAGCCACGCCGCACGCATCGGCTTGCGGCCGAAATGGCCCATGTCGGCATAGAGCGCCTCCGCGCCGGTGACGGCGAGCACGACGAGGCCGAAGGCGACGAAGGCGAGGAAGCCGTATTCGAGGAAGAACCGCACCGCGTAGTGCGGCGACAGCGCCGCCAGCACCGAGGGCTGCTGAGCGATCTCGAGGAGGCCGAGCAGCCCGATGACGAGGAACCACAGCAGGCAGACCGGCCCGAACACCCGCCCCACCGCCTCGGTGCCGCCGCGCTGCACGAGGAACAGCGCGAGCAGGACGGCGACCGCGATCGGCACGACGATGCCTTCCAGCGCCGGATGCACCACCTTGAGGCCCTCGACAGCCGACAGCACGGAGATGGCGGGGGTGATGACGCCGTCGCCGAAGAACAGGCAGGCGCCGACCATGCCGATCACCCCCGCCGCGGCGGCGAGGCGCGGCGAGGAGACGCTGCGCTGGGCGAGCGCCATCAGCGACAGGATCCCGCCCTCCCCGCGGTTGTCGGCGCGCAGCACGAAGGTGACGTATTTCAGCGTGACGACGAGATTGAGCGACCAGAAGATCAGGCTGAGAAGCCCGAGGATCTCCCACCGCTCCAGACCGTCCTCGGCGAAGTGCTGCGCCGAGGCGCGCATCGCGTAGAGCGGCGAGGTGCCGATGTCGCCGTAGACGACGCCGAGCACGCCGATGAACAGCGCCGGCGTCAGCGGGCGGTCCGCGCCGCCCGGATTGTGCTTGATGGTGTGGTCGTTCACTGCGGTCGCGCCCGGAGGCTTGCCGCGGCGCAACATGACGCCGCCTGCCCGGCTGCGCAACGGCGGCGCCATGCGGCGCGCGCGCGGCCGGGTTGTCCCGCCGTCGTCAGTGCCCCCGCAGGATCTGGGAGAGGAACAGGCGGAGCCGGTCGGTGCGCGGGCTGCCGAAGATCTCGCCCGGCGTGCCCACCTCGACGATCTCGCCCTGGTCCATGAACACCACCCGGTCGGCGACCTGCCGGGCGAAGCCCATCTCGTGCGTCACCACCATCATGGTCATGCCGGTGGCGGCAAGCTCGACCATCACGTCGAGAACCTCCTTGATCATCTCGGGGTCGAGCGCCGAGGTCGGCTCGTCGAACAGCATGATCTTGGGCTTCATGCAGAGGGCGCGGGCGATCGCCACGCGCTGCTGCTGCCCGCCCGACAGCTGGCCGGGATACTTCCGCGCCTGTTCGGGGATCTTCACCCGGCGGAGGTATTCCATCGCCAGGTCCTCGGCCTCCTTCTTCGGCATCTTGCGCACCCAGATCGGCGCGAGGGTGCAGTTGTCGAGCACCGTCAGGTGCGGGAACAGGTTGAAGGACTGGAACACCATCCCGACCTCGCGGCGGATGGCGTCGAGCGCCCGCAGGTCGTCCGACAGCTCGATGCCGTCCACGACGATGCGCCCCTCCTGGTGCTGCTCCAGGCGGTTGATGCAGCGGATCATGGTGGACTTGCCCGAGCCCGACGGGCCGCAGACCACCACCCGCTCCCCCATCGCGACCGACAGCGACACGTCCTTGAGCACATGCAGCTGCCCGTACCACTTGTTCACCTTCTCGAGCAGGATCGCGGGGGGGCCGTCGGCGCGCGCGGCGGAGGCGACGGGAAGTTCGGCGCTGTCGGTCATCTCGCGTGCCTCCGGTCAGCGGCGGCGGTGGCGGTTGAGCTCCGCCTCCAGCCCGTGGCTGTATTTCGACATGGCGAAGCAGAACACCAGGTAGATCGTGCCCACGAACAGGTACACCTCCGGCCCGAAGCCGACCCAGGCGGGCTCCACGATCGCCGTCTTGGCCGCGTTCGTCAGGTCGTAGATGCCGATGATCAGCACGAGCGAGGTGTCCTTGAAGAAGCCGATGAAGGTGTTGACGAGCGGCGGGATCACGATGCGCAGCGCCTGGGGCAGGACGATGAGGCCGGTCTTCTGCCAGTAGGAGAGGCCGAGCGCGTCCGCGGCCTCGTACTGGCCGCGCGGCAGCGCCTGCAGACCGCCGCGCACCACCTCGGCCAGATAGGCGGCGGCGAACAGGATGACGGCCACCTGCGCGCGCAGGAGCTTGTCGATGTTCAGGCCCTCGGGGAGGAACAGCGGGAACACCACCGAGGCCATGAACAGCAGGCTGATCAGCGGCACGCCGCGGATCAGCTCCACGTAGAGCACGCAGATGATGCGGATCGCGGGCAGGCTCGACCGCCGCCCGAGCGCGACCAGGATGGCGAGCGGAAAGGCGAAGGCGAGCCCGAAGGTGGACAGGATCAGGGTGATCGGCAGCCCGCCCCAGCGCTCCTGGTCCACATAGGTCAGGCCGAACACCCCGCCCCACATCAGGATGCCGATCACTGTCAGCGTGATGAGCCAGATGATCGCGAGTTCCTTGCGCCAGAAGCGCCGCATGGCGGAAACGACGTAGAGCCCGACGAACAGGACGCAGGCGAGGAGCGGGCGCCACTGCTCCTCGTAGGGATAAAGACCGAACAGGATGAAGCGGTGGTTCTCCGTCACCACCGCCCAGCAGGCGCCCTCCCGGTTGAGGCGGCAGGGCTGCGTCTGCGGGCGGCCGTCGGCGCCGGTCTCGACCGACCAGATCGCCTTCACGAAGGCCCAGTCCACGAAGCCGATCGCCCAGCGCACCAGCAGATAGCCGAGCAGCAGCGTAACAGCGGTGGACAGCCAGGAGGAGAAGAGGTTGGCGCGCAGCCAGCCGATCGGGCCCGCCGCCAGCAGCGGCGGCGTGCGGGGGGCGGCGGGGGTGAAGCGGACGGGCGCTGTGATGTCGCTCATCGGCTCAGCGCTCCACCAGGGCGATCTTCGCGTTGTACCAGTTCATGAACAGGCTGATGGACAGGCTGATCGTGAGGTAGACCAGCATGATGATGGCGATGCCCTCGATCGCCTGGCCCGTCTGGTTCAGCGTGGTGTTGGCGATGGAGACGATGTCCGGGTAGCCGATCGCCACCGCGAGGCTGCTGTTCTTCGTCAGGTTCAGGAACTGGCTCGTCAGCGGCGGGATGATCACGCGCAGCGCCTGCGGCAGCACGACGAGGCGGAGCGTCTTCCCGCCCGGCAGGCCGAGCGCCTGGGCGGCCTCCCACTGCCCCTGGTTCACCGCGAGGATCCCGGCACGCACGATCTCGGCGATGAAGGCGGCGGTGTAGGTGACGAGGCCGATCAGCAGCGCCGCGTATTCCGGCGTGAGGGTGAGGCCGCCGCGGAAGTTGAAGCCCACAAGCCGCGGCATGTCCGGCTCGAAGGGCGCGCCCATCGCGCCCCAGACCGCAAGCGGCAGCCCGAGCATCAGCACGAGCGCGCCCGGCCACGCCGCGCGCGGCTGGCCGTCCCGCATCTGCGCCGCGCGGCGCGCCCGCGCATAGAGCCACGCCCCGGCACAGCCCGCGGCGAAGGCGAGAAGTGCCGCCGTGTGGGCGTCCTGCCAGTGGATGAAGGGCAGCTTCATGCCGCGGTTGGAGAGGAACACCCCCTCGATCGGGTTGAGCGCCTGGCGCGGCCCGGGCAGCAGCTGCATCAGCGCGTACCAGAACAGCAGCTGAAGCAGCAGAGGCAGGTCGCGGATGATCTCGACATAGGCCCCCGCGACGCGCGAGAGCAGCCAGTTGCGCGACAGCTTGGCGATGCCGATCAAGGTGCCGAGGACGGTCGCCAGCACGATGCCGACGAGCGCCACCTTGAGCGTGTTGAGCAGCCCCGCAAGCAGCGCGCGGAAGTAGGAATCCGCCGGGCTGTAGGCGATCAGGCTCTCGCCGATCGGCAGCCCGGCCTCGCGCCACAGGAAGTCGAAGCCGGTGGCGATGTTCCGGGTGCGCAGGTTGTGCGTGGTGTTCTGCCACAGCCACCAGATCGTGCCCACCACGAGGGCGACGATCAGCACCTGCCAGACGATGCCGCGGAAGCGTTCGTCCGACCAGGACAGCCGCATGGAGCGTCTCGGCGGCAGGCGGCGCGGCGCGGCGCGAGCGGGTTCTGACATGCGGTTCGTGTCGCCTTGCCCTGTCGGTGTTCTCTTGGCCCCCGAGGGGGCGGGTGGGCCGGGGCGGCGCGCGCCCCGGCCCGGTCAGCCGATCACTGGAAGGGCGGCGCGTACTGCAGCCCGCCCTGGTTCCACAGCGCGTTCGGCCCGCGCTGCAGGCCGAGGGGGGCGAGGTTGCGCTGGAAGATCTCGCCGTAGTTGCCGAGTGCGGCGATGATGTTGCGCATGAAGGCGTCGTCCACGCCGAGCATCTGCCCGAGCCCGCCCGTGCGCCCGAGCAGGCGCTGCGCCGCCGGCCGCTCGTCGCTCGCCGCCGCCTGCGCCACATTGGCCTGGGTGATGCCGAGCTCCTCGGCGGTGAGCAGGCCGAAATGGATCCAGCGTACGAGGTCGGCGAAGCGCTGGTCCCCGTGGCGGACCGAGGGGCCGAGCGGCTCCTTCGAGATCACGTCCGGCAGGATCACGTGCTCGGCCGGGTTCGGCTGGGTGGAGCGCGTCGCGGCAAGGCCCGAGACGTCGGTGGTGTAGGCGTCGCAGCGGCCGGCGAGATAGGCCTGCACCACCTCCTCCAGCCGCTCGATCACCACGGGCGTGAACTGGATGCGGTTGGCGCGCGCCCAGTCGGTCAGGTTGCGCTCGGTGGTGGTGCCGGGCTGCACGCAGATGGTCGCACCGTTGAGTTCGCTCGCCCGCCGCACGCCGAGCGAGGCCCTCACCATGAAGCCCTGGCCGTCGTAGAAGTTGATGCCGGTGAAGTCGAGGCCGAGCGAGACGTCGCGCGTCAGCGTCCAGGTGGTGTTGCGGATCAGCACATCCACCTCGCCCGACTGGATCGCCGGGAAGCGCTGCTGCGCCGTCAGCGGCACGAAGCGCACCCGGTTCGGGTCGTTGAAGATCGCCACCGCCACGGCGCGGCAGTAGTCCACGTCGAAGCCGCGCCACACGCCCTGCGCGTCGGGCCGGCCGAAGCCGGCAAGCCCGGTGTTCACGCCGCAGATGAGCTGCCCGCGCGCCCGGATGGCGTCGAGCGTCGGCGACTGCGACTGGGCGAGTGCCGCAGGCACGCCCGCCGCCGCGATCGCCGCCACGCCGAGCGCGCCGAGAATGGTTCGCCGGAAGGCCTTCATCATCGTCTCCTCGTTCTGTCGCCCCGCCCCGAAACGGGGCGGGGGCGCGTGCGCGGCCGAAACGCCGGCAGGGCCGTGCCGGCAAAGCCAGCAAGCGCCGTGCCATGGGAAGCCGCACCCCCGACACGCGCGCCCATGCCGGCCGCGCGCATCATCCCTGCGTTTGCGTAGCCCGGGGCGAGGCCGGGCGCAATGCGGCAGAATCGCGGCAGGGGGGTGGGCGGCGGAGGCGGCGCGCGGCACCATCGCGCCCGGAGCCCAAGACGCCATGCGCATCCTCGACCGCCACGACATCGCCCGCGCCCTGCCCTGGGGCGCCCTGATCGCCGCGCTGCGCGCCATGTTCGCCGCCGGCTGCGAGGCGCCGCTCCGCCACCGCCATGACCTGCCGGAGGGCGGCGTGCTGCTGCTGATGCCCGCCTGGAACGCCCGCTTCCTCGGCGTCAAGACGGTGCAGTTCTCCCCCGCAAACGCCGCCGCCGGGCTGCCCGCGGTGCGCGCCACCTACCTCCTCTCCGACCGCGCCTCGGGCGAGCCGCTTGCGCTGCTGGACGGCGGCGAGCTGACCGACCGGCGCACCGCCGCCGCCTCGGTGCTCGCCGCCTCCTTCTGCGCGCGGCCGGACAGCCGGCGGCTCAAGATCCTGGGCTCGGGGCGGATCGCCGCCGCGCTTGCCCCCTGCTACGCTTCGGCCTTCCCGCTCGAGCGGATCGGGGTCTGGTCGCGCACCCCGGCCCATGCGGAACGCCTGGCCGCAAGGCTGCGGGATGCGGGCCTGCCCGCCACCACCGACCCCACCCCCGACCCTGGCGGCTACGACATCGTCTCTGCGGCAACCCTCGCGAGCGAGCCCCTCATCGCCGGCGCCCGCGTCTCGCCCGGCACGCATCTCGACCTGATCGGCGGCTTCACGCCCACGATGCGCGAGGCCGACGCCGAGGCGGTGGCGCGCGCCAGCGTCTTCGTGGACACGCGCGAGGGCGCGCTGGCCGAGGGCGGCGACCTCCTGCTCGCCATCCGGGAAGGCCGCTTCGCGCCCGAGCGAATCGCCGCCTCGCTCGCCGATCTCTGCCGCTGCGCCCATCCCGGGCGCAGGCGGGCGGAGGAGATCACGCTGTTCAAGTCGGTCGGCTGGGCGGGAGAGGACCTCGCCGCCGCGATCCTCGCCGCTTTCGGGGAGCCTGTGGCCGCCTGACCCCCGCCCTTGCCCCGCGGCCGGGCGGCGCGGCCCTCAGGCCGCCTCAACGCACATGGCGATGCCCATGCCGCCGCCGATGCACAGCGTGGCAAGGCCCCGCTTCGCGCCGCGCCGCCGCATCTCGAACAGCAGCGTCGTCAGCACCCGCGCGCCCGAGGCGCCGATCGGGTGGCCGAGGGCGATCGCCCCGCCGTTCACGTTCACCTTCGCCGGATCGAGCCCGAGCCCCTTGTTCACCGCGCAGGCCTGGGCGGCGAAGGCCTCGTTGGCCTCGATCAGGTCGAGGTCCTCCACCCGCCAGCCGGCCTTCTCCAGCGCCTTCCGGCTGGCCGGGATGGGGCCCGTGCCCATGATCGCCGGATCCACCCCCGCGGTCGCCCAGGAGACGATGCGCGCCATCGGCGCGATGCCGCGGCGCGCGGCCTCCGCCCCGCTCATCACCACCACCGCCGCCGCACCGTCGTTGATGCCCGAGGCGTTGCCCGCCGTCACCGTGCCGTCCTTCTGGAAGGCGGGGCGGAGCTTGGCGAGCACCTCCACCGTGGTGTCGGGCTTCGGGTACTCGTCGGCCTCCACCACCACATCGCTCTTGCGGCCCTTCACCGTCACCGGCGCGATCTCGTCCCGGAAGCGGCCGGCGGCCATCGCCTCTCCCGCCTTGCGCTGCGAGTGGTAGGCGAACTCGTCCTGCTGTTCGCGCGTGATCTGGAACTTCTGCGCCACGTTCTCGGCGGTGTTGCCCATGTGGTAGCCGTGGAAGGCGTCCCACAGCCCGTCCTTGATCATGGTGTCCACCAGCGCGAGGTCGCCCATCTTCTGGCCGGCGCGCAGGTTGGCGCAGTGCGGCGCCTGGGTCATGCTCTCCTGCCCGCCGGCCACCACGATGCGCGCATCCCCCGTGGCGATCTGCTGTGCGGCCAGCGCGACCGACCGCAGCCCCGAACCGCAGAGCTGGTTGATGCCGAAGGCCGTCTTCTCCACCGGGATGCCGACCGCCACCGCCGCCTGGCGCGCCGGGTTCTGCCCCGCGCCGGCGGTGAGGATCTGGCCCATGATCACCTCGTCCACCTCGGCCGGCGCCACGCCCGCGCGATCGAGCGCGGCCCGGATCGCGACGGTGCCGAGGGCATGGGCCGGCAGGGAGGCGAAGGCCCCGTTGAAGGAACCGACGGGCGTGCGCGCGGCGGAGGCGATCACGATGTCCTGCATGGCGGCGTTCCCTGCGGATGGCTCTCGCGCCGCACATTGCGCCGCGGCGGAGGGCTTCACAAGCCCCGGAGCCACCCGGCGAGCGGCCGCCACAGCGCCGCCTCGGCCCCGGTGCCGGCGGCCATGCCGATATGCCCGGCCGAGGCCTCGTGCACCGCGCAGCCGGGGATACGCGCGGCCAGCGCGCGGGCGCTCCCGGGCGGCACGATCCGGTCGGCGGTCGGGATCGCGGCGAAGGCGGGCATCGCCAGCGCCGCCGGGTCCACCACCGCCCCTGCCACCCGCCAGCGGAGCGCGGCCGGATCGTTGCGGCCGTACCAGCCGCCGAGGCATTCGCGCGCCACCGGGGCGGCAAGCGGCACGCCGTCGTTCAGCCAGTCCTCCAGCGCGACGAAGCGGCGGGCCCGGTCGCCTCCCTGGTCGAGCGCCGCGAAGGCGCGGAACTTGCGCGCGATGCCGAAGGGATCGAGCCCGGCGAACAGCATCTGCACCACGTCGGTCGGAAGCGCGCCGTGCTGCGCGAGGATCGGCTCGAGCCCCGGCAGCAGGGCGGCGGCGGCGCGCCCCCGCGCAAGCGCCCCCTCGCCCGCGTGGAAGTCCCACGGCGTGGCGAGCAGCCCGAGCGCCCGCACCCGCTCCGGCCGGCGCAGCGCCGCCGCCAGCGCAAGCAAGCCCCCCATGCAGTAGCCGACCAGCACGACCGGCCCGGGCAGCGCCGACAGCGCGCGCTCGAGCCGGCCGGCGATGTAGTCGGTCAGGGTGAAGGCGCGCTCCACCTCGCCGGGCCACCCCCAGTCGAGCAGCAGCGGATGCACCCCGTTCGCGGCAAGCCAGCGCAGCAGCGAGGCCCCGGGCATCAGGTCCAGCACATGGGCGCGGTTGACGAGGGAGGGCACGAACAGCACCGCCGGCCCCTCCCCCCCGTAGTCGAGCAGGCGCGATCCCCCCTCCGCCCAGAGCACGGGGGGGTCGGGCAGGTCGCGCGCATAGGGGTGGCGGCGATAGGCGGCGATGCCCGCGATCAGGCGGCGGTCGGCGCGGGCGAGGGCCGCCAGCACCCGGGCGCGGAACGCCTCAGGGGCGGCGCCGAGGGCGGCGAGCCGCTCCGCGATCCGCTGCAGCTCCGCCCTCCCGGCGCTCGAGATCGGCCAGGCGGCGCTCGAGCTCGGCGATCCGGGCGCGGAGGGCATCGGCATCGCCGCCGCGAGCCACGCCCTCATCACCGCCAGGCCGAGGTGCAGCGGCAGCGGGCGCGGGCCGCGCCGGCGCATCGGGCCG
>JANWXJ010000045.1 GCA_025055335.1 Acetobacteraceae bacterium
TCAGGCCGGCACCGCCTCCTGCAGCCAGGCGCCCTGCGCCCGCAGCGCCGCCTGCAGCGCCCCGATCTCCACCGCCCGCGGCTCCACCCCCGCCGCCGCCGCCAGCGCCGCCGCCGCGCCCGCCGCCTGGCCGGTCAGCCAGCATTGCGGGATCTCCCGCAGGAAGGAGTGGCTGTTCGGATCGCAGGAGATGTGCCGCCCGGCGGCCAGCAGCCCGTCCAGCGCCTCGGGCACCAGCGCGCCATAGGGGATCGAGACGTTCGGGAACCTCGGCGAGAGCGAGGGCGAGACGCCGACCTCGTCCGCCCGCGCGCGCCCGTCCCACCCGGCGCGGGTGACGGCGGCCACCCCGGCCAGCCGCCGCGCGTGCCGCACGCCGAGCTGCGGCGCCGAGAGCAGCAGATACGCGCCTTCGAAGCCTGGCGCGTTCTCGCGGTAGAAGGCGAGGTGGTCGAGCATCAGCCGGCGCGAGCGGAGCTCCGCCTCCGTCAGGTCGTCCACCTTCAGGGCGGAATACCCGGCAAGCCGCGGCCCCATGAAGAGGGCGACGTCGTCCCGCCAGGAGACGAAGGCCTTGTCCAGCAGGCCGAAGCGCTCGCGCCCCAGCCGCAGGAACTCCGAGAACTCCTCCGGCCGCTCCGCCCGCCAGGCGAGGTGGCGCGGCATGTCCACCCCCCCGAACAGCCAGCAGGTGTTCATGCAGTGGTGGATGTCGCGCTCGTCGATGTCGGTGTGGTGGCGGGCGCCGGCGCGGGCGAAGAGGTCGCCGTCTCCGGTGCAGTCCACCGTCACGCGGGCGAGCACGGCCCGCCGCCCCTCCTTCGATTCGAAGATCGCCCCGGAGACGCGCCCCCCATCCAGCACCGGCTCGGTGCCGAGGGCGTGCAGGATCAGGTCCACCCCCGCCTCGGAGACCAGCGCGAGCGAGGCGGCCTTGAGCCACTCCGGGCAGACGGTCGGGGCATGGCAGACGATGCCGTGGAAGGCCGCGGTGCGCTGCGCCCACCAGGCGGCGGTGGCGGCATCCCGGCTGCCCCAGGCCTCGCGCGGGGGGCCGGCGATCGCCTCGGGCGGCAGGCGCGAGAGGATCTCCTCGGCGAAGCCGCGGATGACGAGCCGCCCCTCCCAGTCCGTCATGCGGTCGATCCAGATCACGAGGCCGCCGGTGGACAGCCCGCCCAGGTGGTTGTGCCGCTCGAGCAGCACGACCCGCGCGCCGAGCCGCGCCGCCGCCACGGCGGCGGCGGTGCCGGCCGGGCCGCCGCCCACCACCAGCACGTCGCATTCGGCATGGACCAGGGTTTCGCGCTCGGCCTCCCGCACCACCCGCCCGCTCGAGGGCCGCGGCGGGCGACGCGCGCCGGCCAGCACCTCCGAGCGGAAGAACAGCCGCCCGCCCTCTTCGGCCATCGCCGCCCTCAGCGGCCGGTCATGATGCGCTCGACCAGCTCCTTCACCGTCGGGATGAAGCCGTTCGAGTAGAAGGGATCCTCCGCGAAGCGGTAGGCGTTGTGGCCGGCGAACATCAGGTTCCGCTCGAGCGCCCCGTCATGGGCGATGTCCTGCAGCGTCTTCTGGATGCAGAAGCTGCGGGGATCGGCCTTCTTGCCGGTGGTGTAGTCGGGCCCCTGCTGCGACCAGTTGGAGAAGCGGCACTGCGAAAGGCAGCCCATGCAGGCGATCTGGTCGGCGATGATCTCGTCGTGCTTCTCGCGGGTGACGAAGATCAGGGTGTTGTCCGGGGTGCGCATGGCCTCGGTGAAGCCCTGCGCCTCCCAGGCGCGCACGCGGGCGAGGTCGAGCGGCGTCAGCCACACCGGGCGCTTGCGCGGCCCCACCCCGTATTCGGCCACATGCTCGCCGACCGGTTCGGTGGTGTAGGCGACCTGGCGTTCGTTCCGCTCCTCCAGTTCGCGCAGGAAGTCGTTGCGCACCGCCGAGGAGTAGAAGCCGGTGGGCGAGAAAGGCTGCAGCAGCACATCGCCCTTCTTCAGCGTCAGCAGCCGCTGCTTCCACGCGTCGCTGATCGGGCTCTCCTTCGTCAGCAGCGGGCGGGTGCCGAACTGGAAGGCGATCGGCCCGAGATCGGGGTTGTCGATCCAGTCCTCCCACTCCTCGAGCCACCAGACGCCGCCGGCCATGATGATCGGCGTGTCGGCGAGGCCGAACTCGCGCATCACCTTCCGCAGCTGCAGCACCCGCGGGTAGGGGTCCTCGGGCTTCCTCGGGTCCTCGCTGTTCGAGAGGCCGTTGTGCCCGCCGGCGAGCCAGGGATCCTCGTACACCACGCCGCCCAGCCATTCGCGCGTCTTGTGGTAGGCGCGGCGCCAGAGGGCGTTGAAGGCGCGGGCGGAGGAGACGATCGGGTAGTAGAACACCCCGAAGTCGCGGGCGATGTCGGCAAGGCGGTAGGGCATGCCGGCGCCGCAGGTGATGCCGTGGATCAGGCCGCGCGTCTTCTCGAGGATGCCGCGGATCACCCGCTCGGCGCTGCCCATCTCCCACAGGATGTTGGCGTGGATGCGGCCCCTGCCGCCGGCGCGCTCATGCGCCTCCCGCGCCTGGGTGATGCCGCCGGCGATGGCGTAGGCCACGAGTTCCTCGTGCCGTTCGCGCCGGGTCTTGCCGTGGTAGATCTGCGGGATCGGGCGGCCGTTCTCGTCGTAGGAATCGGCATTCACGGCCGAGAAGGTGCCCACCCCCCCGGCCGAGGCCCAGGCGCCGCAGGAGGCGCCGTTCGACACCGACACGCCCTTGCCGCCCTCGACCACAGGCAGGACCTCGACGCCGCCCATGCGGATCGGGTTGATCGTCTTCACGCGCGTTCGCTCCACCCAGCCTTCGCCGCCCTGCCGGCCCGGCTCCCTGCCCTGCCCGGAGCAGGCGGCCGCGCGGGATCCCGAGCCCGGCGGTCGGGCTTGTCATGATATGCGCCGGGGCAGGGCGGAAGGGAAGCGGCAAGCCGCCCCGAAGGGCGGGCGCTCACTCCGCGAGCTCCCGGTCGCGCCGGGCGCGCCGCTCGCGCCCCTCGCCGCCCTCGCCCTCCTGGCGCGGCCGGCGCGGCCCGACCTGGTCGGTGATGTCCGCCCCCGTCGCCTGGTCCACGACCCGCATCGAGAGCTTCACCTTCCCGCGCTCGTCGAAGCCGAGCACCTTCACCCGCACGCGGTCGCCCACATTCACCACATCCGTCGTCTTGGCGACCCGCTCGTTCGCCAGTTCGCTGATGTGCACGAGCCCGTCGCGCGAGCCGAGGAAGTTCACGAAGGCGCCGAACTCGGCGGTCTTCACGACCGTGCCGGTGTAGATCACCCCGACCTCCGGCTCGGCCACGATCGAGCGGATGCGATCGAGCGCCTTGTCGGTGCTCTCCTGGCTTGTCGCGGCGATGCGGACGGTGCCGTCGTCCTCGATGTCGATCTTGGCGCCGGAGAACTCGACGATCTCGCGGATCACCTTGCCGCCCGTCCCGATCACCTCGCGGATCTTGTCCTTCGGGATGGTGATGGTGGTGATCTTCGGCGCGTTCGCCGCCACCGTCGTGCGGGCCCCCGAAAGCCCCTTCGCCATCTCGGCCAGGATGTGCATCCGCCCCTCGCGCGCCTGCTCGAGCGCGATCTTCATGATCTCGGGCGTGATGGACGTGATCTTGAGGTCCATCTGCAGGCTGGTGATGCCGACTTCCGTGCCGGCCACCTTGAAGTCCATGTCGCCGAGGTGGTCCTCGTCCCCGATGATGTCGGACAGCACGGCGAAGCCCCGCTCCTCCTTGATCAGGCCCATGGCGATGCCGGCGCAGGGGCGCTTGAGCGGCACGCCCGCGTCCATCAGCGCGAGCGAGGAGCCGCACACCGTCGCCATGGAGGAGGAGCCGTTCGACTCGGTGATCTCGGACACCACGCGGATCGTGTAGGGGAAGGTCTCGCGCTCGGGCAGCAGCGGGTGGATCGCCCGCCACGCCAGCTTGCCGTGGCCGATCTCCCGCCGGCCCGGGCTGCCGAGGCGGCCTGCCTCGTTCACGCTGTAGGGCGGGAAGTTGTAGTGCAGCAGGAAGTCTTCGCGGTATTCGCCCGTCAGCGCGTCGATGATCTGCTCGTCCTGGCCCGTGCCGAGGGTGGCGACGCAGAGCGCCTGCGTCTCTCCGCGGGTGAACAGCGCCGAGCCGTGGGCGCGCGGCAGAACCCCCACCTCGGCGACGATCGGGCGGATGCTCCGGGTATCCCGCCCGTCGATCCGGATGCCGGTGTCGAGGATGGCGTTGCGGACGACATCCGCCTCCAGCTCCTTGAGCAGCCCCTTGGCAAGCGCGGTGTCGGCGCCTTCCGCCTCGAGGGCGGCGAGGACGGCCTTCTTCGCCTCGGCCACCTTGGCCTGGCGGGAGAGCTTGTCCTTCTCCCTGTAGGCCTCGGCCATCTGGGCGCGGCCGAGTTCGGCGATGCGGGCCTTCAGCGCCCGCTCCGCCTCGGAGGGCTCGGGCAGCGGCCAGGGGTCCTTCGCCGCCACCTCGGCGAGGTCGATGATGCCGCGGATCACGCACTGGAAGGCCTCGTGCCCGAAGGTGACGGCGCCGAGCATCACCTCCTCGCTCAGCTCATGCGCCTCGCTCTCCACCATCAGCACGCCGTCCTGCGTGCCGGCCACCACGAGATCGAGCTTCGAGGCCTTGCGCTGCTCGAGCGTCGGGTTCAGCACGTAGCGCCCGTCTATGTAGCCGACGCGCGCGGCGCCCACCGGGCCGAAGAAGGGGATGCCGGAGAGGGTCAGCGCCGCCGAGCAGCCGACCATCGCCACGATGTCCGGGTCGTTCTCCATGTCGTGGCTGAGGACGGTGGCGATCACCTGCACCTCGTTGCGGAAGCCGTCGGGGAACAGCGGGCGGATCGGCCGGTCGATCAGGCGGGAGACGAGCGTCTCGTGCTCGGAGGGGCGGCCTTCGCGCTTGAAGAAGCCGCCCGGGATCTTGCCGGCGGCGAAGGCCTTCTCCTGGTAGTTCACCGTGAGCGGGAAGAAATCCTGCCCGGGCTTCGGCTGGCGCACCCCGACGGCGGTGCAGAGCACGATCGTCTCGCCGAGGCGGGCCATCACGGCGCCATCCGCCTGCCGGGCGATCTTGCCGGTCTCGAGCGTCAGGATCCTGTCGCCCCAGGCGATGTCCTTGCGGAA
>JANWXJ010000158.1 GCA_025055335.1 Acetobacteraceae bacterium
CCCGGCCCGGCGGGCGCGGGCAGCGCGTCCGGCAGTGGCAGCAACGCGCAGAGGCCGGCGAGCAGGGGTATCGCCAGGATCGCGCAGGCGGCGCGCAACGGCGCCCCCGGCAGGGCGTGGCGCAGGGCAAGCCGCCCCGCCCAGGCCAGCAGCACCACGGCCGGCAGCACCCCCGCCCAGCCGAAGCCCTGCAGCAGGAGGTCGGCCACCAGCGCCCCCGCCGGCCCGACGAGGTTCGCCGGCGGCCGCGAGGTCGCGGTGGACAGCGACGGGTCCGCCGGGTCGTAGGACGCGAGCGCGAGACCGAGCCCCACCCCGGCGAGCGCGAGCAGCAGCGCGCCGCTCTCGATCGCCCGGCGGCGCAGCGCGGCCTTCAGCGCGGCGGGGCCGAAGCGGCCCGGCGGGGCGGTTGGACGGTCGGCAAGGGCGGCGCGGGCCAACGGGCTCTCCGTCGCGGTTGCATCCAATGTTGAAACATATCGCACAAACGCCTGTCCCGCCTATGCCTTTCCGGCAACAGGGGCGCGCGGACCGCATCCGCGCGCGGGTCTGGACGGCGGCGGTCGGACGGGGCGATCCTAGGACCCCGCGCTGCGCCACACCGCGCTGCAAGGAGACCACACGCCATGGCAACCAATGTCGGCTCGCTCGACCGGCTGCTCCGGATCGCCGCCGGTGCCATCCTGCTCCTGCTTGGCGCCTTCGGGCCGCTCGGCTGGTGGGGGCTGATCGGACTTGCACCGATCGCCACCGGCCTCCTGCGCTGGTGCCCGGCCTACACCCTGATCGGCGTGAACACCTGCGGCACCGCCAGCGGCACCTGAGCCAACCGGGCGGGCGGCGCGGCCGCTAGCGCCGCGCCACCGCCGGTTTCGGCTCGGTGTCCACCAGCAGCCGGAACACATCGGGCCGCGCGTAGTGGCCGGTGGCGTCGAAGTCGTATTTGCCGCGGGGGATGTCCTCGAGGTCGAGCTCGGCGGTCAGCAGCGCCTCCCCCGAGAAGTCCGGCCCCGCCAGCACCTGCCCGAGCGGCCCGACGATCGCCGATCCGCCGCGCATCAGCACCGTCGCCGGATCGTCGCCGAGGGCGCATTCGTAGTCGGGCGGGAAGGCGCCGCGGGTGATGTGCTGGCAGGCCGTCAGCACGAAGCAGCGGCCCTCGAGGGCGATGTGCCGCATCGTCGGCAGCCAGGTGTCGCGGTCGTCCGCGGTCGGGGCGCAGTAGATGGCGGTGTTCTGGGCATACATGTGCAGCCGCAGCGCCGGCATGTAGTTCTCCCAGCAGATCACGGCGCCGACGCGGCCCCAGCGCGTGTCCACCGCCTGCAACGTCGAGCCGTCGCCGTAGCCCCAGATCAGGCGCTCGGCGGCGGTCGGCATCAGTTTCCGGTGCTTGCCGACAAGGCCCCTCGCGCCATCGAGGTAGAGCGCCGTGCAGTAGAGCGTGCCGCCGTCGCGCTCGATCGCGCCCATCACGCAGAACAGGCCGGTCTCGCGGCACACCTCGGCAAGCAGCGACACCTCCGGCCCGTCGAGCTCCACCGCCCCCTCGTGGTAGCGGCGGAACGCCTCCCGCCCCTCGGGCTTCCGCATGCCGACAGGCGTGCCGAAGCTGGCGCCCTTCGGATAGCCGCCGAGATAGGCTTCCGGGAACAGGATCAGCTCCACGCCTTCGGCCGCCGCCTCGCGCATCGCGGCTGCGGCCTTCTCCGCCGCCGCCATCGGCCGGAACGGCACCGAGGCGAGTTGCGCCACCGCCACCTTCACGCGCTTCATCCGATGCCGTCCTTCTTCAGGTCCGTCCAGCGCGCGCGCTCGATCTGGAACAGGTCGGTCGTGCGCGCATACCAGCCCGAACCGTGCATGCGGCCGATCATGCCGAGGGCCGGGGTGTCTATGTGGCAGCGCTTCGCATCCAGCACGAAGCGGTCGGCGACATGGGCGCACAGCACGCGCCCGAGCATCACCCACTGGTGCGGCCCGGCCTGGATCGCGCTGAACAGCGCGCATTCCAGGTTCACCGCGGCATCCGCCACCCGCCTCGGCCTCACCTTGGCGGAGGGCGCCATCGTCAGCCCCGCGAGCTCCGCCTCGTCCACCTCGGGCGGAGCGTCGGCGGTGGTGATGTTCATCTTCTGCGCGACATCCTCCGTGACGAGGTTCACCACGAACTCCTGTGTCGCCAGGATGTTCGCCGGCGTGTCCTTCGCGCGGTCCTCCGGGTGGCGCAGCATGCCGATCGCGACGATGGGCGGCTCATGCCCCATCACGTTGAAGAAGGAGTAGGGGGCGACATTGCCGACGCCGTCGGCCGAGACCGAGGAGATCCAGGCGATCGGCCGCGGCACCACCGTCGAGGCCAGGATCTTGTAGACATCCGGCGCCGCCATCGCGGCGAAGTCGAACATCATCGCCGCGGCGCCACGATGAAGGTCCGGAGCGTGCCGATCCCCTCCACCCACACCTCGCACACGTCGCCCGGCTTCATGAACTCGGGCGGCGTGCGGCTGATGCCGACACCGTCCGGCGTGCCGGTCGCGATCACGTCGCCCGGCTCCAGCGTGATGCCGGAGGTGAGATGCGCGATCAGCGCGCCGGTCTTGAAGATCATCTGCGCCGTGTTGCCGTTCTGCTTCTCGACGCCGTTGACACGCGTGCCGATGGCGAGGCTGTGCGGATCCGCGATCTCGTCCGCCGTCACGATGCAGGGGCCCATCGGCGCGTAGCCGTCCTGGCCCTTGGCGAAGGTCCATTGCCCGCCGTGCCGCAGGTCGCGCGCCGAGATGTCGTTCACCACCGTGTAGCCGAACACCACCTCGCGCCAGTCCTCTTCCCGCACATGCTTGCAGCGCGCACCGATCACGACGGCAAGCTCCGCCTCCCAGTCCATCTGCCGCGTCTGCGCCTCGTCGCACACCACCTCGGCATCGGGCCCGACGATGCAGGTGTTGGGCTTGATGAAGATGACCGGATGCGTCGGCAGCGTCGCATCGGTCTGCATGGTGCGCGCGCTCTCGTCCACGTGCTTGGCGTAGTTGAGGCCGATGCCGATCACCCCCTTCGGCGTGCGCGGCAGCGGCGCGAGCAGCGCGGTGCCGGCCAGCGGGCGCCTCGCCCCGTCCGGGATCGGGCCGGAGAGCGCCGCCTTGGCGCGCGCCCACAGCGCCGGCCCGCCCTCGATCAGCGCGAGCATCGAGTCGGGCAGGCCGAGCGCAGCCAGATCCACCACGCTCTCGCCCAGGATGGCGCCGAGCCGGGGGCCCGCGGCCCCCGCATAGGTCACGAGTTTCATGCGGCCCTTCGCCTCACGCGGTGCGGGTGATGGTCTGGTGCGGCTCGTCCAGCGCGGCCTCGCGGAAGATGCCGAGCGAGCGCATCACCGGCAGGTCGTGGAAGCAGAACAGGAAGGCCGGGTCGGTGTCGGAGGCGTTGGCGTGCTCATGCGCCGCCCAGGAGGGGATGACGAAGATGTCGCGCTCGGTCCAGTCGTAGCGCACGCCCTCGATGACGGAATAGCCGCTGCCCTTCGCCACCTGGTAGACGAAGCTGCCGGTGTGCCGGTGCGCCTTCGTGCGTTCCCCGGGCCGGAGCATCTGGGCCGAGGCGCCGATCGTCGGCATCACCGGGCCGCCCGTGAGGGGATTGACGTAGTCCATGATGATGCCGTCGTAGGGCGAACCGTCCGAGGCGCGCGCGGCGCGCGTCAGCGCCTCCTCCGTCGCCTCCCAGGAATACTTGAGAAGCGGCGAATAGGGCTTCCGCCAGTTCGCCCGCGCCTCGGTCGGCTGCAGGAGGCCCGCCCCGTAGAGCGCGACCGAGCCTTCCGGCGGCAGATGCGGCGTCTGGTTCAGGTTCGGGTGCACCTCGTAGAAGTTGGCGTCGAGGGCGTTCATGAGCGGGATGTCGAGCCCGTCCTGCCAGATGCAGCGCGTGCCCGACGCATCCACCCCGTGCTCGTGCCAGGTGCCGTTCGGCGTCAGCACGAAGTCGCGCGCGTTGAGCGAGAGCCGCTCGCCGTCCACGATGGTGAAGGCGCCGCTTCCCTCCATGATGAAGCGCAGCGCCGAGGCCATGTGCCGGTGCGCCGAGGCGCATTCGCCCGGATCCATGATCTGCACGCCGGTGTAGAGCAGCCCGACGGCGGCGGCATGCTGCCTGCGCCCCGGATTGACCAGCATGATCACCCGCCGCCCGGCCTGTTCCGGCGTGACGAGTTCGGGTGCGCGGCTGATCGCCGGCTTCACGTCCTTCCAGCGCCAGATCACCGGCACGCTGTCCGGCACCGGGTGCCAGGGCTCGATCTTGTTGGCCACCGTCCAGAGCGGCCCCATCGAGAGGGCCTCGAGCGCGTCGTAATACGCCTCGAGCTCGGGCGTGTCGGCCACATTGGCGCGGCCGGCCACGTCCTCGCGCCAGTTCTCTCGCCTGCGGCCCTCGGCGGCGGTGTCCATCGGCCTGTTCCTCCTGAAACGCGCCGGATTCTCGCCCGCTGCGCGGCAGGGTCAAGCCGTGATGCGCCCGTCCTCCATCGCCACCACGCGGTCCGCGATGTCGAGGATGCGGGGGTCGTGCGTCACCATCAGGATCGGCACGCCGCGGGACTTGGCGAGATCCCGGAGCAGATGCACCACCTCGAAGCCGGATTGCCTGTCGAGCGCGGCCGTCGGCTCGTCGGCCAGCACGAGGCCCGGGTCGGCGGCGAGCGCGCGCGCCACCGCAACGCGCTGCCGCTGCCCGCCCGAGAGCTTCGCCGGCAGCTTGTCGGCGTGCTCGGCGAGCCCGACGGCGGCCAGGAGTTCGCCCGCGCGCCGCAGCCGCTCGCGCTCGGGCAGGGCGGCGTCGGTCTCGAGCGCCATCGCCACGTTCTGCCGGGCGGTGAGGAAGCCGAGCAGGTTGTGGTTCTGGAAGATGAAGCCGATGCGCCGGCGCAGCGCCACGCGCGTCTTCTCGTCCGCCCCGTTCAGCTCGACGCCGAGCACCCGCGCCGAGCCCTCCTGCATGGCCCGCAGCGCCCCGATCAGCGTGAGCAGCGTGGTCTTCCCCGAGCCCGAGGGGCCTGTGAGCAGCAGGATCTCGCCCGGCGCCACGGAAAGATCCACGCCGCGCAGCACGGGGCGGCGCAGCTCGCCCTGGCCGTAGGCGTAGCGTAGGCCCGAGATCTCGACCGGCATCGGCATCAGAACATGTCCGCCGGATCGGCGTCGCGCAGCTTGCGCATGGCAAGCAGCCCGGCCGCGGCGCACATGCCGAAGATCATGCCGAACACGCCGAGCAGGCGCCCGATGTCCATCGCGAGCGGCAGGAAGGTCGCCTCTCCCACCACGCCATAGAGGTACCAGGACAGCAGCGCGCCCGGGACGAAGCCGAGCACCGCGAGCAGCATCGCCGCCCCCAGCACCACGCGCGACAGGCGCCCATCCGAATAGCCGATCGCCTTCAGGGTGGCGTATTCGCGCAGGTGGTTCGCCACGTCGCTGAACAGGATCTGATAGACGATCACCATGCCGACGATCAGCCCCATCACGCTGCCGAAGCCGAAGATGAAGCCGATCGGCGTCGCCTCCTCCCAGTAGCGGCGTTCCCAGGCGACAAGCTCCGCCTGCGTCAGCACCGTCACGTCGGGCGGCAGGATCTCGCGCAGCCGCCGCTGCGCCGCCGCCACGTCGGCGCCGGGGGCGAGGCGTATCGCCACGAGGTCGGTGTTGGAGGGCAGGCGGTCCGGCAGCAGCCGGCGGAAGTTGGTCTCGCTCAGCACGAGGTTGCCGTCGGCCCCGAAGGAGGGGCCGATGTCCACAAGTCCCACCACATCCACCAGCCGGTTCGCCACCTGCACGCGCAGGCTGCCGCCCCCTTCGCGCAGGAGGTCGGCGACCGGCCCGAACTCGGGCCGAGAGCGCCGGTCGAACGCCACCGCATCCGCCCGCTTCAGCGAATCCGTCAGCGCCTCGAGCCCGGTGAACTGCATCGCCCGCGCCTCGACGTCGAAGCCGATGAGCTGGATCGCGCGGCGCGAGCCGTCCACCGGGTTCCGCCAGGAGGCCTGCGCCATGTACACCGGCACCGACTGCGCCACCTCCGGCAGCGCCAGCGCCTGGTGGGCGCGGATGCGCGGGATCGGCTCGGGGCGGAAGCTCGCCGTCGTCAGCGGGTTGATCAGGAACAGCTCGGCGCGCATCGCCGACAGCAGGGCGGTCGCGGAATCGAACAGCGCGCTGCGGAAGCCGAGCTGCATGAACACCAGCACGCAGGCGAACAGCACGCCGGCGATGGCCGCCAGCAGCCGCGCCTTCTCGAAGCGCAGCTGCCGCCATGCCAGCCGCAGCGGCAGGGCGATCCAGGTCTCGAACCGCGCGGGGCGGGCGGGCGCGGGCGGCGCCGACAGCTGCCGCGGCGGCAGCGCGTCCATCATGGCCGGATCGCCACCTGCACCTGCATGTTGGAGCGCCGGCGCACCACCGCCGCGCCCGCCTCGTCGAGCGCGAGCCGCACCTCGACCGTGCGGGCGTCCACCGCCGCCACCGGATCCGTCGTCGCCTGCAGGCTGCGCCGCACCTGCCAGCCGATCTGCGTGACGCGGGCGGAGAGCCGGCGCGCCTCTCCTGGCACCACCACCTCGGCCGGGGCGCCGAGGCGCAGGCGCGGCAGGTCGGTCTCGTACACCTCGGCCACCACCTCCATCGCCGAGAGGTCGGCGAGGTCGAGCACCCCGTCATTCCCCACCTGCTGCCCGGGGCGGACATGGATCGCCAGCACCGTGCCGGCGAAGGGCGCGACGAGGCGGGCGAGCGCGGCCTCGGCGCGGGCGGCGTCGCGCGCGGCGCGGGCCGAGG
>JANWXJ010000175.1 GCA_025055335.1 Acetobacteraceae bacterium
CCCCTGCGGGCGGATCGCCCCGCAAGCGGCCCCTGCCGGAGACGCGGGCGCCCTCTCCGCACCGCGGGCCTGCGGGAGGGACGCGCGCACGCGTGCGGCAGGGCGGCGCTAGACCTGCACGCCCGAGAGGCTCCGTTCGGCCAGCGGCGGCAGGAAGGCGCGGCTGAACACCTCGCCGGGGGCGGGCGTGCGAGGAAGCTGGAACACCTCCACCGCCTGGGCGATGGCGCGAGACAGCCGCGAATCGTCCAGGTCGCCGGCGCCGAGGCGCCGGCCTTCCGGCGTGGCCACCAGCGTGCGCATGGTGAAGCGCACGCGTTCCTCCTCCAGCGCGGCGTTGGTGGTGGCGTCCACCCGGCGCATCACCTCCCCCGCCAGGGCCGGGTTGGCGCCGATCTCGAGCATGGCGCGGTTGATCGCCGACACCATGGCCCGCACCGCGCCCGGATTGTCGCGCGCGAGGCGCTGGGAGACCATCACGCCGTTCGAATACACCTCGATCCCGTGGTCGGAGAACATGAACCAGCGGAGATCCCGCTCCGGATCGAGGCCGAGGCTGCGCAGGTTCAGCGCCGCCGTGGCGGTGAACACCGCCCCCGCGTCGAACTGGTCGCGGATGAACATCGGCTCCTGCAGCGCCGGCGCCACCGACACCACCTGGACCGTGCCGAGATCGAGCCCGTTCAGCCGGGCGAACAGCGGCAGCAGGTTCATCACCGCCGACCCCGGCGAGCCGCCGATGCGCCGCCCCTGCAGGTCCTGGATCCTGCGGATCGGGCCGTTCGCCTTCACCACCAGCGCGAAGGGCGCGGCGTTGTAGATCTGATACACCATCAGCGGCTGTTCGCCCGGGCGGTTCGCCGCCTGCTGGATGATCGCCGTCTGGTCGCCGAAGCCCGCGTCATAGGCACCGCCCATGATGCGCGTGACCGTGGCGGCCGAGCCTTCGCCCTGGTCGATCGTGACGTCGAGACCGGCGTCGCGGAACCAGCCGCGCTCGCGCGCAAGGTAGTACCAGGCGTGCACGCCCTGGAAGCGCCAATCGAGCGTGAAGCGTATGGCGGTGCGTGCCTGCGCGATGGCGGGGGCGGCGAGAATCGCGGCAGGGGCGGCGGACAGGAGCGCGCGGCGGGGAAGAATCATGGGCATCCTCGTGGCGGACGTGCCCCCGGCGCTGCGGCGCGCCGAGGCCGGAACCGATTGGAAGCAAGCCGGATGCCACCGCATCTGCCTGCCGGAGCCGCCCCCTTGCCTTCGCCCGGCGGCGGCTGCCAGCCTTGGGCCATGCTCCGGATGCCCCCCGCATGACCGCCCCGCTGCTCTCCCTCCGCGGCATCGCCAAGTCCTACGGCGCCGTCGAGGCGCTGAAGGGCGTCGATTTCGACGTTGCGGCCGGCGAGGTGCTGGCGCTCTGCGGCGACAACGGCGCGGGCAAGTCGAGCCTCGTGAAGATCCTCTCCGGCGCCCATCCGCCGAGCGCGGGGCGCATGCTGCTGCGCGGCGAGGAGGTGCGCTTCGCGAGCCCCGACGAGGCGCTGCGCCGCGGCATCGCCACCATCTACCAGGACCTCGCGGTGGCGCCGCGGCTGTCGGTCGCGCAGAACGTGTTCCTCGGCTCCGAACTGACGCGGCGCGTGCTCGGCATCCCGCTGCTCGACAAGCGGCGCATGGCCGAACAGGCGCGCGGCTTCCTCGCGCGGCTCGCCGTCTCGCTCCCCGACATGGACCAGCCCGTCGAGCGCCTCTCCGGCGGGCAGCGCCAGGCGGTGGCGATCAGCCGCGCGCTGCGCTGGGATGCCGGCATCATCATCATGGACGAGCCGACGGCCGCCCTCGGCGTGAAGGAGACGGCGCAGGTGCTCGACCTGATCCGCCGCCTGCACGCCGAGGGGCGGACGGTGATCCTCGTCTCCCACGCCATGGCCGACGTGGCGGCGGTGGCGACGCGCGTCGTGGTGCTGAAGGCGGGGCGCAAGGTGGCGGAGCGGCCCGTCGAGGGCCTGTCGGCCGATGCGCTCGCGCATCTGGTGATGACCGGAGGGGCGGCATGACGGCACCGCGCATCGCCCTCCTCGCCCCGGGCGAGATGGGGGCGGCCATCGGGGCGAGGCTCATCGCCGGCGGGGCGACGGTCACGACCTGCCTCGCCGGGCGGGGGCCGCGCTCGGCGGCGCTCGCGGCCGGGGCAGGCCTCGCGCTCGCGCCTGATCTGCCGTCGCTGCTGGCGGGCGCCGACGTCTTCCTCTCCGTCGTGCCGCCGGGGGCCGCGCTCGCGCTCGCCGAGAAGGTGGCCTCGGCGGCACGGGAGGCGGGGGTGGCGCCGCTGTTCGTGGACTGCAACGCGGTCGCGCCGGAGACCGTGCGGGCGGTTGCCGCGCTGGTCTCGGGCGCGGGGATGGCGTGCGTGGATGCGGGCATCGTCGGCGCGCCGCCGCACCCGACGGAGGGTGCCGGCCCGCGCATCTACGCCTCGGGGCCCGAGGTGGCGCGCTTCGCCGCCCTTGCCGCGCACGGCCTCGACATCCGGGTGCTGGGCGAGGGGGTGGGGCAGGCGAGCGCGGTGAAGTGCTGCTACGCCGCGCTCACCAAGGGCTTCACCGCCCTCGGCACGGCGCTCATGGTGGCGGCCGAGCGCGCCGGGGTGGCCGAGGCGCTCGCCGCCGAGTTCGCGGCGAGCCAGCCGGAGGCCTCGGCCTGGCTGCTGCGGCAGCTGCCGACCATGCCGCCCAAGGCTTGGCGCTGGGTGGCGGAGATGGAGGAGATCGGCGCTTTCCTCGACAGCCTCGGCCTGCCGGGCGGCACGCTGCGCGGCGCGGCGGAGATCTACCGCAAGGTGGCCGCAACCCCGCTCGGGCAGGAGACGCCCGAGACGCGCGACAAGGCCCGCCAGGGGCGGCAGGTGGCCGAGGCGCTGGCGCGCACCCTCGGCTGAAGCGCCGGTCCGGCTTTGCGCGCCGGGCGCGGGCCGCCTAGCGTCGGCGGCGGGAGGGCAGCGCCATGGCAGAGACCGTCACCGTCCATTTCGCCACCAACCGGGAGGAGCTGCCGAACCCCGAGGCGCCGACCGGCTTCGGCCCGGCGCTGAACCGCCGCTCGCCGCTCTGGCTGCGCTATGGTGCGGCCGAGATGGCGCCGCAGAGGACGGGCAACGCCTTCGGCATCGCCGAGTTGCGCGTCGCGCCGGAAAGCATCCCGGGCGTGACGGACGCCGGCGGGGCGGAGCGCAAGCTCGGCAGCACCTCCGTCTTCGACGGGCTGCGCGAGCGGCTGATCGCCCACAAGGCCGACCTCGTGCTGCTGCTGCACGGCTACGCCTGCGATTTCGCCACCGCCCTGTCCAACGCCGCCGAACTCAAGACGAAATGGGGCACGAAGGCGCGGCCGATCGAGACGGCGGTGTTCTCCTGGCCCGCCGACGGGAAGATCGTGCCCTGGATCGCCTACGCCTCCGACCGCGACGACGCGCTCCTCCGCCAAGGCGGTGGCCCGCGCCCTGCTCCGCTTCCTCTCCTATCTGCGGGAGATCGACCGGCGCGACTGGTGCGGCGCGAACATCCATCTCGTCGCGCATTCGATGGGCGCCTACGTGCTGCGCAACGCGGTGCAGGCGATGATCAGCGACCTTGGCGGGCGGCCGCTGCCGCGGGTGTTCAAGACCATCTTCCTGATGGCGGCGGACGAGGACCACGACGCGCTCGAGGATCCGAGGAAACTCGCGCGCCTGCCCGAACTCGGCGAATCCGTGCAGGTCTATTTCGCCCGCAACGACCGCGCGCTGACGATCAGCGACGTGACGAAGGGCAACCCCGACCGCCTGGGCTCCACGGGCCCGCGCACGCTGACCTCCCTGCCGCAGAAGGTGACGCTCGTGGATTGCGCGGAGGTCTCGGAGACCAGACCGCCGACGGATGCGCGCCACCAGTACTACCGCAAGCGGCCGGAGGTGCTGGCCGACATCCGCGCCGTGCTGGCCGGCATCCCGCCCGAGGACGTGCCGGGGCGGGAATGGATCGCGGCGCGCAACTGCTTCCGCATCAGGCCGGCCAGGCGCTAGGAGGGGCTACGCGAAGCTCTCGCGGATCCCGTCGAGCGCGATCTGCGCGGCGAGCGCCGCCAGCACCACCCCGAGCACGCGGCCGATCACGTGCTGCCCCGTCTCGCCGAGCAGCCGCGCGAGCCACCCCGCCCCGAGCATGGCGGCAAGGGTGACGAGCAGCGCCGCGCTCATCGCCGCCAGCACGGCGGCAAGCCGCAGCAGGTCGCCGCCCGCCTGTTCGGCCAGCAGAACGCTCGTCGTCATCGCCCCCGGCCCCGCGATCAGCGGGATGGCGAGGGGGAAGACGCTGATGTCCTCGCTCGTGCGGGTGGCCGCCTCCTGCTCGGCGGGGCTGGCACGCAGCAGGGTCGAGCCCATCACCATGTCGGCCGCCGCAAGGAACAGCAGCAGGCCCCCCGCCACCTTGAGAGCCGGCAGCCCGATGCCGAGGGCGCGCAGCAGGAATCCGCCCGCGACCGCGAAGCCGACCAGCACGACGAAGGAGATCACGGTCGCGCGCACCGCCTGCTCGCGCTTCTCCTCCTCGGTGTCGCCCGCGGTCATGGCGGCGAAGATCGCCGCCGTTCCCGGCGGATCGAGGATGACGAGAAAGGCGACGAAGGCGTAGAGCGCCGCCTCCGCCACGCCTAGGATCCCACCTTCAGCGTCGCCGTCAGCCCGCGCAGGCAGGCCAGGATGGACAGCGGCGTGATCCGGCCGGTGCGCGGGTTCTCCTCGCTCGGCACGTTCTCGATCGTCATGGTCAGGCGCGCGGCCTCGGCCTCGACGCAGATGGTGTGGGTGTTGCGCGTGACGGTGGGGTCGGCCCAGATCTCGACCATGGTGCGCTCTGGCCCGATGCCGGCGAGCGCCAGCGCGGCCGCGACGTTGACATTGGCCGGGAAGCCCTTGGCGGCGTCATAGGCGTTGCCATGGAAGATGCGCGTCGGCTCGCGGATCGCGTCGAGGTCTATCCCCGCCTGCTCGAGATAGGGCGCGCCGGCGAGCCCCCGCGGCGGCTTGCGCGTCTCGATCGTCACGCTCTCCACATGGCCTTCGGCCGCGGCGCGCACGGCATCGAGCCCGAGCAGCGCGCCGGTCGGGACGATGATGCGCGCGCCGGTCTCCTTCGCGCGCCCGACCAGGTGCATCCGCGGCAGCAGCGCGCCGACGGAGGCGGGGATGAAGATCCGCCCCGCCTCGATCGCGGCCGAGGCCACCTCCTCGAACACCGCCGCCGGCGCGGCCTCCACCACGATGTCGCAGGCGGCGAGGTCGGCGAGCGGCAGGATCAGCGGCTTGTGCCGGAACCCGGCGATGTTCGCCTCGGCCTTCTTGCGGTCCTTGGCCGAGACGGCGGCAAGGCGCAGCCCGGGCACGCCGGCATCCAGCGCCCGCGCCAGATGCAGCCCGATCGCGCCGAGCCCCGCGATGCCGACCGTGCATTCCTTCGCCATGTGCCGTGCCTCCGCGCCTGTCGGCGCGGGCTTACCAGCGGCGGGCGGGCGGAGAAAGGGTGGGGCGACCTACGGGATTCGAACCCGTGACATCCAGGACCACAACCTGGCGCTCTACCAGCTGAGCTAAGGCCGCCGCACAGGCGCGGGGTTCTAGAACCCCGCCGGCCTTGCGGTCAATCGGCCGCCGCGGAGGTGCGGCGGGCCGCCCAGCGGCCGAGGCGGTCGAGCGCCTCGGCCAGCACTTCCGGCCGCTTGCAGAAGGCGAAGCGGGCATAGTGCGTCGGCGCGTCCGGCCCGGCGTAGAAGGCCGAGACGGGGATCGCCGCCACCTTCGCCGCTTCGGTGATGTGTCGGCAGAAGGCGGCATCGTCGCCTGCGAAGCCGAGCGGCGAGAAGTCGGCGGTGACGAAGTAGGAGCCACGCGTCGGCAGCACGCCGAAGCCGAGCCGCCTGAGGCCTGCCGACAGCAGGTCCCGCTGCCGCGCCAGCCCGTCCGCGAGCGTGATGAAGTACTCGTCCGGCAGGGCGAGGCCGACGGCGACGGCGCGCTGCAGGTTGGGCGGCGTGGTGAAGGTGAGGAGCTGGTGCGCCTTGGCCACGAGCTCGGCGAGCGGGGCAGCGGCGGTCACGTAGCCGACCTTCCAGCCCGTCAGCGAGAAGGTCTTGCCGGCGCTGCCGATGCGCAAGGACCGTTCGCGCATGCCGGGGAGCGTCATCAGCGGGATGTGGCGGCGGCCGTCGAAGGTGAGGTGCTCGTACACCTCGTCGCAGATCGCGACGCAGTCGTGCCGCGCGACGAGGCCCGCGATGAAGGCGAGTTCGTCCGCCGTGAACACCTTGCCCGTCGGGTTCATCGGCGTGTTGAGCAGGATCGCGCGCGTCTTCGGCCCGAAGGCGGCGGCAAGCTCGGCCCGCGGCAGCGCCCACTCGGGCGGCGAGAGGCGCACGAGCTTCGGCACCGCGCCGATCATGCGCACGAAGGGCAGGTAGGTGTCGTAGAGCGGCTCGAGCAGCACCACCTCGTCGCCCGGGTTCAGCACCGCCATCAGGCAGGCGGCGAGCGCCTCGGTGGCGCCGGAAGTGACGACGACCTCGCGGTCCGGGTCGGCCTCGATACCCCAGAAGCGGCGGTTGGCGGCGGCGACCGCCTGGCGGAGTTCCGGCACGCCGGTCAGCGGCGGGTACTGGTTGCGGCCGTCCTTCAGCGCGGCGGCGGCGGCGGCCACGATCTCGGCCGGGCCCTCGGTGTCGGGGAAGCCCTGGCCGAGGTTGATCGCGCCATGCTGCACGGCGAGCGCCGACATCACGGTGAAGATCGTGGTGCCGGTCGCGGCGAGGAGGGCGTTCTGCGGCAGCATGGGCGGGCCTTCGTGCGGTGTGCGTGGCGTTCGGGCGTTATGCGGCGGCGGGGCGGGCTGGGCAACGCCCGAGTTCAGCCGGCGGTGATCGGCGCCAGCGCGGGCAGGCCGGGGGCGGCGGCGGACCGCTCCGCGAGCGCGGGCGCCGACGGGTCCGGCCGCGCCCCCTCGAAGGCCCGGAGCGGCACACTCTCCGCCGGCTCGGGATGCACGGGCACGATCGCCGTCAGCACCAGGGGCGCCGCCCGCGCCCTGGCGAGCACGGGGCGCCGGTCCCCCCCGGCTTGGCGGGCGGCCGGGCGCCGGATCCCGGGCGGCGCACAGGTGGCTCAGGATGGCGATGCCGCTGAACCCGGCGACCGGCCGGGCGACGCGGCCGAGGCTGCCCTCCGCCGCGACCTCGTCGCGCGAGAGCGGGATGGCCGGCCGCTCCGGCCGGCGTCGCGCGCGCAGCAGCCCGAACAGCGCGATGGCCGAGAGACGGCCGCGCGGCGCCGGTGATCAGGAGGCTCTGCAGCGGGTCGGGGAAGCCCTCGGTCAGCTCGATGACCAGGGCGAAGGGGCGACCACGGCGAAGGAGGCGGCGGCCAGCAGCAGCGAGTTCCGCGCGCCTGCGCGGCTGTCGGCGCGGGGCGTGCCGGCGGCGGTGGCCGGCAGTCGGTCCGGATCGAGCGGCGGCGCGAGGCCGCGGACCATCAGGGCCGGTTCGATGAGCCTGGGCGGGTTGCGCGTAGGGCACCGCCGCGGCATCGCGCCGGCGGCGCCGTGGCGCTACCGGGCGGGCGAGCGGGGCGCCTCGTTCCTGTGCAGGCATTTGCCCATAACTTGTGCAGCGCGCCATGATCGGACGATCGGGCAGCGTGTGTTTTCCGCCCCGCCCCGCATTGCTGGCCCGGCATGGCGCGTGCAATACGGCGCCGGCCGGCAGGGCGCCGCGCCTGCCACCGGGGTGGGGCGACACCGGGCGGCCATGGCAACAGGATCGGGAGGAAGGACGCGCCGCGCCTTCCCGGGTGCGGAGCGGGAGCGCGGATGAAGAAGATCGAAGCCATCATCAAGCCCTTCAAGCTCGACGAGGTGAAGGACGCGCTGCACGAGATCGGGCTGCAGGGCCTCACCGTCCTCGAGGCGAAGGGCTTCGGGCGGCAGAAGGGGCATACGGAGTTGTACCGCGGCGCGGAATACGTCGTGGACTTCCTGCCCAAGGTGAAGATCGAGGTCGTCGTGTCCGACGACCTCGCCGAACGCGCGATCGAGGCGATCGTGCAGGCGGCGCGCACCGGGCGCATCGGGGACGGGAAGATCTTCGTCTCCGACGTGCAGGAGGTGATCCGGATCCGGACCGGCGAGCGCGGCGAGGACGCCGTCTAGCCGGGACGACAGGCCCCGCGGCCGCGGGGCGGGCACGAACCGCACGCCCCACGGCCGGGGGGCGGAGAGAAGGACGCCGCGCACCGGAAACGGGGCGCGCGATGCGGGGCGGCAGGGGCCGCACCCGCGCGACAGACAGGGGAACAGGATCAGATCATGGCGAAGAAGCCTGCTGGCGCGCCGAGCGCCGTCTCCAAGGTCATGGAGATGATCAAGGAGAACAGCGTCGAGTACGTGGATTTCCGCTTCACCGACCCGCGCGGGAAGTGGCAGCACACGGCGCAGCACGTCTCCACGATCGAGGAGGAGACGTTCCAGGACGGCATCATGTTCGACGGCTCCTCGATCGCCGGCTGGAAGGCGATCAACGAGTCCGACATGATCCTGATGCCGGACCCCGAGACGGCCTGCATGGACCCGTTCTCGGCCAAGCCGCAGCTGATCCTGTTCTGCGACATCTACGAGCCCTCGACCGGCCAGCGCTACACCCGCGACCCGCGCGGCACGGCGAAGAAGGCCGAGGAGTACCTGAAGGCCACCGGCATCGGCGACACCGCCTATTTCGGCCCCGAGGCCGAGTTCTTCGTGTTCGACAGCGTGAAGTTCGGCACGGGCGGCAACTACGGCATCTACCAGCTCGACAGCGTCGAGGGGCCGGGCGCCAGCCTGAAGGACTATCCGGAAGGGAACATGGGCCACCGCCCGAGCGTGAAGGGCGGCTACTTCCCGGTGCCGCCCGTGGATTCCGAGCAGGACCTGCGCGCCGAGATGCTCTCCACCATGGGCGAGATGGGGGTGATCATCGAGAAGCACCACCACGAGGTGGCGCAGTCCCAGCATGAACTCGGCATGAAGTTCAATACGCTGGTGAAGATGGCCGACCAGATGCAGATCTACAAGTACTGCATCCACAACGTCGCCCATTCCTACGGCAAGACCGCCACCTTCATGCCGAAGCCGATCTACGGGGACAACGGCTCGGGCATGCATGTCCACCAGTCCATCTGGAAGGGGGGCAAGCCGCTCTTCGCCGGCAACGGCTACGCCGACCTCTCCGAACTCGCGCTCTACTACATCGGCGGCATCATCAAGCACGCCAAGGCGCTGAACGCCTTCACCAACCCCTCGACCAACTCCTACAAGCGCCTGATCCCGGGCTTCGAGGCGCCGGTGCTGCTCGCCTATTCCGCGCGCAACCGCTCGGCCTCCTGCCGCATCCCCTTTGCCACGAGCCCGAAGGCCAAGCGCGTCGAGGTGCGCTTCCCCGACCCCTCGGCCAACCCCTACCTCGCCTTCTCGGCGATGCTGATGGCCGGGCTCGACGGCATCAAGAACAAGATCCATCCGGGCGACGCCATGGACAAGGACCTCTACGACCTGCCGCCGGAGGAGTTGAAGGGCATCCCGACGGTGTGCGGATCCTTGCGCGAGGCGCTGCAGAGCCTCGAGGCCGACCACGAGTTCCTGCTTGCGGGCGACGTGTTCACCAAGGACCAGATCGAGTCCTACATCGCCCTCAAGTGGACCGAGGTGTACCGCTTCGAGCACACGCCGCACCCGGTCGAGTTCGAGATGTACTACTCGGTCTGATCCGCGGCCGGATCGGACGCGCGGGAGGGGCGCCGGCGGCGGCGCCCCTTCTTCGTCGCGGGGCTTGCGCGGGGTGCTGCCGCGCGCGATCTCCGCCGGCGCCATGCCGCTGCCCGACGCGACCCCGATTCCCCCGCTCGCCCGCCCGCTCGGCTTCGCCGGGCTTGCGCCCTTCCTCGGCCTCGCCGTGCTCGCGCTCGCCGGCGTCTCCTGGGCGCCCGAGGCGCTCGCCGCCTATGGCGCGACGATCCTTGCCTTCCTCGGCGCGGTGCACTGGGGCTTCGCGCTGCGCGCCCTGCCGGGGGAGGATTTCGCCTCCGCCCCGCGGCTCGCGCTCGGGGTGGTGCCGGCGCTCCTCGGCTGGGTCGCGCTGCTGCTGCCGGTGGCGGCGGGGCTGTGGCTGCTCGCAGGCGGCATCCTCGCCACCGCCGCGACGGAAACGGCAGCGGCCCGCCGCGGCCTCGTGCCGGCGGAGTATCTTCGGCTGCGCTGGTGGCTCTCGGCGGGCGCGGCGGCGTCGCTCGCGGCGGCGGCCTGACGGCGCCTCAGCCCTCGTCCTCGAGCCTCGCGATGTCCTCGTCCGAGAAGCCGAAATGGTGCGCGATCTCGTGCACCAGCACGTTGCGCACGAGGCGGAACAGGTCCTCTCCGGTCTCGATCCACTCGATCAGGATCGGCTCGCGGTAGAGCAGGATCGTGTCCGGCTCCTGCGGCACGCCCATCACGCTCTTTTCCGTCAGTGGCGTGCCGCGGTAGAGGCCCGTCAGGTCCCACGGGTGCTCGATGCCGAGTTCGGCGAGGGTCTCCTCGTCCGGCAGCTCCTCGATAAGAATGGCCGTACCCCGGACCGCCTCCCGCAGCTCGCGCGGGATGGCGGCAAGGGCGGCATCCGCCATCTCGCGCAGGTCTTCCACCGAAGGCGGGGTGCTCCATCTCATGCGCGCACAAGGCGCGCCAGGGGCCGCGCCGTCAAGCGGGGGATCGGGCGATGGTGGAGAAACTCGATGCGGCGGCGCGGGCCGCCCTGGCGGCGACGCTCCCGGGCTGGAGCCCCGTCGAGGGGCGGGATGCGATCCGCCGCCGCTTCGTCTTCCGCGATTTCTCCGAGGCCTGGGGCTTCATGGCGCGCGTCGCGCTGCTGGCGGAGAAGCACGACCACCACCCGGAATGGTCCAATGTGTGGAACCGGGTGGAGATCGTGCTCACGACGCATGACGCAGGCGGGCTGTCGGAGCGGGACGTGGCGCTCGCGCGGGCGATCGACGCGCTGCTGTAGGGCGCTCGGCCCCGGCTCCGGCCGGGCGGGGGGGGGAGCAGGCAGGGCGCCTTTCCCGTGCGCCGCAACCCCGCCCGCCCCGGCCACTTAGTCGGGGAACCCCGCCATCGCCCGCACCTCGGCGGGGCTGCGGCCGGCGGCGCGGAGCGCGGCGAGAGTGGCTGCCCCGTCGCGCTTGGCCAGCCGCCTGCCGTCCGGCCCTGTCAGCAGCGGATGGTGGGCATAGACCGGCTCGGGCCAGCCCATCAGCGCCTGCAGCAGCCGGTGCAGGTCGGTCGCAGGCTTGAGGTCCGCCCCGCGCGTCACCAGCGTGACGCCCTGCAGCGCATCGTCATGCGTGACGGCAAGGTGGTAGGAGGCGGGCACATCCTTCCGCCCCAGCACGGCATCGCCGAAGCGCGCCGGATCGCAGGCGATGCGCCCCTCGCCGCGCTCCTCGAAGGAGAGCGCTGCCGGCACCGCCGCCCGCGCCGCCGCCATGTCGAGCCGCCAAGCGTGCGGCTCGCCGGCGGCGATACGCGCAGCCCGCGCCTCGGGCGGCAGGCGGCGGCAGGTGCCGGGATAGACCGGACCCTCCGGCCCATGCGGCGCCCCGGCCGAGGCCGCGACCTCCCGCGCGATGTCGGCGCGGGTGCAGAAGCAGGGATAGAGCAGGCCGCGCGCGGCGAGAGAGACGAGCACGGCGCGATAGGCCGCAAGGTGGCGCGACTGCACGCGCACCGGCCCGTCCCACGCGACGCCGAGCCAGGAGAGATCCTCGAGGATCGCCTCGGTGAACTCCGGCCGGCAGCGGAGGGGGTCGATGTCCTCGATGCGCAGCAGGAAGCGCCCGCCCGCCGCGCGCGCCGCGCGCCAGGCGAACAGCGCCGCATGGGCGTGGCCGAGATGCAGCCGCCCCGTCGGGCTCGGGGCGAAGCGGGTGACGACCGGCGGCATGGCCCGAGGCTTGCCGCCCCGGGGGGCTGCGGGCAAGCCTGCCCGGCATGACGCGTCTTGCCTGCCATCGCGCCGGGCCGGCCCGCGGCGGCCCGCCTGGCTGCCTCGTGCTTTTGCTGCACGGCTATGGCGCCGACGGGGCGGACCTGATCGGCCTTGCCGAGCCCCGGGGCCGCGCCGTCCCGGGCGCGCTCTTCCTCGCTCCCGACGCGCCGGAGCCCTGCGACCTCGCGCCCTGGGGGCGGCAATGGTTCCCGCTCTCCGACATGGACCCGGCGCGGCTGGCGGAGGGCGTGTCGCGCGCCGTGCCGGCCGTCCAGGCGCTCGCGGCCGAGGAGGCGGCGCGGCACGGGATCGCGCCGGGCCGGGTGGCGCTGATGGGCTTCAGCCAGGGGGCGATGCTGGCGCTGGCGGCGGGGCTTTCGGCCGATCCGCCGCCCGCCTGCATCCTGGCCTATGCGGGGGCGCTGCTGGCCGGCCTCGGCGCAGCGCGCCCGCCCGTGCTGCTGGTGCACGGAGAGGCAGACACGGTGGTGCCTGCGGCGGCGAGCCGTGCCGCGGCGTCGGCGCTGCAGGCGGCGGGCGTGCCCGTGCAGGCGCTGTTCCGGCCTGCGCTCGGCCACGGCATCGACGAGGCCGGCATCGCCGCGGGCGCGGCCTTCCTCGCCCGGCATCTCCGATGACAGCGGCGTGAAGCCTGCCCGGGCCGGTGTTGCGCCGCGGCGTGGCGGCTGGCATGAAGTGCGCCGGAAGCGGAGGCGCCACTAGCCCTGGGGCCAGGCCTGCCGCTCAGGCCCCAGGCCTTGTGGGCGCCCCGCCAAGGGTGGGGAGTGCCGAGTGCCCGACGGTGGCGGAGCCTATCCTGCGCTGGTGCTGAACGCGGATTTCCGTCCGCTGTCCTATTTTCCCCTCTCCGTCTGGGGCTGGCAGGACGCCGTGAAGGCGGTGTTCCTCGATCGCGTCTCGGTGCTTTCGGAATACGAGGCGGAGGTGCGCTCGCCCACCCTGTCCATGCGCCTGCCCTCGGTCATCGCCCTCAAGGACTACATCCCGGCGGCGCGCCGGCCGGCCTTCACCCGCTTCAACGTCTTCCTGCGCGACGCCTTCACCTGCCAGTATTGCGGGGCGCAGAGGCCGACCCCGGACCTGACCTTCGACCACGTCATCCCCCGCTCGCGCGGCGGGCGCACCACGTGGCAGAACGTGGTTGCCGCCTGCGGGCCGTGCAACCTCCGCAAGGGCAACCGGCTGCCGCGGGAATGCAACATGTGGCCGCGCACCGAACCGCGCCAGCCCACCAGCTGGGAACTGCAGGAGAAGGGCCGCGCCTTCCCGCCGAACTACCTGCACGAGAGCTGGCGCGACTACCTCTACTGGGACAGCGAGTTGGAGAGCTGAGCGCCCGCGCCTCTCGCTGCCGCTACGCTCAGCCCCCGCCCCGTTCGCGCGCCGCCGTCGCCAGCCTGTCGGCCCGCTCGTTCATCGCATCGCCGGCGTGGCCGCGCACCCAGCGCCACTCGATCTCGTGCGGGGCGGCGGCGGCGAGCAGCCGCTGCCACAGATCCATGTTCGCCACCGGCTCCCGCGCGCTGTTGCGCCAGTTGTTGCGCACCCAGCCCCTCACCCAGCGCTCCATGCCGTTGCGGAGATATTCGCTGTCGGTGTGCAGCACCACGCGGCAGGGGCGCTTCAGCGCCTCGAGCGCCATGATCGCTGCCGTCAGTTCCATGCGGTTGTTGGTGGTATCCGGCTCGTGGCCCGAGAGTTCCTTCTCCGCCGTCCTGAACCGCAGGATGGCGGCCCAGCCGCCGGGGCCGGGGTTTGGCCGGGCTCCGCCGTCCGTCCAGATCTCCACCGCCGGAGGCTCCATCGGCGGCCCGCTCACAGCCCGAGCGAGGAGAGGCTCGCCGCGCCGGCGAAGAAGCGCAGCTTGCGCAGGTATTCCAGCGGGTCCTTGCGGGTGACGAGGGCGCCGTCCGGCGTGTGCGTCCAGTCGTAGAGGCGGGTTAGCAGGAAGCGCAGCGCCGCGCCGCGGCAGAGCACGGGCAGCGCGGCGCGCTCGGCGGGCTCGAGGGGGCGGGCGGCATCATAGGTGCCGAGCAGGGCGCGCGCCTTCGTCACGTTGAAGGCGCCGTCCGGCTCGAAGCACCAGGCGTTGAGGCACACCGCAAGGTCATAGGCGAGGAAATCCGTGCAGGCGAAGTAGAAGTCGATCAGGCCGGACACCTCGGGCCGCCCCTCCGGCCCGGGCAGGAAGAACACGTTGTCGGGGAACAGGTCGGCATGGATCTGCCCGCGCGGCAGGGTATGGGGCCAGTCGGCCAGGACCTCCGCAAGCCGCGCGTCGAGCTCGGCGATCAGCCCGGGCTGCACCGAATCGCCGGAGGCGCGGCTCCCCTCGAGCAGCGGCGGCCAGCCGGAGGGGCCGAGCGCGTTCGGCCGCACCCCGTCATAGTCGCGCCCGGCAAGGTGCAGCGCCGCAAGCGCCGCCCCGAGCGGGGCGCAATGCTCGACGCGCACCCGCCTCGGCCACACCCCGGGCAGGAAGGTGCAGATCGCCGCCGGCCGGCCGGCGAGCTCGCGCAGCGCCTCGCCGTCCTTGCCCGGAACCGGCTCGGGGCAGCGGATGCCGCGCGCGGCAAGATGCCGCATCAGCCCGAGGAACCAGGGCAGGTCCCGCGGGTCCACCCGCTTCTCGTAGAGCGTCAGGATGAAATCCCCGGCCTCGGTCTTGAGCGCGTAGTTGGAGTTCTCCACCCCTTCGGCGATGCCGCGGAAGGCGACGAGGCGGCCGAGCGCGTAGCCGTCGAGGAAGGCGGCGAGCGCCTCGTCCGAGACTTCGGTGTAGACGGCCATCAGCGCTGGAAGGCGGGCAGCTTGAAGGTGACGTTCTCCTCCGCCACCACCACATCCTCGATCGAGAGGGCGAAGCGTTCGGCAAGCCGCTCCAGCACCTCCTGCACCAGCACCTCGGGGGCAGAGGCGCCGGCGGTGATCCCGACGGTCGTGCAGCCGTCGGCGATGGAGGGATCGAGATCGCGCCCGCGCGGCACCAGCACCGCGCGCGGGCAGCCGGCCTTCTCCGCCACCTCGCGCAGCCGCACCGAGTTGCTGCTGTTGGCCGCCCCCACCACGATCACGAGGTCGCTCCGCTCGGCGATCCTCTTCACCGCCGCCTGCCGGTTGGTGGTGGCGTAGCAGATGTCCTCCTTCGCCGGCCCCGCGATGCCGGGGAAGCGGCGGCGCAGGATCTCGACGATGCCGGCGGTGTCGTCGACCGAGAGCGTCGTCTGCGTCGTGTAGGCGAGAGGACCGGGCGGGGGCGCGACCGTCTCGGCGTCCTCCGCGTCCTCCACCAGCGTGACGGCGCCTTCCGGCAGCTGGCCCATGGTGCCGATCACCTCGGGGTGGCCGGCGTGGCCGATCAGCAGGATGTGGCGGCCGCGGGCGAAATGGCGCTCGGCCTCCTTGTGCACCTTCGTCACCAGCGGGCAGGTGGCATCGAGCGCGTACATGCCGCGCGCCGCCGCCTCCTCCGGCACGGATTTCGGCACGCCATGGGCGCTGAACACCACGGGGCGCGTCGGGTCGGGGATTTCCGACAGTTCCTCGACGAACACCGCGCCCTTGGCCTCGAGGCTTTCCACCACGAAGCGGTTGTGCACGATCTCGTGCCGCACATAGACGGGCGGGCCGTGGCGGGCGAGCGCCTCCTCGACGATCCTGATGGCCCGGTCCACCCCGGCGCAGAAGCCGCGCGGGCCGGCGAGCAGGACCTTGAGCGGCGGCAGCGGCGCGGGCTTGGCGTCGGGCATCCGGTGTGCGACCTCTCTGGGCGGGTGGTCCAGGCCAGTCTAGGGGATCGGGAGCGGATGGCGAAGGGAGCGGCGATCTTGGCGGCGGCGGCGGCGCTCGCCGCCTGTTCCGGCCGTCCGTCCGATCCGGTCAGCCGCGCGCCCTGCCCGCAGATCGCCATCCTGGCCGAGGCCGCCGACCTCACGCGGCACCGCCCGGGCGGCGGCACCGACCTGTCGGCGATGGTGGTGGATGCGCGCGTTTCGGGCTTCGAGGCGGCGTGCGACTTCGCCTCCCGCGCCGGCGGGCTCGACGTGACGGTGACGCCGCGCTTCTCGGTCGAGCGCGGACCGGCCGGCGGCCAGACGGCGGATCTCCCATGGCTCGTGTCGGTGGTGGATCCGGCGCGCGGCGAGGTGACGGCGCAGGCGCGGCAGGTGACGCGGGTGTCCTTCCCGGGGGCGGCGGGCTTCGTCGCCGCCACGGGCGCGCCGGTGACGATCCGCCTGCCCGGCGATCCGGCGGCGGCGGCGCGGCAGCAGGTGCTGATCGGCTTCGCGCTGACGGCGGAGGAACTCGCGCTGAACCGCCGCCGCGGGGTGCGGTAGCGGGCGGGACGAACGCCGGGCCGGCATGGAAGGCCGCCCGCCCGCGATCGGCGTCGGCCCGGGGTTGCGCGGCTGGCGGCGGGCGGGCCGGCCATCGCGGCGCTCGGCGGCGGCCGAGTGCCGTTCCAAGCCAAGACGGAACGCAGGGCCGAAAACTCCGGCTGACGGACGCCACCGGGGCCCGCACCCGCCTGCTGCACGACATCAATCCCCGGCTGTCTGCCCGGCAGGCCGCAGCCCCTGCCTACGATGGACGAGAAGCCGGCGCCGGGCATCCGATGAGGACGCGCCCGCCGGCGCGTCGGTCACCCGCGACGTCGCGGATGGGCAGGACAGGCGCGGTGCTGGGCGGAGCGTCCGGTGCGGATCGGGAACCTGATCGCCTCTGCCTTCGACGACGCGCCTTCCGGCCACGCGGTGGCGAACCGGCCGTCTCGCGGCGACGGCAACAACCTGTCGCTCGGCGCGCCCTGGGCCGACCGGCCGCAGCGCGAAGCGGGCGCGGATGTGTTCCGCTTGCTGGCGGTGTCGGAGTCCTCGCCCACCGCGCCCGACCGCATCCTCGACGTCGCTCTCTCCGAGCGGGACCGGATAGGCCTCTCGGCCCTTGGCGCCGACGGTGTCGCGGCGAACGGCGTCACTCGCTCCACCCTCGCTCGGGCCGCGGGCGGACGGGGCGGGCTTCACCGGCGCGGGCAGAGCGCTGCTGGCGCAGCCGTCGGCCGGCGCCCCGCAGGCATCGTGGTTCCTGCTCTGATGCGTGCCGCCGTTGCGGCGCGGCCTGTGCCGGGGTAGGAAACCGCACCCGCCGATCCCGCGCGGGAGAGAGGGGCGGCACCCCGCCCCCGCCGAAGGCGCAACCGGCCCCCGGAAACGCTCAGGCAGAAGGGCCGCGCGGGGAAGGGGCCTCTGGAAAGACGCGCGGCGCCTGCCGCGCGGCACCGACGGAGTAAGGCCGCCCCGGCGGCCGAATCTCTCAGGTCACGCGACAGAGGGGGGCCACGAGACGCTCCGGCACCCGCCGGGGCGGCAACCCCCAGCGCCCCTGTAGTGGGCGGGAGGAGTCGTGGCCGAGTCGCTGCTCAGCACACCGCTTGCCGATCTGCACGCGGCGCTCGGGGCGCGCATGGTGCCCTTCGCGGGCTACGCCATGCCGGTGCAGTATCCGCGCGGCATCATCGCCGAACACCGCGCCTGCCGGGAGAAGGCGGCGCTGTTCGACGTCTCCCACATGGGCCAGGCGCTGCTGGAAGGCGAGGGCGCGGCGGCGGCGCTGGAGCGGCTGTGCCCGGCCGATGTGCTCGGCCTGAAGCCCGGCCGGCAGCGCTACGCCCTGCTGCTGAACAGCGAAGGGGGGATCGAGGACGACCTGATGGTCGCCAATCTCGGCGCGCGGCTGTTCCTGGTGGTGAACGCCTCCCGCAAGGCCCTGGATTTCGCCGCGATCGGCGAGGTGCTGCCGGCCGGCGCCCGGCTTTCCCCGCTGCCCGATCGCGCGCTGCTTGCCCTGCAAGGGCCGGATGCCGGACGGATCCTTGCCGGAATCGCGCCGGATACCGCGGCCATGCGC
Source organism: Acetobacteraceae bacterium (assembly GCA_025055335.1). Taxonomy (GTDB): domain Bacteria; phylum Pseudomonadota; class Alphaproteobacteria; order Acetobacterales; family Acetobacteraceae; genus JANWXJ01. Next base: position 18,001 of record JANWXJ010000175.1, read on the forward strand.
TTCCTGGACGTGATCGAGACGGTGCTGGACGGGGCGCCTGCCATCGTCGCCCGCTCGGGCTACACCGGCGAGGACGGGTTCGAGATCAGCCTGCCCGCCGAGGCCGCCGAGCCCCTGGCGCGGCGGCTGCTGGCCGCGGGCGCGGAGGCCGCCGGGCTCGGGGCGCGCGATTCGCTCCGGCTGGAGGCCGGGCTGTGCCTGTATGGCAGCGATCTCGACTCCACCACCTCGCCGGTCGAGGCGGGCCTTGCCTGGACGATCGGCAAGCGCCGCCGCGTGGCGTGGGATTTCGCCGGCGCCGCCCGGGTGCGCGAGGAGCTGGCGAAGGGCCCGAGGCGCCGCCGCGTCGGCATCCTGCCCGAAGGCCGCCAGCCCGCGCGCGCCGGCACGCCCGTGCTGAAGGACGGGGCGCCGGTCGGCACCATCACCTCCGGCACCTTCGGGCCCTCGCTCGATGCCCCCTGCGCCATGGGCTACGTGGCGCCCGAGGCGGCGGAGGACGGCACGGCAGTGACGCTCGACCTGCGCGGGCGGCCGGTTCCGGCCCGCGTCACCCCGCTTCCCTTCATCCCCCACCGCGTTCTGCGCTGACAGGGAGCCAGCATGCTGCGCTTCACCAAGGACCATGAATGGATCCGCCTCGAGGACGGGGTGGCGACCGTCGGCATCACCGACCACGCGCAGCAGGCGCTCGGCGATGTGGTGTTCGTCGAACTGCCCGCGCCGGGGCGCGAGGTGTCGGCCGGCGAGGCGGTGGCGGTGGTGGAGAGCGTGAAGGCCGCCTCCGACGTCTACGCGCCGGTCGCCGGCCGCGTCGTGGAGGCGAATGCCGCCCTCTCGGCCGATCCCGGCCTCGTCAACCGCGATCCGACGGGGGGCGGCTGGTTCTTCCGCCTCTCCGGGGTGGAGGAGGCCGCCCTGGCCGGGCTGATGGACGAGGCCGCCTACGCCGCCTTCGTGGAGAACGCCGCATGAGCGCGCTGACCGAACTCGCCGCCCTGGAAGGCCCGGGCTTCGCCGCCCGCCACATCGGGCCCTCGGAGGCCGAGATCGCCGAGATGCTGAAGGGCCTCGGCGCCTCGAGCCTGTCCGAGTTCGCCGCCTCGGCGGTGCCCTCGGCGATCCGGGGCGCGGATCTCTCGGCGCTGCCGCCCGCCGTGCCGGAGGCGGCGGCGATCGCGGAACTCCGCGCGCTGGCCGCACGCAACCGCAGCGACATCCGCTCGCTGATCGGCATGGGCTACCACGGCACCCACACCCCGCCCGTCATCCTGCGCAACGTGCTCGAGAACCCGGGCTGGTACACCGCCTACACGCCCTACCAGGCCGAGATCGCCCAGGGCCGGCTGGAGGCCCTGCTGATCTTCCAGACCATGGTGAGCGACCTGACCGGCCTGCCGGTCGCCAACGCCTCCCTCCTCGATGAGGGCACGGCGGCGGCCGAGGCGGTCTCGCTCGCGCTTGCCGCGCACAAGGGGGCGGGGCGCCGCACGCTCCTCGCCACCTCCGACCTGCATCCGCAGACGCTCGCGGTCGTGCGCACGCGGGCCGAGCCTGTCGGCATCTCCGTCCTGGTCGTCGCCCCGGGCGAGGTGGCGGCGGCGGTGGCGCGCGAGAATCCGTTCGCCGTGCTGCTGCAATACCCGGGCACGACCGGCGAGGTGCGCGACCTCCGCCCCGAGATCGCCGCGGCGAAGGCGGCGGGGGCCACGCCGATCGTGGCGGCCGACCTGCTGTCGCTTGCGCTGCTCACGCCGCCCGGCGAGATGGGGGCGGAGGTGGTGGTCGGCTCCGCGCAGCGTTTCGGCGTGCCGATGGGCTATGGCGGGCCGCATGCCGCCTTCATCGCCGTGGCGGAGGGCCTGAAGCGCCTGATGCCGGGGCGGCTCGTCGGCGTGAGCGTGGACACTTCCGGCCGCCCGGCGCTGCGGCTCGCCCTGCAGACGCGCGAACAGCACATCCGGCGCGAGAAGGCCACCTCCAACATCTGCACCGCGCAGGTGCTGCTTGCGGTGATGGCGGCTTTCTACGCGGTGTGGCACGGGCCGGAGGGTCTTGCCCGCATCGCGAGGAGGGTCGCCCTGCAGGCGCGGATCCTCGCCGGTTCTGCCCGCGCGGCGGGCTTCGCCCTGCGGCACGAGGCGTTCTTCGACACCATCGCGATCGAGGCCGGGGCGCGCGCCGGGTCGCTGATGGCGGCGGCGCTGCGGCGGGGGATCAACCTGCGCCGGGTGGACGAGGGCGCGGTCGGCATCGCGCTCGACGAGACGGTGGACCGGCCGACCCTCGCCGCCCTGCACGAGGCGATCTTCGAGGCCGCCGGCGCGCCGGCCGCGCCGCTCGAGGAGGTCCGCCCCTTCGGCGGGCTGCCCGCGGCACTCGCCCGCACCAGCCCCTTCCTGACGGCCGAGGTGTTCCACGCCCACCGCAGCGAGCATGCGATGCTGCGCTGGCTGAAGAGCCTCGAGGAGAAGGACATCGCACTCAACCGCAGCATGATCCCGCTCGGCTCCTGCACGATGAAGCTGAACGCCGCGGCGGAGATGATCCCGATCACCTTCCCGGGCTTCGCCGACCTGCATCCCTTCGTGCCGAACGACCAGGCGGAGGGCTACCTGCTTCTGATCCGCCGGCTGGAGGACTGGCTCGCGCGGATCACCGGCTTCGCCGCCGTCTCGCTGCAGCCGAACGCGGGCAGCCAGGGGGAATATGCCGGGCTGCTCGCCATCCGCGCCTATCACCGCGCGCGCGGCGAGGGGGAGCGCGATGTCTGTCTCATCCCCGCCTCGGCGCATGGCACCAACCCGGCCTCTGCGGCGATGGCGGGCATGCGGGTGGTGGTGGTGGGCTGCGACCGCGACGGCAACATCGACCTTGCCGACCTTCGCGCCAAGGCCGACCAGCACGCCGCCCGCCTTGCCGCGCTGATGGTGACCTACCCCTCGACCCATGGCGTGTTCGAGGAGGCGATCCGCGACATCTGCGCCCTGATCCACGAGAAGGGCGGGCAGGTGTACATGGACGGGGCCAACATGAACGCGCAGGTGGGCCTCACCAGCCCCGCCGCCATCGGCGCGGATGTCTGCCACCTCAACCTGCACAAGACCTTCTGCATCCCCCATGGCGGGGGCGGGCCGGGGGTGGGGCCGATCGCGGTGGCGGCGCATCTCGCGCCCTTCCTGCCGAACCATCCGCTGAACGCCGAAGCCGGGCCCGCCACGGGGGTGGGGCCGGTCTGCTCCGCGCCCTTCGGGTCGGCGGCGATCCTGCCGATCCCCTACGCCTACATCCGCATGATGGGGCCCGAGGGGCTGAGGCGCGCGACCGAGGTGGCGATCCTGTCGGCCAACCACATCGCGCGGCGCCTCTCGCCCCACTACCCAGTGCTGTATCGCGGGCGCGGCGGGCGGGTCGCGCATGAATGCATCCTGGATTGCCGCGCCTTCCAGGCCGAGGCCGGCATCACCGTGGAGGACATCGCCAAGCGCCTGCAGGATTTCGGCTTCCACGCGCCCACCATGTCCTGGCCGGTGGCGGGCACGCTGATGGTGGAGCCGACCGAATCCGAGCCGCTGGCCGAGATCGAGCGCTTCATCGCGGCGATGATCGCGATCCGCGAGGAGATCCGCGCCGTCGCCGAAGGCCGCCTGGACCGGGCCGACAACCCGCTGAAGAACGCGCCCCACACGCTCGAGAAGGTGGCGGCGAGCGAGTGGCGCCACGGCTACAGCCGCGAGCAGGCGGCCTTCCCGCTGCCCTTCGTGCGGGCGCGGAAGTATTGGCCGCCGGTGGGCCGGGTGGACAACGCCTACGGCGACCGCAACCTGGTGTGCACCTGCGCCCCGCTCGAGGCCTACGCGGCGGCGGCGGAGTGAGGGTGCGGATCGTCCAAGCCGCGCCCCGCCACCGCGCGGGGTGGGGCCGACTCTTCGCCGGCTACGCCGCCTTCTACGGCGTCGCGCAGACCGAGGCGATGCGCGAGACGGTGTGGGGCTGGATCCTCGACCCGTCGCAGGAGGTGAAGGCGCTGCTGGCCGAGGCGCAGGACGGCGAGCCGGTCGGGCTCGCGCATTACCGGGCCTTTGCCCGGCCGCTTCGCGCCTCGCGCGGGCTGTTGCTGGATGACTTGTTCGTGGACCCGGCCTGGCGTGGGCAGGGGGTGGCGGATGCGCTGCTGGCCGCGCTGGCGGAGCGCGCGGCGGCCGAGGGCTGCGACGTGGTGCGCTGGATCACCGCCGAGGACAACCTGCGGGCGCGGGCTGTGTACGACCGCGTGGCGCAGGCGACGCGCTGGGTGACCTACGACATGCCGCCCGCACGCTGAACGCCTTGCGGCGCCGGGGCCGGCGCGCGGCCGGCCCCGCGCGGCTCACTCGCGCGCGGCGCCGAGTTCCGCGAGTTCGGCGGCGAGTTCGGCCTCGAGGCTCGCCTCCTCGGCCTCCGCCTCGGCGCGGATGTCCTCGCCGCGGGCCTGCTTCTCGGCCTCCTCCTGCGAGCGCGCCACATTCACCCCGACGGTCACGGACACCTCCGGGTGCAGCATCACGCGGACCTGGGCGAGGCCGATCGTCTTGATCGGCCGGTCGAGCAGCACCTGGTCGCGGGTGATGGACAGGCCCGCCGCGGTGCAGGCGGCCGCGATGTCTCGCGAGGTGACCGAGCCGTAGAGGCTGCCGCTCTCTCCCGCCTGGCGGATCAGCACGACAGAGAGGCCGGCGACGCGCTCGGCGATCCGCTCGGCCTCCTCGCGGCGCTTCAGGTTCTGCGCCTCGAGCTCGGCGCGCTCGCGCTCGAAGCGGGCGAGGTTCTCCTTCGTGGCGCGGATGGCCTTGCCCTGCGGCAGCAGGTAGTTGCGCGCGTAGCCCGGGCGGACCTTCACCACCTGGCCCATCTGGCCGAGCTTCTCGACCCGCTGCATCAGAATCACGTCGATCATCGGAGGAGTCCCCGTCAGGTCTGGCCGGGCGGCGCGGCGCGGCGCCCGTATTGGTCGAACACGCCGAACCCGGCGAGCAGCACCGCCGCCGGGATCGAGAACAGGATCAGCACGGCATAGACGCCGGCCAGCAGGAAGCGCCGCCCGGCGAAGGCGCGGCTGCGGTCGTGGATGGCGGCGAGCCCCTGCAGCAGCAGCGGCACGCCGAGCGCGAGAGCGACCGAGGCGAGGATGGCGTTCTCGCCCCCGAGCAGCCACGCCGCGATTGCAAGCGCGGCGATCGGCGGATACCAGCCCGGCAGCCGCGCCGAGGCCCAGCGCGGCGAGGGAAGCCGCGCCAGCCCGCGCACCGACAGGAAGCGCTGCGCGATCGCCGCCGAAGCGGCGAGCGAGACGGCGAACCAGAAGGCGAGGGCCCCGGCCTTCACCTGCACGATCAGATCCACCGTGGCCGGATCGGCGGGCGCGCCCATCTGCCGCAGCGCGCCGGTCACCGCCTCGCGCAGCGCGCCCTCGAAGCCGCCCGGATGGTCGGCGAGCAGCACGGCCGCCACCAGCACGAGTGCGGCCGGCCACAGCCCGAGCAGGGCGAAGGGCCGGGCGAGCGAGAAGGCGGAGCCGGAGGCCCCGGTGGCGAGTGCTGCCAGCACCGGCACCGCGAACACGAACCCGAACAGCGCGAGCGCCGTGAGGCTCGAGGCCAGCAGCAGCAGCAGCGCCCCGCCCGCCGCGCCGATCGCCGCCGCCGGCAGCCCGAAGCCGAGCCCGGCCATCAGCAGCGGCAGCGGCACCAGCCAGAAGGCGACGGGCGCCAGCGGCAGGCCGGCGGTGGCCCAGGCGACGAGCGCCGCGGCCGCCGCGCCCCCCGCGAGCCCCGAAAGCCAGACCGGGTCGTTCCAGACGCCCCGCATCGCCGTCGCCGCCGCCTCCGTCATGGCCCCGGGCGGGCCGTTCCCGCTCAGTCGTTGATCACGTAGGGAAGCAGGGCGAGGAAACGAGCCCGCTTGATCGCGGTCGCCAGCTCCCGCTGCTTCTTGGCCGAGACCGCGGTGATGCGGGACGGCACGATCTTGCCGCGCTCCGACAGGAAGCGCGAGAGCAGCCGCACGTCCTTGTAGTCGATCTTCGGCGCGCCGGGCCCGGAGAAGGGGCAGGACTTCTTGCGGCGGTAGAAGGGGCGGCGCGCGCCGACGGCGGGGCGGCGGGCGGCGGGGGAGAGTTCGGTCGTCTCGGACATGCTGGCTTACTCCTCGCCCTCGGCCTCGTCGCGCCCGCGGGCGCGGAACTCCTCGCGGTCGTCGCGGTCGCGGCCGCGGCCCGAGGCGAAGCGCCCGGCCGGTCGGGGGCCGCGGAAGGCACGCTCGCGGTCGTCGGCGCGCTTGGCGAGCACCGCGGAGGGCCCCTCCTCGATCGCCTCGACGCGCACCGTCAGGTGCCGCAGCACGTCCTCGTTCAGGCGGAGCTGGCGGCCGATCTCCTGCTCGGCGGCCGGCGGGCAGTCGAGCCCGACCAGCATGTAGTGCGCCTTGCGGTTCTTCTTGATCTTGTAGGCGAGGCCGCGCAGCCCCCAGTACTCGCGCTTCTTCACCTCTCCGCCCTGTTCGGCGGCGACGGCGGCGATCTGGTCGGCAATGGCCTCGACCTGCTGCTGCGTGAGGTCGTTGCGCGCGAGCAGCACACATTCGTAGAGCGGCATCCTTGGTCCCTCTGGCTGTCTCAGCCCAGGCGGCCGGCGGCACCATGCCGGCGACGCGCGCGAACGGGCATAGCCGGGCGCGGAGCCGCGCGCCCGGCAGGGAGGCGGGGGTAAAGCACGAAGCCGCCCCGGGTTCAAGCGCGCGTTGACAGGTGCCGGGGCCGGGGCTACCCGGCGCGGCCTGTCATGCCGCCAGCCACACGGGGTTTGCGCACACTCATGGCGATCGCGCTCGTCTTTCCCGGCCAGGGAAGCCAGTCCGTCGGCATGGGCCGGGATCTCGCCGCCGCCTTTCCCGCCGCCCGCGAGGTGTTCGAGGCGGTGGACGAGACGCTGAAGCAGCACCTCTCGCGCCTGATGTTCGAGGGGCCGCAGGAGGAACTCACGCTCACCGCCAACGCCCAGCCGGCGCTGATGGCGATGAGCCTTGCGGTGCTGCGGGTGCTCGAGGCCGAGGGCGGCTTCCGGGTGAAGGAGAGGGTGGCGCTCGTCTCCGGGCACAGCCTCGGGGAATACAGCGCCCTCGCCGCCGCCGGCGCCTTCGACGTGCCGACCGCGGCGCGGCTGTTGCGCCTGCGCGGCAACGCCATGCAGCAGGCGGTGCCGCCCGGGGTGGGCGCGATGGCCGCCCTGCTCGGCGCCGAGCCCGACCAGGCCGCCGCCATCTGCGCCCGCGCCGCGACCGACCCCGAGACCGGCAGGGCCGAGATCGTCGAGGTGGCCAACGACAACGGCGGCGGGCAGGTGGTGATCTCGGGCCATGCCGGGGCGGTGGCCCGCGCGGTCGGGATCGCTACGGCCGAGGGTGTCAAGCGCGCCATGCCGCTGCCTGTCTCGGCGCCGTTCCACTGCGCGCTGATGGCCCCCGCCGCCGAGGCCATGGCCGAGGCGCTGGCCGCGGCCGATCTGCATCCGCCCTCGGTGCCGGTGGTGGCGAACGTGACCGCCGCCAAGGCGACCGACCCGGCGGCGATCCGCGAGCTGCTGGTGAGGCAGGTGACCGGCACGGTCCGCTGGCGCGAGAGCGTCGCCGCCATGGTGGCGATGGGCTGCGACCGCTTCGTCGAGGTCGGCGCCGGCCGCGTGCTCACCGGGCTGATGAAGCGCAACGCGCCCGAGGCGCGCGCGGAGGCCGTCGGCACCCCGGCCGAGATCGAAGCCTTCCTCAAGAGCCTCTGAGCCGGGAGACAGCCCGATGTTCCGACTGGACGGAAAGGTCGCCCTCGTCACCGGGGCAACAGGCGGGATCGGCGAGGCGATCGCGCGCGCGCTTCACAGGCAAGGTGCCGCCGTCGCGATCACCGGCCGGCGCGAGGCGGAACTCGCCCGCGTGGCCGAGGCGCTCGGCGGGCGCGTGCATGCGTTCCCGGCCGACCTGTCGGACCCTGAGGCGCCGGGGCGCCTGGTAGAGGCGGTGGAGGCGGCGGCCGGGCGGCTCGACATCCTCGTGAACAACGCCGGCTTCACCCGCGACATGCTGGCGCTGCGCATGGGGGACGCCGACTGGGCCGCGGTGCTGGAGGTGGACCTGAACGCCCCGTTCCGCCTCGCGCGGGCCGCGCTGCGCGGGATGCTGAAGCGGCGGGCGGGGCGGATCATCTCGATCGCCTCGATCGTCGGCGTCACCGGCAATGCGGGGCAGGCGAACTACGCCGCCGCCAAGGCCGGGCTGATCGGCATGAGCAAGTCGCTCGCCCAGGAGGTCGCCCCGCGCGGCGTGACGGTGAACGTGATCGCGCCGGGCTTCGTGAGGTCAGCGATGACGGATGCGCTGCCGGAGGCGACGAGGCAGGCGCTGCTGGGCCGCATTCCGCTCGGCCGCATGGGCGCGCCCGAGGATGTGGCGGCGGCGGCGGTCTATCTCGCCTCCGACGAGGCGGGCTGGGTCACCGGGGCGACGTTGCACGTCAACGGCGGCATGGCGATGATCTGAGCGCGAGGCGAGACAGGAGGACGGGCATGGCGGAACCGCAGGTGGCAGGCCGGGCGCCCATCGGCGTCGAGGTCGAGGCCGGCAAGGACTACTGGTGGTGCGCGTGCGGCCTGTCGAAGAAGCAGCCCTTCTGCGACGGCAGCCACAAGGGCAGCGGCATGGCGCCGCTGAAGTGGGCGGCGGCCGAGACCGGCACGGCCTGGTTCTGCGCCTGCAAGCGCACGGCCAAGTCGCCGCTCTGCGACGGCAGCCACAAGCGCCTGCCGGCCTGAGGCCGCCCGCCGCCCCGCCGGGGCGGGCGTGTGGGCGCGGCGCGGCGGAGGCGCCGGGGAGGGGAGGGGTCGCC
>JANWXJ010000024.1 GCA_025055335.1 Acetobacteraceae bacterium
TGCGCATCGGCGGCTACTGGTATCCGCGCGGCGGCATGCCGATCGACGTGTTCTGGCAGACCGGCACGCCGCCCGAGGGCGTGTGGATCCCCGACCAGGGAGTGCCCCCCTATCGCGGCCGCGGATGAGCTGAAGGCGGCGATCCGCGACGAGGCGCTCCGCCTCGGGTTCGATGCGGTCGGCTTCGCCCCGGCGTCCCTGCCCCCCGAGGTCGGCGAACGGCTGCGCGCCTTCCTCGCGGCCGGCTACCACGGAGGGATGGGCTGGCTCGCCGAGCGCGCGGCGGAGCGCGCGAACCCCGCCGCGCTGTGGCCCGAGGCGCGGAGCGCGATCGTGCTCGCCGTCTCCTACGCGCCGCAGACCGATCCGCTCGAGACGCTGCCCTGGCGCGACCGTGCGACCATCAGCGTCTATGCCCGCAACCGCGACTACCACGACGTGATGAAGCCGCGCCTCAAGGCGCTGGCGCGCTTCGCCGCCGCCCGCGCGCCGGGCGCGGGGTTCAAGGTGTTCGTGGACACCGCGCCGGTGGCCGAGAAGCCGCTCGCGCAGGCCGCCGGGCTCGGCTGGCAGGGCAAGCACACCAACCTGCTCTCGCGCGGCCTCGGCAACTGGTTCTTCCTCGGCGTCGTGCTGACGACGCTCGATCTTCCCCCCGACGCGCCCGAGCGGGAGCATTGCGGCAGCTGCACCCGCTGCCTGGACGCCTGCCCGACCGGGGCCTTCCCGCGCCCCTTCGTGCTCGATGCGCGGCGCTGCGTCTCCTACCTCACGATCGAGCATCGCGGGCCGATCCCGGAGCCGCTGCGCCCCCTGATCGGCAACCGGATCTACGGCTGCGACGACTGCCTCGCCGTCTGCCCCTGGAACAAGTTCGCCGCCGCGGCGCGGGAGGCGGCGCTGCAGCCGCGCGAGGAGCTGCGCGCCCCGCCGCTCGCCGAACTCGCCGCGCTGGACGATTCCGCCTTCCGCGCCCGCTTCCGCGGCAGCCCGATCAAGCGGATCGGCCGCGGCCGCTTCGTCCGCAACGTGCTGGTCGCGATCGGCAACAGCGGCGATCCCGCGCTGCTGCCCGCCGCCCGGGCGCTGTGCGAGGACGCGGACGCGACGGTGGCCGACGCCGCGCGCTGGGCCGTCGCGCGGCTCACGGCAGGTGCGGAAGGCGGGCCGCCAGCTCGCGCTTGAGCACCTTGCCGCCGGCGTTGCGCGGCAGGTCCTCCACCACGAACACGGCGCGCGGCCATTTCGGCCGCGGCAGCCGCGCGCGCGCGAAGGAGAGCAGCTCCTCCGCCCCGGCCGGGGCGGAGAGCCGCACGAAGGCGGCGATCTCCTCGCCGAACTCGCGGCTCGGCCAGGCCACCACCGCGCTCTCGCCGACGGCCGGGTGCGCGTTCAGCGCCGCCTCCACATCCGCCGGGTGGATGTTGATGCCGGCGCGGATGATCATGTCCTTCCGCCGCCCGCGCAGCGTGACGAAGCCCTCGTCATCGAGGGAGGCGAGATCGCCGGGGTAGAACCAGCCGTCGCGGAACGCCTCGGCCGAGGCCTCCGGATCGCGGTGGTAGGAGGTGGCGCAGCCCGGGCCGCGGTAGCGCAGCAGCCCCGTCTCGCCCGGCGGCAGGGCGCGGCCGTCCTCGTCCACCACCTCGACCTCGACGCCGAACACCGGCCGCCCCACACTCTCGCCATGCGCGGCGATGTCGGCCGGCGTCAGCAGCGACACGCCGCCGCCTTCGGTCGAGGCGTAGTACTCGAAGAACTCCGGGCAGAGCCGGGCGGCGATCTCCACCCGCTCCTCGCGCGACAGCGGCGCGCCGGAGCTGAACAGCAGCCTCAGTCGCCGCATCGGCGCGAGCGCCTGGTCCGGCAGCGCCAGCAGCCGGCGCAACTGCGTCGGCACCAGGAACAGGCTGGTGATGCCGTGGGCGGCGATGGCGCCGACGATCGCCTCCGGTGCGGCCGGCGGCGGGCACATCGCCACCGTCCCGCCCGAGAACAGGACGGACATCGCGAAGGTCCGCCCGCCGCCGAAATAGAGCGGGGTTGCGCACAGGAACCGGTCGCGCGCGTTGAGCCCGAGGTTGATCCAGTGCGTGCGGAAGCGGGCGAGGAACTGCCCGTGCGTGACGAGCGGCCCCTTCGGCCGCCTCGTGGTGCCGGAGGAGAGCGAGAGCACGAGCGGCACCGCCTCCTCGCGCGGGAAGGCGACCTCACGCGCGGGCCAGCCGGCGAGCTCGGCCACCGTCGTGCAGGGCAGGCCCGGAAGGCACGCCATGTCGGGCTCGAGCAGCACGAGGGAGGCGCCGAAATGTCCGGCGACGTTCTGCTTCTCCGCCTCCGTCCAGCGCGCGTCCATCGGCAGGATCGCCCGCCCCGCCCGCGCCAGGGCGTAGAGCACAAGCACATGCTCGGCCGTGTCGCGCAGGCACACGCCGACCGGCGCCTCCGGCGGCAGGGCGAGGAGCCGCGACGCGAGCCCCCGCACGCTCCGCGCGACCTCGGCGTAGGTGATGTGGCGCGGGCCCTCGACCAGCGCCGGATGGGTCGGCCGCGCGCGGGCGTGGATGTCGAGCGCATCCGCAAGATTCACAGCCGCCCCTCCAGCCGGTAGACGCGGATCGCGTTCTCCCGCAGGAGCTTGCGCTTGGCCTCCTCCGGCAGGCCGAGGGCCTCGATCTCGGCGATGGTGCGCGCGAAATCCAGCACCGGGAAATCGGTGCCGAAGATCACCTTGTCCTGTCCGTAGCTGCGGATGTAGTGCACGAAGCTCTGCGGCCAGTAGCGCGGGCTGTGCGCGTCGCTGCCGATGAACACGTTCGGATGCTTCCACGCCATGGCGATCATCTCGTCCGTCCACGGGATGCCGACATGGATGCCGACGATCCGGAGTTCGGGGAAGTCGCACGCCACCGCATCGAGTGCGATCGGACGGCCGACGCTGCGCAGCGGGTAGGACGGGTCGTACACCATGGACTGCCCGACCTGCAGCTGCACCGGCACGTCCAGCTCGCAGCACTTCGCGTAGAACGGGTACCACTTCGCGTGGTCGGGCGGCAGCTCGTACCAGTGCGGATAGAAATGCGCGCCGATGAAGCCGTACTCGCGCACCGCGCGCTCGAGCTCGCGCACGCCGCGCATGCCCTCCGTCGGATCGAGCCCGGCGAGGCCGAAGAAGCGCTCGGGGTGCTTCTGCACGGCCTCCGCCACCAGCCGGTAGTCCACATGGTAGCAGGCGGGGATGCCGAGCCGCCCGACCTTGGCCGCGATCAGGAAGGCGCGCTCGATGCCGGCGGCGTCCATGCGCGCGATCATCTCCTCGAGGCTGATGCCGGCGTAGATCTCGGGCCTCACCCGCATCTTGCCGGTGTAGAAGCCGCTGCGGTCCGGCCGCCCGGCGAGCGCCTCCGGCGTCCAGATGTTCACCACCGCGTCGATCGCGCGCAGCGTCATGCCCTTGCCCTCTCGCCGAGCCCCATGTCGCGCGCGATCGCGTCGCGCAGCACCTCGTTCGCGCCTTCGCCGAAGGTGTAGAGGCGAGCGTCGCGCCACAGCCGCTGCATGTCGCTCTCCGCCGCGTAGCCGGCGCTCGCCAGGATCTGCATGCCGGCCTCCGTCACGTCGCGCAGCGTCTCGGTCGCCACCACCTTGGCCTCTGCCGCCTCCCGCCGGCAGGGCAGGCCGTCCTCGATCAGCCCGGCGAGATGCCGCACCATCAGGCGAGAGAGGTCCACCCGGATCCGCATGTCGGCAAGCCGGTGCGCCACCGCCTGGAAGGCGCCGAGCGGGCGGCCGAACTGCAGGCGCCCCTTGGCGTGCGCCAGCGCGATGCCGACCGCCGCCTCCGCCGCGCCCGTCACCGCCGCCGCCATGGAGGCGCGGGAGACATGCAGCGTCGCCATCAGCTGCGCGAAGCCGCGCCCCTCCTCGCCCATCAGCGCGTCCTCGGAGACCGTCACGCCGTCGAGCGCGATGTCGAAGCAGGGCATGCAGTTGTTGCCGATCTTGGGAAGCGGCGTCATCGCAACGCCCGGCGCGCCGGAGGGCACGAGGAACAGCGACACGCCGCGCGGCCCCTCGCGCTCCGGCCCGCTGCGGGCGGCGACGATCAGCCAGCGCGCGGCCTTCGCGTCGCTGATCCAGCTCTTGCGGCCATGGAGCCGCCAGCCCCCCGCGACGCGCTCGGCGCGGGTGCGGATCGCCGCGGCGTCGCTGCCGGCCTCGGGTTCGGTCAGCGCCAGCGCGCAGAACGCCTCGCCCGCAAGCAGCAACGGCACGAGCTCGCCGCGCTGGCGCTCGCTCCCGTAGGTGAGCAGCGGCACCAGCCCGAAGCCGACGACGCGGTTGAAGATCGAGGCGGCGCAATAGGCGCCCGCGCCGAGCCGCTCCTGCACCAGCGCGACCGTCCGCCACCCGGGGCCGAGCCCGCCGGCGCTCTCCGGCACGGCGAGTGCGAACAGCCCGAGCCGCCCCATCTCCGGCAACAGGTCGTAGGGCGGGATGTGCGCCGCATCGCGCCGGCGCACCTCCTCGGGCGGCAGGTGCCGCGCCAGGAAGGCGCCGACGGAGTCGAGGATCGCCGCCCGCTCGGGCGTCACGCCCGGAGAGCCTCCTCGATGAAGCGGTTCGTCCACAGCGCCGACGGGTCGGGCGGGTTGGCGAGCCCCGCCTCGCGCAGCGCGGCGAAGCCCGACTCCCACAAATCCGGCAGGTTCCGCAGCAGGTTCTCCCGCCCGCGCGTCAGCCACAGTTCCCGCTTCGAGGCCTCGGTGACGGCCAGCGTCAGCTCCATGTTGCGTATGCCCGGGATCTCGAAGTCGCGGCTCGCGCGCTCGAAGATCGGCTGGTTCGGGCGGTCGAGCAGCTCGTTCATGGAATCGCGCAGCGCGCGCAGGAAGCGCACCACCGTCTCCGGCTGGCGCTCGGCGATCTCGCGCGTGGTGATGTAGCACTGGCTCGGCATCGGCGCGTAGCGGTCGGTGGACCAGGCGACGATCGGCTCGTTCTGCTGGCGCAGCACCACCGGCACGATGATCGAGGCCATGAAGCAGTCCACCCGCCCCTGGCGGACGAACTGCAGCGCGCCTGGGCTGTTGCCGGTGGTTTCGGTCCGCACCTCGCTGCGCGGGATGTTCACGCGCCGCAGGATCAGGTCGAGGAAGGTGTCCGTCGTGCCGCCGACGGACACGAGCCCGACCGTCCTGCCGCGCAGGTCCTCGGCGCGCTCGATCGGGCGTTCGCGCAGGCTGATCATGTGGAAGGTCGAGCCCTGGTGGCTCGTCGCCACGGCCAGGAAGGGCGCATTGGCGGCGGAGGCCGCGCGGATCATGTCGATGGATGCCGCGCGGATGAACTGCACCTGCCCCGCCGCGAGCTGCTGCAGCGCCTGCGCCGTGCCGTTCGCCGCGCGCAGCGTGGGCTGGAAGCCGTGCCGCGCGAGATGCCCGCCCGAGACCATGTTCATCATCTCGATGAAGTCGGGCAGGAAGCCGAAGGGCGTCATGAAGGCGAGCGGCTGCGGCGCCTGCGCCAGCACCGCCGGTGCCGGCAGCGCCGCCGCCGCGGCAGCGGCGGCGAGGAACGAACGACGTGTCGCCATGGATGCCTGTCTCCCTTGTCAGACCTTGAGCCGCGCCGAGGCGTGCCACGGCACCAGGATCTTCCGCAGCGCGCCGATCGAGAAGTAGAACAGGAAGCCGAGGATCGACATGTGGATCAGCACGGCGAACATGTCGGCCGTCTCGAAGGCGTTGAGCCGCGCGATCAGCAGGTGCCCAAGCCCGGCGTTGCCGCCGAGATACTCCCCGACGATCGCGCCGATGATCGCGAGCACGATGCCGATCTCGAACCCCGTCAGGATGAAGGGCAGCGCCGATGGCAACTCGAGCCGCCGGAACACCTGCCAGCGCGTGGCGTTGAGCGAGAGCATCACGTCCCGGTGGCCCTCGTCGACGGACTTCACCCCGATCGCCGTGTTGGTCAGGATCGGGAAGAAGGCGAGCACCGCCGCGACGATCACCTTGGAGGTGATGCCGAAGCCGAACCACAGCACGAACAGCGGCACCAGCGCCACCTTCGGGATCACCTGCGTCGCGACGATGAAGGGATTGAGCGTCATCTCGAGCCAGCGCACGCGGGCGATGATGACGCCGAGGCCCACACCGATCACGACCGCGTAGGCGAAGCCGGTCAGCGTCGCGTACACCGTCATCCAGGTATGGTGCCAGGCACGCGGGGACTGCAGCATCTCGACCCACGCCTGCCACACCGCGCCCGGGCGCGGCATGATCAGCGGCGAGACGCGGAACTGCACCACGTAGAACTCCCACACCGCCACCAGCGCGGCCAGCACGATCGGCGTCGTGATCCAGGGCAGGGCGGAATCCTTCGTCAGGCGCCGCCGGGTGAGGGAGGCGGGCGGCGCGGCGGCGACGGGCGGGGCGGCGGTGTCGGGCATCCTCGCGCTCCTCCTCAGGAGATCTCGGAGAGCCGCCGGCGCAGCCGCCGCACGATCTCCTGGAACTCGGGGGTGGACTGCAGGTCGGGTGCGCGGGGGCGCGGGAAGGGCACCGGCAGGATCATGTCCACCCGCCCCGGCCGCGGCGAGAGCAGCACGATCCGGTCGGCGAGGAACACCGCCTCGGCGATCGAATGGGTCACCAGCACCACGGTCTTGCGCGTCTCCATCCAGATGCGCTGGAGCTCGAGGTTCATCGCCTCGCGCGTCATCGCGTCCAGCGCGCCGAAGGGCTCGTCCATCAGCAGGATGCGCGGATCGTAGGACAAGGCGCGCGCGATCGCCGCGCGCTGGCGCATCCCGCCCGAGAGCTCGCGCGGCCAGCGGCGCTCGAAGCCGGCGATGCCGGTCAGGCGCATCAGCTCATGCGCGCGCGCAAGGCGCCTCGCCCGCGGCCAGCCCTTCAGCTCCAGCGGCAGCGCGATGTTGTCCTCGATGGTGAGCCACGGGAACAGGTTGGCGTCCTGGAACACCATGCCGAGCTCGGACAGCGCCTCGCCCTGCCGCTGCCCAGCCTTCCACAGCCCGCGCCCCTCGATCAGCAGCTCGCCCGCCGTCGGCTCGATCAGCCCGCCGATCATGCGCAGCATCGTCGTCTTGCCGCAGCCCGACGGCCCGAGGAGGACGAGGAACTCGCGCTCCGGCACCTCGAGGTCGGTCGGCGCCAGCGCATGCACCGGCGCATCGCGCGTGCCGTACCACTTCTCGATCGCCCGCAGCGCGATCGCGGGCTGCGCCAGGTCGGCCATGCGGTCTCCCGGTTGCCTGTTGTCCGGACCTTTACGCCGCGCGCCCCGGCCCTGTCCATGCCGGCCCGTCCGGGCTCGGCGGCGCGCGCCCGCGGCGCGGCAGCTATCCCCCCGCCGCGCTTGCGGCGCAGCATCGCTTCGGGCTAACGGGACGCGCCAAGGCAGGCGGGGCCCGGCGCCCCGCTCCGCACCCCGAAAGGCGCAGCCATGGCTCCCGACACGCCCGCCCCGTTCTCCAGCTTCGCCGAAGCCTACGCCTTCGACGACGTGCTGCTGCTTCCCGCCTACAGCCAGGTCCTCCCCGGCGAGGCCGACACCCGTACGCGGCTGACGCGCGAGATCTCGCTCAACATCCCGCTGATCTCGGCCGCGATGGACACCGTGACGGAAGCGCCGATGGCGATCGCCATGGCGCAGGCGGGCGGCATCGGCGTGATCCACAAGAACCTCTCGCCCGACGAACAGGCCGCACAGGTGCGCCGGGTGAAGAAGTTCGAGAGCGGCATGGTGGTGAACCCGCTCACCATCCACCCCGACCAGACTCTGGCGGAGGTCCGCGCCATCCAGGACGCCCATCGCATCTCCGGCATCCCCGTGGTGGAACGCGGCACGAATCGCCTCGTCGGCATCATCACCAACCGCGATGTCCGCTTCGCGACCGACCCCAATCTCCGCGTCTATGAACTGATGACGCGCGAGAACCTCGTCACCGCGCGCCCCGACGTCACGCCCGATCAGGCGCGCGCTCTCCTGCACAAGCACCGGATCGAGAAGCTCCTCGTCACCGACGAGCAGGGCCGCTGCGTCGGCCTGATCACCGTGAAGGACATGGAGAAGGCGCAGGCGCACCCGAACGCGGCCAAGGATTCGCTCGGCCGGCTGCGCGTCGCCGCCGCCGTCGGGGTGGGGGAGGATGGCCTCAAGCGCGCCCGCGCCCTGATCGCCGCCGAGGTGGACGTGATCGTGGTGGACACCGCCCACGGCCACTCCGCCGGCGTGCTCCGGGCGATCGAGGCGATCAAGCGCGCCTCCAACGAGACGCAGGTGGTGGCCGGCAACATCGCCACCCCGGAGGCCGCGCGCGCCCTGGTCGAGGCGGGGGCGGATGCGGTGAAGATCGGCATCGGCCCGGGCTCGATCTGCACGACGCGGATCGTCGCCGGCGTGGGCGTGCCGCAACTCACCGCCGTGCTGGAATGCGCCGCCGCCGCGCGCGAGGCCGGCGTGCCCGCCATCGCGGATGGCGGCATACGCACCTCGGGCGACATCGCCAAGGCGATCGCCGCCGGGGCGGATGCGGTGATGATGGGCGGCCTCTTCGCCGGCACCGACGAGGCGCCGGGCGAGGTGTTCCTCTACCAGGGCCGCTCCTACAAGTCCTACCGCGGCATGGGCAGCCTCGGGGCGATGGCGCGCGGCTCCGCCGACCGCTACTTCCAGGCCGAGGTGCAGGACAGCCTGAAGCTCGTGCCCGAGGGTGTGGAAGGCCGCGTCGGCTACAAGGGGCCGGTGGCGAACGTGATCCACCAGCTGGTCGGCGGGCTGAAGGCGGCGATGGGCTACACCGGCAACCGCACCATCGCCGAGATGCAGCGGAACTGCCGCTTCCGCCGCATCACCAACGCGGGGCTGCGCGAATCCCACGTGCACGACGTGCAGGTGACGCGCGAGGCGCCGAACTACCGCCTCGACGGGTGACGCCCTCCGCCCGCTTCGCCGCCGCGATCGCCCTGCTTGAGGCGATCGCGGCCGCGCCCCGCCGCCCCGCCGACGCCACCGCGACCGAGTTCTTCCGCAGCCGCCGCTACATCGGCGGCGGCGACCGGCGCGCGATCTCCGAGACCGTCTGGGCCGCGATACGCCACACGCTGCGGCTCGACTGGCATCTCTCGCGCCACGGCGCCACGCCCTCGCCCCGGCTGCGCGCCATCGCCGCGGCGCTGCTGGTCGAGCGCCTGACGCTGCCCGCCCTCGGCGCGCTGTTCAGCGATGCGCGCTACGGTCCGGAACCCCCGACCGCCGCCGAACAGGCGCTTGCCCGCGCGCTTGCCGGCCGCGCGCTCGTCTGTCCCGGCATGCCGGAGCATGTCGCACTCAACCTGCCGGAGTGGTGCCTGCCCGGCTTCCGCGCCCGCTTCGGCGGGGCGCTGCCGCAGGCGATGGCAGCGATGGACGAACCCGCCCCGCTCGACCTCCGCGCCAATCTGCTGAAGACGACGCGCGAGGCCGCGCGCGCGGCCCTTGCCGCCGAAGGCATCGCCACCGAGCCGACGCCCTTCTCCCCCTGGGGCCTGCGCGCCGCGCCGCGGCAGAACGTCACCGCCACCCAGGCCTTCCGCGAGGGGCTGGTCGAGATCCAGGACGAGGGAAGCCAGCTCCTCGCCCTCCTCACCGCCGCCCGGGCCGGGGAGCGCGTGGCCGACCTCTGCGCCGGCGCCGCCGGCAAGACGCTCGCTCTCGCCGCGATGATGGGCAACCGCGGCCGCATCACCGCCTGCGACGTCTCCGCAGCCCGGCTCGAGGCCGCGGCGAAGCGCCTGCGCCGCGCCGGGGCCGACAACGTGGAGCGCCACCTGCTCACGCCCGGGGACCGCTGGGCCAAGCGCCGCGCCGGTGCCTTCGACCTCGTGCTGGTGGACGCGCCCTGCACCGGCAGCGGCACCTGGCGGCGCAACCCCGACGCGCGGCTTTCCACCACCGCGAAAGACCTGGCCGAGGTGTCCGAGAAACAGGCCGTGATCCTCGATGCCGCGGTTTCCCTGCTGCGCCCGGGCGGCAGGCTGGTCTACGCTACCTGCTCGCTGCTTCCGGAGGAGAACGAGGTGCAGGTGGAGCGCACCCTTGCCCGTCATCCCGCGCTGCGGCCCGTGCCGCTGGCCGAGGCCTGGGCGCGCGCCGCGCAGCCACCCCCGCCGCCGAACGAGGGGCCGCATCTGCTGCTCGCCCCGCACAGCCACGGCACCGACGGCTTCTTCGCCGCCGTGCTGGAGAGGAGAGGCTGAGATGACGGGCGCGCGCAGCCTCGTCACGGTGCGCCGCGCCCATGCGGCCGACGCCGGTGGCATCGCCGCCGTCCATGCCGAGGTATGGCGCAACGCCTATGCCGGAATCCTGCCGGCCGGCTATCTCGCGCGGCTCTCGCCGGCGAGGCTCGCGGCCGGCTACCGCCGGAGCCTGTCGCTGCGCGAGCCGGGCCATGCGGTGTTCGTCGCGGTCGGCCCCGATCCCGAAGCAGGGTTCCGCACCATTGGCTTCGTCTCGGGCGGCAGGGCCCGGCGGCCGCTCCGCGACGGCGCCGCGCCGCAGGGCGAGGTGGAGACGCTCTATCTCCTCGACGACTGGCGCGAACAGGGCGTGGGCCGGCGGCTGATGCGCGCGATCGCGGCGCATCTCGCCGCCATCGGCTGCCGCAGCGCCTTCGTCTGGGCGCTCTCCGACAATCCTTCCACGCATTTCTACCGCCGCCTCGCAGGGCGCCTCGCCGCGCGCGAACGGATCGCCTTCGCCGGGGCCGAGGTGGAGCAGTCCGCCTTCCTGTGGTCGCCGATCGAGGCGCTGCTCGCCGCCACCGCGCCCGCGCCGCGGCGGGAGATCGAGGGCTGACCGCGCCGGGCCGCGGGTCCGCCCGCGGCGGCCTTGCGGCGCGCCTACGCCTCCGCCGGTCGCTACTCCACCGGCACGCCCGGCACGTCCTTCGCGGTGCGGATGGTCTGCAGCGTCGTCACCTTCATCACATGCGGCGCCGAGGTCAGGCGCTCGGTCAGTTCGTTCTCGTGCGCCGTGTCGCGCGCGACGAGGCGGAGCAGGAAATCGCCCCCGCCGCGGATCATGTGCACCTCCCGCGCCTCCGGCCAGGCGGCCACCATCGCCTCGAAGGCGTCGAGCACCGACTGCTTCTGCGTCTCGAGCCCGACGAGGGCGAAGAACGTCACCTGCCAGCCGAGCGCCGCGCCATCCAGGTCGGCGTGGTAGCCGCGGATCACGCCCTCCTGCTCCAGCCGGCGCACGCGGCGCAGGCAGGGCGGCGCCGAGAGCCCGACTCGCCGCGCCAGCTCCACGTTCGTCATGCGGCCGTCGGCCTGGAGTTCGGCCAGGATTCGGCGGTCTGTGCGGTCGAGGCTCGGAGGGCGGGCGGGCATGCCGTTGCGTCTCGGGCTCAATCCACGCAATATCGTTGCGGCAAGCCGGGCGCGCAAGCAGGGCCGCCTGGGCGCGGGTTGAGGCGCAGGCCCGTCATGCCCATCATGCATGGCAAGCGGCGACTCGGCCCGGCCGGCGCCGACATGCCGCCGGAGGATTCCCACACGTGCCCGAGACACGCCGCGCGCAGCTCCTGATCCTCGGGGCCGGCCCCGCCGGCTACACGGCGGCGATCTATGCCGCGCGCGCCGGCCTCTCCCCGCTCCTCGTCGCCGGCATGCAGCCGGGCGGCCAGCTCACCATCACCACCGAGGTGGAGAACTACCCGGGCTTCGCCGAGCCGGTGCAGGGCCCGTGGCTGATGGAGCAGATGAGGGCCCAGGCCGAGCATGTCGGCACCGAGATCGTCCAGGACGTCATCGTCGAGGCCGACCTCTCCCGCCGCCCCTTCCGCTGCCTGGGCGATTCCGGCACGGCCTACGAGGCCGACGCCCTCATCATCGCCACCGGCGCGAAGGCCCGCTGGCTCGGTGCACCGGGGGAGAAGGAGCTGTCCGGCTTCGGCGTCTCCGCCTGCGCCACCTGCGACGGGTTCTTCTTCCGCGGCAAGCGGGTGGCGGTGATCGGCGGCGGCAACTCGGCGGTGGAGGAGGCGCTCTATCTCTCGAACCTCGCCGCCCATGTCACCGTCATCCACCGGCGCGAAGGCTTCCGCGCCGAGAAGATCCTGCAGCGGCGGCTGTTCGCCAAGCCGAACGTGACGGTGCTCTGGCACCGCGTGGTGGAGGAGTTCCTCGCCTCCGAAGGCCGCTTCAAGGCGCTGCGCGCGCTCCGCCTCAAGGATCCGCGCACCGGAGAGACGTCCGAACTCCCCGTGGAGGGTGCCTTCGTCGCCATCGGCCACGAGCCGGCCACCGCCCTCTTCCGCGGCCAGATCGCCATGGATGCGGCTGGCTACATCGAGACGGTCCCGGGCTCCACCCGCACCTCGATCCCGGGCGTCTTCGCCGCCGGCGACGTGCAGGACAAGGTCTATCGCCAGGCCGTCACCGCCGCCGGCACCGGCTGCATGGCGGCGCTGGACGCCGAGAAATACCTCGCCGCCCTCGAGGCGGAGCGGGAGGCCGCCTGATGCCGCTCGACTGGGACAAGCTCCGCGTCTTCCACGCGGTGGCGGAAGCCGGCTCCTTCACCCATGCCGGGGAGAACCTGAACCTCTCGCAATCCGCCGTCTCGCGGCAGATCCAGGCGCTCGAGGAGGCGCTCTCGGTGCCGCTGTTCCACCGCCACGCGCGGGGCCTGATCCTGACGGAACAGGGCGAGACGCTCTACCGCACGGTGCGCGAGGTGTTCGCGAAACTCGCGATGACCGAGGCGCAGCTGACGGAAAGCCGCGAGCGCGCCGCCGGCCGGCTGAAGGTGACGACGACGACGGGCTTCGGCGCCATGTGGCTCGCCCCCCGCCTCGCCCGCTTCCTCTCGCGCCACCCCGAGGTGACGCTCACCCTCCTCCTCGACGACACCGACCTCGACCTCGCGATGCGCGAGGCCGACGTGGCGATCCGCCTGCACGCCCCCCGCCAGCCGGACCTGATCCAGCGGCACCTCGCCACCTTCAACTGGCGGATCGTCGCCTCGGCCGAATACCTGAAGCAGGCCGGGGTGCCGCAGCGCGCCGAGGACCTCGATGCCCACCGCCTGATCGTCTACGGCACCTATCGCCCGCCTGTCGAGGACATCAACTGGCTGGTGGATGCCGGCCGCCGCTCGGGCGGCCCGCGCCGGCAGGTGATCGAGATGAACTCGCTGCCCGCGATCATCGCCGCCACGCGCTCCGGCCTCGGGATCGCCGCTCTGCCGGACTACATAGACGAGACCCGCGAGGGCCTCGTCCGCATCCTGCCGCATGTGAAGACCCCCCGCGTCGAGGCCTACTACGTGTATCCCGAGGAGATGCGGAACTCGAAGCGCGTCGCGGTGTTCCGGGATTTCCTGGTGGCCGAGCTCGCCGCCCCCGCCACCGGCCACGCCTCCGCCGCCGAGTAGCGCATCGGTGCGTGCGGGGCCATGCGGAAGGCGCATGCCTGGCAGACGGATTTCGCCATTCGCATAGGTTTGGTTGTGAAGTATCAACCTTCCCAGCCGATGATGAGTCGGCGGGGGTCCTCTGGATCCCTCGTCTCCCAGACGTGAAGCCTCCCTGTTGACTCGGCCCGGCCCCGCGAGGCTGCCGGGCCTTTCTTTTCGGCACTTTCCCGCGGCCGCTCCGCCGCCAGGCGGGAACAGCGCTCGACACCCCGAAGTTCCCCCCCGCCTACAGCGCCTTGCCCGCGGCGTGGCCCTGCTCCGTCGCCTCCATCAGCCCAAGAGGCGAGCGCGCGTCACCGACCGCGATCACCTCCACCCCCGCCGCCCGCAGCGGCCCGGCGAGCGCCGTGCGCGGCACCCGCGGCATGGCGGCGGCGAGGAACGCCACCCCCTCGATCCGCGAGACCGCGCCCGTGTACACCTGCACGCAGTCGAGCGCCCCCTCCTCGACCGCATCCGTCCACACCGGCTCGTGCAGCCGGAACACCTCGATCCCCGCGCGCGAGAGCCGGCGCAGGACGCCCTGCCGCGCCACCAGCCACAGATCCTCGGCCACGCTCTCGCGCGGCGTCACGATCGCCACGCGGTCGAAGCGCGTGGCCAGGAACTCGGCGGCGGCATAGGTGAAATCCGAGTGGTCCATGTCGTGGATCACCGCCGTGCCCGGCTGCCGCGCCGCCCGTGCCAGCAGCGGGGCCAGCGCCTCCGGCAGCGCCGGCACCGCCGCGCGCCACGCCTCGGGCACCCATTCGGGCGGCAGCGGCTCCGCGCCGGTGGCGAGCACGACCGCCTCCGGCCGCAACGCCAGCACCGATTCGGCCGTCGCCTCCTCGCCCAGGCGGAACACGACGCCGAAGCGCTCGGCCTGGGCGCGCTGCCAGTCGGCGATCGCGGTGATCGTCTCGCCGCCCGGCAGCCGCGC
>JANWXJ010000056.1 GCA_025055335.1 Acetobacteraceae bacterium
CGGCTCGCCCCGCCGCCTCGCCCCTTCCCGCCCTCCGCGGGACAGCCGGGCCGCCCGGCGCGGCCAGGGGCGCGGGCCTGCCCGATCCGCCACGCCGGGGACCCGAGGCGGGGCCGTGCGGGCAGGCGGGTGCGAACCGAAACAGGCCCGGCCGTCGCCCCCCCCGGCTTGTGCCAAGTCTCCCGCCCCTTGCCGGCCTTGCGGAGACGGGCGGCCGTTCGGTGCCGGTGCTGCGCCGTCCGTCCCTGGGTTTTTTCACGGCTGTGGATAGCCGCAGTTGGCGGTGCAGTTGCGGCATTCGCCTGGGCCGAAGGCGCTGGGCGCGGAGCCGATGGCGTTCCGCAGGCCGCCGACGGTGCGGCGAGGGGCGGTGCGCAGGAGGGCCTTCAGCGTGGCGAAGAGCTGCCCGATCGGGTTCAGGTCCGGGCTGTGGGGCGGGAGGTAGAGCAGGCGCGCGCCGGCGGCCTCGATCGCCTCGCGCACGCCTTTCACCTTGTGGCTGCCGAGGGTTGTGGCTGCCGCGGGTGTCGATCACCACGGTATCGCCGGGCCGCAGAGAGGGCGGGAGGAACTGCTCGACATAGGCCTCGACAGAGGCGCGGAAGCTGGCGCCGTTGATCGCCCCATCGAGCACCAGCGGCGCGACGACGCCATCGGCGCGCAGCCCTGCCACGAAGGTCGAGGTCTTCCGGTGGCCATTCGGGACGGCGGCGACGACGCGCGCGCCGCGCGGCCCGCGGGCCATGCGGCGGGCCATGTTCGTGCCGGCCCAGGCCTCATCGGCGAAGACCGGGCGCCCGGGGTCGAGGCCGGGCCGCATCCAGGCCAGGCCGCCCGGGCAGGGGCGACGTCCGGGCGGTCCTGCTCGGCGGCTCGGACCGACTTTTTTTCAGCGTCAGCCCAAGCTTGGCCAGCGCCCGCCGGACCTTCACCGGGGGAACCGACACGCCGCGCTCCGCCAGCAGCCAGCCCCGCAGTTCGCGAAGCGTCGCATCAGGCTGTGCGGCCACACGCCCGCGCGGCGGCTCGAGCTGCGCGGCGATCTTCGAAGGCGGCCGCCCCGTTCCGCGCCGCCCCACCGTCTCCCCGGTATCGTCCCGGCGCCGGCGCAGCTTCACGGCATGGGACGGGCCGACCATCAGCCGCTCCGCCACCTCGCGCACGCCCGCAGCGCCGTCGCAGGCCGCCAGCACCCGACCGCGCAACTCCGGCCCGCAGGCCTGACCTCGACGCCAACCCATCGCCGCCTCCAGCTCATCGCCGGAGACCTGCGCATCCCGGATCCACCCCGTGCCGTTTCCCCGGCCAGCGCCCGCGGCAGGCGCCCGGCGGGCCCGAGACCAGGGCGCAGCCGAAGGCCGGGGGAAGAAGGCCTTCCGCTGCGGCATGCGGGTGGGGTGGTGTGGAGGATGGCCGCCCGGGCTTCGGGGAAATCCGACCTGTCCGAGGGCTGAGGGGCAGGCAATGGCGTCCCCTACGGGATTCGAACCCGTGTTGCCGCCGTGAGAGGGCGGTGTCCTAGGCCTCTAGACGAAGGGGACGAAGCCGGGGCCCGCGTCTCTACCCCCGCCGCGGTTCCGGATCAAGCGCCTCCTGCCGCGCCCGCCTGCGCCGCCCGGTGCGGCAGGCGTCGGAGCAGAAGCGCACCTCCTCCCATACGCGCGCCCATTTCCTCCGCCAGGCGAAGGGCCGCCCGCAGGCGGCGCAGGGCTTCCGCGGCAGGTCCGCCTTCCGCCTCATGCCTTCCGCCTCACGGCGACACCCGGAGTTCGCCGACCACCCGCCCCGACCGCCCGTCGAGCAGCAGCAGCCGGTCCCCGTCCGGCCGCACCACCCAGACCGCCACGCGCCCCTCGGCGGAAGCGATGCCGCCGATCCGGCTGCCCTCCGGCTGGCCGAGGCTTCCCGCCGCCATCGGCGCCTCCGCAGCGCCACCGAGCCGCTGGACGATCACCACCGCCAGCGCCACGGTGCCCGCGACGATCATCACCCCCATCACGGCAACCAGGATCGTGAGCGCGCGCACACCAGCCTCCGGGATCATCCACGAGGTGATTGCCCCGCCCGACGCCACCGGCCGGGCGGACCGCTTCCTCGCGGAGGCGATAGGCTCGCTCTCGCGCAGCCGCGTCAAGGCGCTGATCGAGGAGGGCCGCGCGACGCGCGACGGCGCGCCCGTCGCCGACCCGGCAGAGCCGGTCCGCCCCGGCGCCGCCTACCGGCTCGTCGAGCCGCCGCCCGCCGACGCCGCGCCGGCCCCGCAGGCCATCCCGCTCGCCATCCTGCACGAGGACGCCGACCTGATCGTGCTCGACAAGCCGGCCGGCCTCGTCGTCCACCCAGCCCCGGGCAACCCGGACGGCACGCTCGTCAACGCCGTGCTCGCCCATGCCGGGGAGGAGCTGGCCGGGATCGGCGGCGAGAAGCGGCCGGGCATCGTCCACCGGCTCGACAAGGACACCTCCGGCCTGATGGTGGTGGCCAAGACCGAGTTTGCGCACCAGGCGCTGTCGGCGGCCTTCGCGGCGCGCGAGCTGGACCGGCGGTACCTGGCCCTTGTCTGGGGCGTGCCGAGCCCCGCCGCGGGCGCGATCGAGGCGCCGATCGGCCGCCACCCGACCGACCGCAAGCGCATGGCGGTGGTGCCGCGCGGCAAGCCGGCGCTGACGCGCTACGAGACGCTCCGCGCCTTCGGCGCCGGCGCGGCGCTGCTGTCCTGCCGGCTGGCGACGGGGCGGACGCACCAGATCCGCGTCCACCTCGCGCATATCGGCCATCCGCTTGTCGGAGATCCGGTCTATCTCCGCCGCATCCCGGCGGCGGCGAAGGTCCTGCCGGAGGCGGCGCGGGCGGCCCTGCTGGCCTTCCCGCGGCAGGCGCTGCACGCCGAGACGCTCGGCTTCCGCCATCCGCGCACGGGGCGGGAGATGGCCTTCCGCAGCGCTCCGCCGCCGGACTTCGCGGCGCTTGTCATGATTCTGGAACAGTCCTGCCGGTAACCCGAGCGTTACACTCGGAAATAGGTTGCCTTGCCGCGCCGGATCGCCTAGAAGGCGCGCAAGCGGCGCCCCCCGGGCGCCAGCAGACCCGGCGGCGGTCGCCTCGTGCCGCGCCGGCGGGCCCGGGGACGGATGCCGGACACCACGCGTGGCCGCCGCCGTTCGGGACGGCCACCAGGAAGAGGAGACTGGTCGCCGATGACTGCTCTCGCCCTACCCTCCGTGACCGACGGGAACCTCTCGCGCTACCTCGCGGAGATCCGCAAGTTCCCGATGCTGACGCCGGAGGAGGAATACGAACTCGCCAAGCGCTGGCGGCAGAGCGGGGACGAGAAGGCGGCGCATCGCCTCGTCACCTCGCATCTGCGGCTCGTCGCCAAGATCGCGATGGGCTACCGCGGCTACGGCCTGCCGCTCGGGGAGCTGATCTCCGAAGGCAATGTCGGCATGATGCAGGCAGTCAAGCGGTTCGACCCGGACCGCGGCTTCCGCCTCGCCACCTATGCGATGTGGTGGATCCGCGCCGCGATCCAGGAATACATCCTGCATTCCTGGTCGCTCGTGAAGATGGGCACCACGGCGGCGCAGAAGAAGCTGTTCTTCAATCTCCGGCGCCTGAAGGGCCAGATGTCCGCCCTCGAGGACGGGGACCTGAAGCCCGAGCAGGTGGCGAAGATCAGCCACGCGCTGCAGGTGCCGGAGGCCGACGTCATCAGCATGAACCGCCGCCTCGCCGCGCCGGACAACTCGCTGAACGCGCCGCTGCGCGCCGACGGCGACGGCGAATGGCAGGACTGGCTGGTGGACGACAGCGAGAGCCAGGAGGAGGCGCTGGCCGAGCAGCAGGACATGTCCAACCGCAAGACCATGCTCGACGCCGCCCTCAAGACGCTCAACGAGCGCGAGCGCCACATCCTGATCGAGCGGCGCCTGAAGGACGAGCCGACGACGCTCGAGGACCTGTCGCACCAGTACGGCATCAGCCGCGAACGGGTGCGCCAGATCGAGGTGCGCGCGTTCGAGAAGCTGCAGAAGTCCATCCGGCAGCAGGTCGAGGCGCAGAAGGAGGCGATGGCCGGGCGGCGCGCGATGGCCGCCGCCTGACCGGCCGGCCCGGGCATCACCCGGGCCGATCCGCCCGATCACCGCTCTCCATTGGACCTGCGCCGCCCGCGGGCGCATCCTGCCCGCGAAAGGCAGGGTCCCGATGGACACACACTCCACCCCCCATCCCGGCCCGGGCGCGGCGATCGCGCCCGGCACGCGAATCGGCCATGTGCACCTGAAGGTCGCCGATCTCGACCGCGCTCTGGCGTTCTGGCGCGACATCATCGGCTTCCGGGAAACGCAGCGCTACGGCAACGAGGCGGTGTTCCTCTCCGCCGACGGCTACCATCACCACATCGCGCTCAATACCTGGGAAAGCCGGGGCGGGCGGCCGCCCGCGCCGGGCACCACGGGGCTGTACCACGTCGCGATCCTCTTGCCGGACCGCGCGGCGCTCGCAGCGGCGGTGAAGCGCGTGCTCGCCGCCGGCTGGCCGCTCGAGGGCGCGTCCGACCACGGGGTGTCCGAGGCGGTGTATCTGCGGGACCCGGACGGCAATGGCGTGGAACTCTACCGCGACCGCGACCCGGCCGAGTGGCCGCGCCACCCGGACGGCTCGCTCGCGATGTACACGCGCCGGCTCGACCTGCCGGCGCTGTTGCGCGCGGCTGCGTGAGGCCGCGGCACGGCCGCG
>JANWXJ010000061.1 GCA_025055335.1 Acetobacteraceae bacterium
ACAGTGACCCGATCCGGCAGGATCTGCGCAACCGCGGCGCCGTGCCGGAGATCCCGCCCAGGCGGAACCGACACGTCCAGCATGGTGTCAGCAAGTCCCTCTACGCGCTACGCAGCCGCATCGAGTGCTTCATCAACCGCCTGAAGAACAGCCGCCGCGTCACCACCCGCTACGACAAGACTGCCGACAGCTTCCTCGGCTTCGCCGCCCTCTCCTCGATCCGCCTATGGATCAGGTTTGTCCACACGGCCTAAGGCAGATCACCCCGTCTGCGGTCGCAGGACTGAAAGGCTGCCCGCCTCCGGTGAACCGAGTAGTCGAACCTTCGTGGCACACGGGTGCGGTACGGGAAAAGATTGCCGGCCGTCCGGTGTTGCGGCACGCTGTGAAGAGACGGGTCCACCCACGGCAACCGCAGACGGCCGTGATCGACATCCGCTTCCCCCCGCATGGGGCTCAACGACAAGGCCTCGCCCGTCTGGTGAAGGATGCGGAACAGGTGGCACATCTGCCGGGCGGAGCGAAAGACACGCATCTTCTATTGGTTCTATTGGGTGGCGGACGTCGCGCGCGGCGCCCCGGCGGGGGGCGGCTTGCGGAACTCGCGATCTGCTGTCGCGGCGCGCCTGCCTTTTCTTCTCCGGCTCGGCGAAGCCGTCGGCGCCGGTGACAAGCCCCTGTTCCGCCGCTGGCGGACCCTCGTGGGCAAGGTGCGGGTGCGGGCCTGCGTCATCCGGGCGGATCGCCACGCGGCAATCCATGCGGGAAGGCGACGGAGCGCCGCTCAGCGCTCCCCGACATGGCGGGCGAGTGGCACAGATTCTGCTGCAGGGTTCTGCTGCGGGGCGGCGCGGGCGCTCGGCGGCTATCCCGTCGTCAGCACCGCGTTGCGGGGTTCCAGCCCATGCTCCCGGCCGAACCCCTTGCCCTCCGGTCGTCTCGACAGCTTCGAGGGGCGCGTCCTTTCCTGCCGCCCGGACGGGACGTTCGGATGGTCTCGCCGCTACCCGTCCGTGCACAACATCGATGTCGGAACCCGCACGGGAGGCCACTCGATCCGGGAGTGAAGCCCGTCAACGCGCCGCGCGGATCGCCCGCCACACCGCCTCGGGCGTGGCGGGCATGTCGAGATGGGTGACGCCGACCGGCCGGAGCGCATCGAGCAGGGCGTTCATCACCGCCGGCATGGCCCCGGCGCAGCCGGCCTCGCCGCAGCCCTTCACGCCGAGCGGGTTGGTGGTGGCGGGCACGCCGACCGCCTCGAAGGCGATGGCCGGCACGTCCGCGGCGCGCGGCAGCGCGTAGTCCATGAAGGAGGCGGCGAGTGGCTGCCCCTCCGCGCTGTAGGCGGTGCGCTCGAGCAGGATCTGCCCGATCCCCTGCGCCACCCCGCCATGCACCTGGCCTTCCACCAGCAGCGGATTGAGCACCGTGCCGAAATCGTTGATCGCGGTGTAGCGAACGACCTGCACCGCGCCGGTCTCGGGATCCACCTCGACTTCCGCCACATGGCAGCCGTTCGGGAAGGCCATCGGCGCGCCCTCGCTCACATGCAGCACGTCGAGGGATTCCGGCACCTCGTCCGGCCGGTCGGCCGCGCCGAGGAGGTGCTGCTGCAGCTCGAGGATGCCGATCGCGCGGTCCGTGCCGGCGATGACGAAGCGGCCGCCCGCGGGCGTCACCTCGAACAGGATGTCCTCGGGCGCGGCTTCCAGCGCCCAGGAGGCGGCGGCGCGGCCCTTCTCGATCACGCGGTCGGAGGCCTGCACGATGGCGGTCGAGGACGCCATCGCCGAACGCGAGCCGCCGGTGCCGCCGCCGGCGAGAAGCCGGTCCGAATCCCCCTGCAGCAGCCGGATGCGCTCGAACGGGATGCCGAGGCGCTGGTGCAGCACCTGCGCGAAGGGCGTCCAGTGGCCCTGGCCGTAATCGAGCGTGCCGGTGATGATCGTCACCGTCCCGTCCTTCTCGAAGCGGATGCCGCCCATCTCCTGGCTCGCCGGGGCGGTGCACTCGAGGAAGTTGCCGATGCCGCGGCCGCGCAGCCGCCCGCGCGCGGCACTCTCCGCCCGCCGCGCCGGGAAGCCCTGCCAGTCGGAGGCGGCGAGGGCGCGCTCGAGCAGGCGGGTGAAGGCGCCGCTGTCGTAGACCGAGCCGGAGGCGGCGCGGTAGGGGAAGGCGTCCTCGGGGATGTGGTTGCGGCGGCGGAGCGCGATCGGGTCCCGCCCCGTCTCGGCGGCGGCCTGCTCGATCAGCCGCTCCATCAGGTAGTTCGCCTCCGGCCGCCCGGCCCCGCGATAGGCGCCGACCGGAGAGGCGTTGGTGAGGACCGCCTTGGTCCGCACCTCGATCAGCGGCGTGGCGTAGTTGGACTGGACGTTCTTGACGATGTTGAGCGAGCCGGCGAGCGGCCCCGTCGGCGAGACATAGGCGCCGAGCGCCGCGTGCACCCGCACGCGCAGGGCGAGGAAGCGGCCCTCCGTATCGAGCGCCAGTTCCGCATCGTACTCGTGCGCGCGGCCGTGCTGGTCGGCGAGGAAGGCCTCGCTCCGCTCCTCCGTCCAGCGCACCGGCCGCCCGAGAGCGCGCGCGGCGTGCAGCAGCGGGACATATTCCGGATAGGGCGAGGCCTTCATGCCGAAGGAGCCGCCCACATGGCCCGTCAGCACCCGGAGCTTCTGCGCCGGCACGCCGAGCATGGCGGCAAGCGCGGCGCGCAGCCCGAACACGCCCTGGCAGCCGATGTGCAGCGTGAAGCGCTCCTCGTCCGGATCGTAGCAGGCGATCGCCGCCCGCGGCTCGAGCGGGGCCACCACCACCCGGCTGTTCACCGCCGACAGCCGCGTGACATGCGCCGCGCGCGCGAAGGCCTCCGCGACCTTCGCGGCATCGCCGTAGGCGTAGTCGAGCGCGAGGTTGCCGGGGAGGGAATCGTAGAGCTGCGGCGCGCCGGGGGCCGCCGCCTCGCGCGCCGACAGCACGGCGGGCAGCGGCTCCACCTCCACCTCCACCGCCTCGGCCGCGTCCTTGGCGGCGGCGCGGGTCTCGGCGAGGATGCAGGCGACCGGATCGCCGACGAAGCGCACCCGATCCCCGGCAAGCGAGGGTCGTTCGGTGGAGCGCAGGGGCGAACCGTCGGCGTTCTTCAGCGGCAGGGTGCAGCGGATGGGGCCGTAGGCGGCAAGATCGGCCGCCGTCAGCACCGCGGCCACGCCCGGCATCGCGCGCGCCGCAGCGGTATCCACGCGCCGCAGGATCCCGTGCGCGTGCTGGCTCCGGACGAATGCGGCGTGCAGCGCGCGAGGCGCGAAGAGATCGTCCGTATAGCGGCCTTCCCCGCGGAGCAGCACCGGATCCTCGTTGCGGCGGACGGGCTGGCCGATCCCGAACGTCAGCGTCGCGGGTGTGAGGCTGTCGGGCATCGCTCTCTCCGGTCGGTCGCGCGGGAGATGGGGGCGGGGCGGCGGGGCGGAAGCCCCCGATCAGTAGTTCGCCTTCGCCTCGGTGTCGAAGCCGCGCTTGGCGATCAGCATCGTGCGGTCGAACTCGCACACCAGCACGCCGTGCTGGTTGAAGCCGCGGGTGCGGACGGTGACGATGCCGGCATTCGGGCGCGACTTCGACTCGCGCTTCTCCAGCACCTCGGATTCGGCCGTCAGGGTGTCGCCGGCGAAGAGCGGATGGGTCAGCCGGATCTCCCTCCAGCCGAGATTGGCGATCGCCTTCTGCGAGACGTCCGTCACGCTCATGCCGACCATCAGCGCGACCGTGAGGGGGGAGCACACGATGCAGCGGCCGAACTCGGAATGCCTGGCGTATTCCGCGTCGAAGTGCATCGGGTGGGTGTTCATCGTCAGCAGCGTGAACCAGGTGTTGTCCGTCTCGGTGATGGTGCGGCCGGGGCGGTGTTCGTAGATGTCGCCGACGGTGAAGTCCTCGTAGTAGCGGCCGAAGCGCTCGCGGTAGCGGTTCGGGCCCACCTGTTCGACGCTGCCTGCCATCGCGGATCTCCCTCTCAGTCCGGCACGGGAAGGCCGGCGGCGCGGGCGGCGGCGAGCACCTGCCGCATGCGCGCCACGACCGGCTTCTCGACCAGCTTGCCGTCGAGCGTGGCGACACCGCCCTTGGCCTCGGCGAAGGCGCGCTCGTAGCGCAGGGCCTCGGCCACCTCGGCCTCGGTCGGGGTGAAGGCGGCGTTCACCGCCGCCACCTGCGCCGGATGCAGCACCGCCTTCGCGGTGAAGCCGAGGCGCCGCGCGGCCAGCGCCTCGCGCCCGGCGGAGTCGGGGTCGCGCAGGTCGAGCGACGGCACGTCGATCAGCCCGACACCGGCGCCGCGCGCCGCGAGAACCAGCAGCCCGCGGGCGGCGGCAAGCCCGGTCGCGTCCGGCGCCACGCCGAGTTCGGCCGCGAGATCCACCCCGCCCAGGAACAGCGCGGCAACACGCGGAGAGGCGGCGGCGATGCGGGCGGCGTTGCGGATGCCCCGCGCGCTCTCGATCAGCGGGATCAGCGCAAGCGCGCTGCCCGCCGCCGTCAGCACCGAATCGAGGATGGCGATTTCCTCGGCATGCTCGGCCTTCGGCAGCAGCAGCGCGCCGGCGCCGGCGCCGGGGCCGAGGGCGGCGAGGGCGGCAAGATCGGCGATGCCCTCCGGGCTGCGCAGCCCGTTGATCCGCACCGCGCGCCCGGGCCGCCCCGCGGCCTCGCGCAGGAAGGCGAGCGCCGCGTCCCGCGCCGCCGGCTTGTCGGCCGGGGCGACGGCGTCCTCGAGGTCGGCGCAGACGAGATCCGCCCCGGCGGCGAGCGCCTTGGCGAAGCGGTCCGGCCGGCTGGCCGGCACGAAGAGGAGGGAGCGGAGCGGCAGCATCTCGATTGTCCGGACAATGCCGTAGCGCGCGCCCTGCCGCCGCGCAACCCGCCCCTCAGCCGCGCATCGAGGCGGGCAGGAACAGCACGATCTCGGGGAAGAGCGTGATCACGACCGTGAACAGCATCATGATCGCGCAGAAGGGCGCCGCCCAGGCGGCGATGCGGAAGATGCCGTCCCCCGTCAGGCCCTGGATGACGAAGAGGTTGAACCCGACGGGCGGGGTGATCTGCGCCATCTCGATCGTCACGATCAGGAAGATGCCGAACCACACCGGATCGAACCCGGCGCCGACGGCAAGCGGAAGCGTCACGGGCAGCGTCATCACGATGGCGGAGAGCCCGTCGAGCACGGTGCCGAGCAGCAGATAGAACAGCAGCAGCACGAGGATCAGCCCGAAGGGCGAAAGCCCCCAGGCCGCGACGGCGGACGCGATCTCCGCCGGCAGGCCGAGCCGCGCCATCGCCTTCGAGAGGAACAGCGCCCCGGCCAGGATCAGCCCGATCATCGAGCAGGTGCGGACTGTGCCGAGCAGCGCCTGCCACAGGCCGCGGAAGGTCAGTGTCCTCTGCCCGACGCCGACCGCGAGCGCGCCGAGCACCCCCATCGCCGCCGCCTCGGTGATGGAGGCGAAGCCGAGATAGAGGCTGCCGATCACGAAGGCGATCAGCAGCAGGATCGGAAGCAGGTTGAGCAGCGCCTTCAGCGCCGCGGCGAGGCCGACCGGCGGTTCCGCCGCGGGCGTGAGGCCCGGCGTGAGCATGGCGCGCAGCGCGATCCATCCCATGAACATCGCGGCCAGCCCGAGCCCGGGAACGAGCCCCGCGATGAACAGATCCAGGATCGAGACATCCGCCACCACGCCATAGACGATGAGCGGGATGGAGGGCGGGATCAGGAAGCCGAGCGTGCCCGCACCGGCGAGGGACCCGACCGCGAGGCGCTTGTCGTAGCCGCGGGCGAGCAGCTCCTTGAGCGTGATGCGGCCGACGGTCGCGGTGGTGGCGGCGCTGCTGCCCGAGACGGCGGCGAACAGCGTGCAGCCCATCACGTTCACGTGCGTCAGGCCCCCCGGAAGCCGTCGCGTCCAGGGCGCGAGGCCGCGGAACAGGTTCTCCGACAGCCGGGTGTGGTAGAGGATCTCGCCCATCAGGATGAACAGCGGCAGGGTGATGAGCTCGACCGCGGTGGCGGAGGACCAGATGTCCCCGGCCAGGAAGCGGTCCACCCGCATGTCCCGGAAGGTCTCGAGCGCGATCACGCCGATCGCCATCAAGGCCGGCCCGACCCAGACCGCCCCCGCCAGGAGCACGACCAGCAGCGTGAGCACGAGGCCGAGCGGGCCGAACATCGGGCGCTACTCCCCGCCGCCGGCGCCGGGCGCCCCCGGGGCCTCGGCCGGCTCGTTCCGCGCAAGCCGTATCAGCCGCGCCGCCAGCGCCAGCACGAGAAACCACACCCCGAGCGTGAGCACACCCTGCGGGATCCAGAGCGGCGTCTGCATCGGGTAGAAGGAGCGGCTGCCGAGGTCGAGGCTGCGCAGCCACTGCTGCAGCAGCGCCCAGGCGGCGAAGGCCAGGATGCCGAGGGCGAGGGCCGTGGCTGCCATGTCGAGCAGCCGCCGCGGCCTGGCCGGCAGCGCCGCGAGCAGCACCGAAACACGGATATGCGCCCCCTGCCGCAGCGCCCAGCCCGAGCCCGCGAACAGCACCGCCGCCTGCAGGAAGATCGCGTACTCGATCACCCAGGGCTGCGACGTCGCGAAGAAGGACGTCAGCAGCACCTCGGCGATCAGCAGCAGGGCGAGCAGCCCTGCGGCCACGGCGGCAATCCCCGCGCCGGCGGCGCAGGCCGCATCTATGGCGCGGAGCAGCCGCCTCACGCCGTGCGGCCGACCCGCCGGCGGAACTCGGCCAGCACCGGGCCGGCCGCGGGGTTGGCGCGCACGAAGTCGTCGGCCATGGTCGCTGTGGCCTGGCGGAGAGCGGCCACGAGCGCGGGCGGCGGATCCTCGACCGTCATGCCGTTCTGCACGAGTTCGGCGGTGCGGGCGGCGTGCTCGGCGCGCGAGACGTTCCAGAACTCGGGCTCGAGCCGCCGCGCGAGGCCCTGGACGATGTCGCGCGTCGCCTGCGGCAGCCGCCGCCACGCATCGAGGTTCAC
>JANWXJ010000074.1 GCA_025055335.1 Acetobacteraceae bacterium
GGCGAAGCCGGCGATGGCGGTGACGCCGATCGTCCGCACCCGCACCGCCTGCAGCGCGTCCTGCGGCGAATCCCGCCGCGGCGCGGGGCAGGGCGAGGTCGGGTAGGCCATCACCGAGCCCCCGCCGAGCAGCCCGCGCAGCCGCGCCGCGACGCCCCGCCGGAACGCCCGGCCCGCTGCGGCCTTCGCCGGGTCCATCACGCGGGCGGCGGCGAAGCGGTCGGCCACGCCGGGGCCGAACCCGGGGTTGTGCCTCGCCACCCACGGCCCGAGGCTCGCCCAGGCTTCCTCGGCCTGGGAGGCGCGGAAATGCGCCTCGAACACCGCCAGCCCCTCGGGCGCGACGGAGACCTGAAGCGCCGGGCCGAGCAGCCGTTCCAGCGCCGTCATCGCGGGCGCGAGGGCCGAGGCCACCTCGGCGTCCGCGTTCGCCCACACCTCGGCCGGGCGCAGCAGCGGCCCGACCGGCCCGGCGCCCGGCAGCGGCAGCAGCACGTCGCCAACCCGGCGCAGCACCCCGGCGTCGGACGCGAACCAGCCGCAGGTGTCGTAGGAGGGTGCGAGCGGCGCCGCGCCGGCGAGGCTGACCGCGCCCCAGGTCGGGCGGATGCCGTAGATCCCGCAGTAGGAGGCGGGGATCCGCACAGACCCGCCGGTGTCCGACCCGAGGGCGAAATCGCATAGCCGCCCCGCCACCGCCGCCGCCGACCCGGCCGAGGAGCCGCCCGGCAGCCGATCCGGCGCGGCGGGGTTGGTCGGCGTGCCCTGCCAGGCGTTCTCGCCCGTCAGGCCATAGGCGAGTTCCATCGTGATGGTCTTGCCGACCATCCGCGCCCCGGCCTGCAGGCAGGCGAGCACGGCGGGCGCGGTGGCCACCGCCGGACCGTGCGTCTCGCCCCACAGGGGGTGGCCGTAGGTGGTGACGAGGCCGGCGATGTCGAACAGGTCCTTCACCGCGAAGGACAGGCCGCCGAGCGGCCCCGAGGGCGCCCCGGCCATCTCGGCGCGCGGGCCGGGCACGAAGGCGCCGAAGGGGTCGTCTCGGTCGGGCATGGGGGGGCTCCGGCATCGGGGGATTGATCCACAGCATTGCGGCGCACGCTGCGGCGCGGCAAGAGAGCCGCCCATGGACCAGACGCCCGTCATCCCCGCCGCCTATTTCGCCGAGACGATCCGCGCGGTCCGCCACTGGACCGACCGGCTCTTCTCCTTCCGCTGCACGCGGGATGCGGCCTTCCGCTTCCGCGCCGGGGAGTTCGTGATGATCGGGCTGATGGTGGACGGCAAGCCGCTCACGCGCGCCTATTCCGTCGCCTCGCCGACCTGGGAGGAGGAGCTCGAGTTCCTCTCGATCAAGGTCCAGCACGGGCCGCTGACGTCCCGGCTGCAGCACATCCGCCCCGGGGACATGCTGCTGGTCGGCCGCAAGCCGACCGGCACGCTGGTGACGGACAACCTCCTGCCGGGCGGCACGCTGTGGCTGCTGGCCACCGGCACCGGCCTCGCGCCGTTCATGAGCCTGATCCGCGAACCCGAGGTGTATGACCGCTACGACCGGGTGGTGCTCTGCCACACGGTGCGGCAGGTGGCGGAACTCGCCTACCGGGACCTCATCACGAAGGAGCTGCCGCGGCACGAGTTCCTGGGCGAGATGGTGCGGGAGAAGCTGGTCTATTACCCCTCCGTCACGCGGGAGCCGTTCCCGACCCAGGGCCGGATCACCACGCTGATCGAGACCGGCCGGCTGTTCGCCGATCTCGGCCTGCCGCCGCTCGATCCCCGGCGGGACCGGGCGATGCTCTGCGGGTCGGAAGCAATGAACGCGGATTGCCGGCGGCTCCTGGAGGCGCGCGGTTTCGCCGAAGGCTCCAGCGCCGCGCCGGGAACCTACGTGGTGGAGAAGGCCTTCGTCACGAAATAGAGGCGGTTGCGCCTCGCCTGCCGGTCGGGTAAGCCGGTTCCAGGCACAAACCGCCGGGACTGCGCGAGCCAACGCGCGCCCTGAGCACGTCTGGAGAGGAACGCATGACCGAAACGACCCCCGCCCGCCGCACGCTGTTCAAGGCCGCCGCCGCCGGCGCTGTCGGCGCCGCCGTGCTGGCCGCGCCCCAGATCTCGCGCGCGCAGACCGTGACGCTGCGCTTCCAGTCCACCTGGCCGCAGCGCGACATCTTCCACGAATTCGCCGGCGACTACGTGACGCGCTGCAACACGCTCGCCGGCGGGCGGCTCCGGATCGAGCTGCTCCCGGCCGGCGCCGTCGTCGGCGCCTTCCAGATGATGGACGCGGTCTCGGCCGGCACGCTGGACGGCGGCCACGGCGTCTCCGCCTACTGGTTCGGCAAGAACAAGGCCTTCAGCCTGTTCGGCACGCCGCCGGCGTGGTTCCTGGACGCCAACTCCTACCTCGCGTGGTTCTACTACGGCGGCGGGGAGGCGCTGTACAACGAGCTCATCAGCCAGATCGTGCGCGTCAATGTCGTCGGCTTCCAGACCGGGCCGATGCCGACCCAGCCGCTCGGGTGGTTCCGCAACCCCGTCACCAGTGTGGAGCAGCTGCGCGGCATGCGCTACCGCACCGTCGGGCTGGCGACCGACCTGTTCAACCAGCTCGGCGCCGCCGTGACGGCGCTGCCGGGCGGCGAGATCGTGCCGGCGCTCGAGCGGGGCGTGATCGACGGCGCCGAGTTCAACAACCCCTCCTCGGACCGGGTTCTCGGCTTCCCGGACGTCGCCAAGAACTACATGCTGCAGTCCTACCACCAGAACACCGAGACCTTCGAGGTTCTGTGGAACAAGACGCGCTTCGACGCCCTGCCGGACGAGCTGAAGGCGGTGCTGCGCCACGCCGCCGAGGCGGCCTCGGCCGACATGTCGTGGAAGCAGCAGCTCCGCTACCCCAACGACCTGCAGGCGATGGTGACGAACAACGGCGTGAACGTGCACATCACGCCGCGGCCGATCCTCGATGCGCAGCTGCGCGCCTGGGATGCGGTGCTGCAGAACCTCGAGACCGACCCGTTCTTCAAGCGCGTCTGCGACAGCCAGCGCGACTGGTGCCGCCGCGTCAGCGCCTTCTATCTCCGCAACAACGCCTCGGCGGCGGTGGCCTTCAACCACTTCTTCGCGCGCCGCTGACCGGCGGCGACGCGAGGCGCCCGCTCCGGCCGTCCGGGGCGGGCGTTTTGTGTCACGCCCTCGCGCCCCCGCACGGGACAAGCCGCCATGCAGAGCTGGCTCCTCAACATCGACCGCGTCAGCGCCGCCCTCGGCAAGACCTTCGCCTGGTTCATCGTGCTGCTGACGGGCGCCATCGTGTACGAGGTGTTCGCCCGCTACCTGTTCCGCGCGCCCACCACCTGGGCGTTCGACGTGTCCTACATGCTCTACGGCACGCTGTTCATGATGGCGGGCGCCTACACCCTCTCGCGCGAGGGCCATGTGCGGGCGGACTTCCTCTATCGCATCGCGCCGGTGCGGGTGCAGGCCGCGCTCGACCTCGCCCTCTACCTGCTGTTCTTCTTCCCCGGCATGGCGGCGCTGGTCTGGTTCGGGTGGGACTTCTTCGCCCTGTCCTTCTGGCAGAACGAACGCTCCTCGATCAGCCCGAACGGGCCGCTGATCTGGCCCTTCAAGTTCGTCATCCCCTTCGCCGCGGCGGCGATGATCCTGCAGGGAATCGCCGAGACGATCCGCGCCTGGATCGCGCTCGGCACCGGGGCCTGGCCGCCGAGGCTCTCCGACGTCGAGGAGATGGAGGTGCTTGCGATCAAGCAGGCGCAGGCGGCCCGGGCCTCGGAGGCGGCGCGATGAGCGACCCCGTCCTCGGCATGGTGATGCTGGGCAGCTTCATCTTCGTCATCCTGCTCGGCTTCCCGGTCGCCTTCACGCTGATGGCGATGGGGATCGGCTTCGGCTACCTCGGCCTCGGGGCCCGGGTGTTCGACCTGCTGGTGCAGCGCGCCTACGCCGTGATGGCGAACGACGTGCTGATCAGCGTGCCGCTGTTCGTCTTCATGGGCTACGTGATCGAGCGGGCGAACATCCTCGACCGCCTGTTCCGCGCCCTCCAGATGGCCTCGGGCGGGCTGCCCGGGTCGCTCGCGGTGGCAACCCTCGCCACCTGCGCCCTTTTCGCCACCGCAACCGGGATCGTCGGCGCCGTCGTCACCCTCATGGGGCTGCTGGCCTTCCCGGCCATGCTGCGCGCCGGATATTCCGCCAGACTCGCGGCCGGCGTCACCTGCGCGGGCGGCTGCCTCGGCATCCTGATCCCGCCCTCGATCATGCTCATCCTCTACGGCGCCACCGCGGGCGAGAGCGTGGTGCGGCTCTATGCCGCCGCCTTCCTGCCCGGTCTCGGGCTTGCCGCCATGTACATGCTGTATGTGCTGGTGCTCGCCACCGTGAAGCCGTCTGTGGCGCCGCGCCTGCCGCCCGAGGAGCGAAACGTAGCCTTCCTCGAGGTGCTGTGGGCGCTCGTCACCTCCTTCGTGCCGCTCGCCGCCCTCATCGCCTCGGTGCTCGGGGCGATCCTGTTCGGCCTCGCCACGCCCTCGGAAGCCGCCGCCATGGGCGCCGCCGGCGCGCTCGTGCTGGCCGCGATCTACCGCAGCCTGAACTGGGCGCGCCTGAAGGAAAGCGTGTTCCTGACGGCGCGCACCACCGCCATGGTCTGCTGGCTGTTCGTCGGCGCCTACATCTTCACCTCCGTGTTCGGCTGGCTCGGCGGCCACCACGTGGTGGAGGAAGCGGTCAAGGGCCTGAACCTGTCGCCGCTGGTGTTCATGATCATGGCGCAGGCCATCATCTTCCTGCTCGGCTGGCCGCTCGAGTGGACGGAGATCGTGCTGATCTTCGTGCCGATCTTCCTGCCCCTCCTGCCGACCTTCGGCATCGACCCCATCTTCTTCGGCGTGATGGTGGCGCTCAACCTGCAGACATCCTTCCTCACGCCGCCGGTGGCGATGGCCGCCTACTACCTCAAGGGCGTCGCGCCGCCCTCGGTGAAGCTCGCGGACATCTTCCTCGGCTGCCTGCCCTTCGTCGCCATCGTGATCGTGGCGATGATGCTGCTCTACGCCTTCCCGGGCATCGCCACCTGGCTGCCGTCCTACCTCTACGACTCGCAAGTCGGCAGCGGCACGCCGCTGACCATCCCCGAAGGCGGCTTCCAGGCCGACGAAGACGTGATGCTGCCGAACTGATGGACCGCACGGCGGAGGCGGCGCGCTGGCTCGCGGAGGCGTGGGAGACCGGGAACCCTCTCGCGCCTCTCCCGCCGGAGATCGCGCCACGGGACACGGCCGAGGGGGAACAGGTCGCCTTCGCCCTGCTGGACGCGCTCGGCCTCGCGCCCTGCGGCGTGCGCGTGGTGCCGGGGCCGGGCGGCGAGCCGGTCGCCGCGCCGCTGCCCGAGACCAGGCTGCTGAAGAGCCCTGCCGCCATCCCGCTGCCGGCGCTTCGCCATCCGCGCGCGAGCGCGGCGCTGGTCGGCGTGCTGGCCGAACCGCTCGGAGCCGCGGGCGAGCCGCGCTTCGCCGCGCTGCACCCGGCGCTCGACGTCGCGGCCAGCCGCTTCACCGCCGGCGCCGCGGATGCGGCGGCGTCGCTCGCCGATCTCGGCGATCTCGGCTTCGTCGTCGCCGGGCGTGCGGCGCCGCCTGC
>JANWXJ010000080.1 GCA_025055335.1 Acetobacteraceae bacterium
CCTCGCTCAGCCGCCAGCCGCTCCGCGGCGGGGCCGGATCGAGCGCGGAGGGCACGCTCATCGCCATCCGCAGCACAGCACCGGGCGGCGAGA
This sequence comes from Acetobacteraceae bacterium, assembly GCA_025055335.1. Taxonomy (GTDB): domain Bacteria; phylum Pseudomonadota; class Alphaproteobacteria; order Acetobacterales; family Acetobacteraceae; genus JANWXJ01. The sequence goes on from JANWXJ010000080.1 coordinate 94, forward strand.
TGGTGTAGGCCGCCACCCAGTCCACGAAGCGCCTGACCGCCTCGGGCATCTGCGGAACGTCCAGCACGTCGCTCACCGGCCGCAGGCGGTGCAGCGGCAGCGTCGCCTCCCCGTCCCACACCACGCCCACCAGTTCCCGGCTGCCGAGCGGGACCTTCACGAACGCCCCGGGCGGTGCGGCCATGCCTTCGGGCAGCGCGTAGTCGTAGGCGTCCGCCAGCGGCAGCGGCAGCAGCACGCGCGCGGCCTTCCGCCCCTCCCCCGCCATCGGCTAGAAGCGCCCCTGGCGCAGCGCGCCGCAACGGACGGAACCCGCCCGCATGAAGTTCTTCGTGGACACCGCCGACGTGTCCGAGATCCGCTCCCTCGCCGGCATGGGGCTGCTGGACGGCGTCACCACCAACCCCTCCCTCATCGCCAAGTCCGGCCGCCGCATGAGCGAGGTGATCGCCGAGATCTGCGACATCGTGCCTGGCCCCGTCTCGGCCGAGGTGACCGCGACCGACCTCGAGGGCATGCTGAAGGAAGGGCGGTATCTGCGCGGCATCGCCCCCAATGTGGCGGTGAAGGTGCCGCTGACGGAAGCGGGGCTGTCGGCCTGCCGGGCGCTGGCGGCGGAAGGGACGATGGTGAACGTGACACTCTGCTTCTCGGCCGTGCAGGCGATCCTGGCCGGGAAGGCCGGGGCGACCTTCGTCTCGCCCTTCGTCGGCCGCCTCGACGACATCGGCCAGGAGGGGATGCAGCTCATCCGGGACATCGTGCAGATCTACCGCCACTACCCCTCGATCCGCACCGAGGTGCTGGTGGCCTCCATCCGCAACCCGGTGCATCTGCTGGAATCGGCGAAGCTCGGCGCCCATGTCGCCACCCTGCCGCCCGCCGTGCTGAAGCAGCTGTTCAAGCACCCGCTGACCGACCGCGGCCTCGAGGCGTTCCTCGCCGACTGGGCCAAGACGGGGCAATCCATCCTGTGACGAAGGAGCGCGCACCCTCGGCCGAACAGGTGGCCGCCTCGCTGCGCGCCCATCCCTCCTTCCTGGCCGAGCGCCCGGAACTCCACGAAAGCCTCGCGCCGCCGCGCCGCGTGCACGGCGAGGTGCTGGCCGACCACATGGCCGCGATGGTCGAGGCCGCGCGGCGGCAGGCGAAGGGGCTGGCCGAGGAGATGGCGGCCTACACCGCCGAGGAGCGGGCCGAGAACACCCTCTCCGCCCGCGCGCAGGAGGCGGTGCTGGCGCTGATCGCCGCACCCGATGCGGTGGACTGCGCGCTGGCCGACTGGCCGCGGCTGCTCGGGGTCGAGCAGATCTCGCTCTGCGCCGAGGGGTCGCCGCCCGCGCCGATCCGGCCGCTGCCGGCGGGCACGTTCGCCCGCCTGCTGCCCCCCGGGCGCGATGCGTATGTCCGCCCCTTCGTGACCGACGCCGAAGCCCTGCACGGCGAGGTGGCGCCGCTGATCACGCGCGACGCTCTCGCCCGGATCCGGCTGCCGGCGCGGGAGATCCTGCTCGTGCTCGGGGCGCGGGAGGCGGAGGCGCTGCCGCCGCGCGGGGCCGGGCAGGCGCTCGACTTCCTGGCCCGCGCGCTCGCCGCGGCGATCCTCCGGTGATGGCGGAGGGGGCCGGGCAGGGCCTCGGGGCGGCGCAGCCCTTCCTCCAGTGGCTGGCCGCCGAGCGCCGCGCAGCACCCAACACGCTCGAGGCCTATGCCCGGGATCTTGCGGGCTTCCTCGGCTTCCTCTCGCGGCATCTCGGCGCCGAGCCGGACCGGGCGGCGCTGCTGTCGCTGCGGCCGGCGGATCTGCGCGCCTTCCTCGCCCATCGCGCGGCCGAGGGCGTCTCCAACGCCACCCGCGCGCGGCAACTTGCCGCGATCCGCGGGCTGCTGCGGTTCCTCGGGCGGCAGGCGGGCACGCCGCCGGCGGCGCTCGCGGGGCTGCGCACCCCCCGCGCCAAGCCGCCCGTTCCGCGCGCGCTCGGCGAGGAGGAGGCCGCCGAGATCGCCGCCCATGGCGGCGCGGTGGCGCGCACCCCCGCTCTCGCCGCGCGCGATTCGGCGCTGTTCACGCTGCTCTACGGCTGCGGCTTGCGGATTTCCGAGGCGCTCGCGCTCGATGTGCGGGATGCGCCGCGCGCCGCCGCCGGGCTTCGCGTGCGCGGCAAGGGCGGCAAGGAGCGGCTCGTGCCGGTGCTGCCGGCGGTGGAGGCGGCGGTGGCGGCGTGGCTTCGCCACCATCCCGACCCGCGGCCGGACCGCCCGCTGTTCCTCGGCGCCCGCGGCGGGCGGCTCGATCCGGCGGTGGCGCAGAAGGCGCTGCGGGACTACCGGCGGCTTGCCGGCCTGCCCGAGCACGCGACACCCCATGCGCTGCGCCATTCCTTCGCCACCCATCTGCTCGCCGCCGGCGCGGATCTGCGCGTGATCCAGGACCTGCTCGGGCATGCGAGCCTCTCCACCACGCAGCGCTACACCAGGGTGGACGAGGCGGCGCTGGCGGCGGTGTGGGCGAAGGCGCATCCGCGGGGGGGGTGAGGGGCCCTCAGGCGCGGCGGCGGTCGAACCAGCGCTCGATCCTCTCGATCGTCCGCGCCTCGGCGGCCTCCGCCTTCGCCACGGCCTCCGGCCAGCGGCGGCGCGCCTTCTGCGTCAGCCGCGCCGCCCAGACATGCTGGTCGCGCAGGATGAAGGCGCCGAGGATGAAGGCGGGCCAGCCCGGCACGAAGGGCAGCGCGCCGCCGGCAACCCCGAGCCCGACCATGATCCAGCCCGCACGGCGGCGCTTCGGACAGGGACGCAGGACGATCATCGCCGCAAGCTGGTCCGGCGGCCGCCGGCGTTCAACCGCTCAGACGTGCAGCGCCCGCCCGGCAACCGCCAGCGCCGCCTCCTTCACCGCCTCGTTCAGAGAGGGGTGGGCGTGGCAGCTGCGCGCGATGTCCTCGGCCGAGGCGCCGAACTCCATCGCCAGCACGATCTCGGCGATCAGCGTGCCGGCGTCGGGGCCGATGATGTGGGCGCCGAGCACACGGTCGGTCCGGGCGTCGGCCAGGATCTTCACGAAGCCCTCCGACTCGCCCATGGCGCGGGCGCGGCCGTTGGCCGAGAAGGGGAACTTGCCGACGCGGTAGTCCTGCCCGCGGACCTTGAGCTGCTCCTCCGTCTCGCCGACGGCGGCCACCTCGGGCCATGTGTAGACCACGCCGGGGATGGTGTTGTGGTCGAGATGCGGCTTCTGCCCGGCCAGGATCTCGGCGAGCGCGACGCCCTCCTCCTCGGCCTTGTGGGCCAGCATGGGCCCGGCGATCACGTCGCCGATCGCCCAGATGCCGGGGATGCTGGTGGCGAAATGCCCGTCCGTGACGATGCGGCCGCGCTCGTCTGTCGCGACCCCGACGTCCTTGAGGCCGAGCCCCTCGGTGTAGGCGCGCCGGCCGATGGCGACGAGCACGACATCGGCCGAAAGCGTCTCCGCCGCGCCGCCGGCCGCGGGCTCGATCGTCAGCGCGACGCCTCTGTCGGAGACGGCGGCGCCGGTCACCTTCGTGGAGAGGCGGAAGCGGATCCCCTGGCGGGCGAGGATCCGCTCGAAGGCCTTGGCGATCTCCTGGTCCATCGCAGGCACGATGCGGTCGAGGTATTCCACCACCGTCACCTCCGCCCCGAGGCGGCGCCACACGCTGCCGAGCTCGAGCCCGATGTAGCCGCCGCCGATCACCACGAGGTGCCCCGGCACGGCCGGAAGCTCGAGCGCGCCGGTCGAGCTGACGATGCGCCGCTCGTCCACCGGCACGCCGGGGAGCGGGATGCTCTCGCTGCCGGTCGCGATCACGATGTGCTTCGCCGCATAGGCGGTGCCGTCGACCGATACGGTGCCGGGGGCGGCGATGCGGCCCTCTCCCTTCAGCCACGTCACCTTGTTCCTGCGGAACAGGAACTCGATGCCCTTGACGTTGGCCGACACCACCTCGGCCTTGCGGGCCATCATGCGCGCAAGGTCGAGCGAGACCTGCCCCACCTGCACGCCGTGGCCGGCGAGCTTGTGGCGGGCTTCCTCGTAGTGCTCCGAGGACTGCAGCAGCGCCTTCGAGGGGATGCAGCCGATGTTGAGGCAGGTGCCGCCGAGCGTCTCGCGCTTCTCGACGCAGGCCACCTTCATGCCGAGCTGTGCCGCGCGGATCGCGCAGACATAGCCGCCCGGCCCGGCGCCGATCACGATGACGTCGAAGGCTTCCGACATGGTGCAGTTCCCGTTCGCTTGGCGGGCGGACCCTGCGCGGCGGCCGCCGCGTGGTCAAGATGCGCGAAGGGCCGGAGGGTGCCCCCCGGCCCCGTTGCGCGCCGCGCGATTCGCGGGGGCTACGCCGCCTCGGCTTCCGAAGGCGCCTGCGGCTTCGGGCCGCTGTCCTGGCCCTTGGCCGCCGGGTCGCGCTCGACCAGCTCGATGATCGCCATGTCGGCGGCATCCCCGTAGCGGACGCCCGCCTTCAGCACGCGGGTATAGCCGCCCTGGCGGCTGCGGTAGCGGTCGGCGAGGGTGGTGAACAGCTTCTCCACCACCTTCTCGTCGCGGATCTGGGCCAGCGCCTGGCGGCGGGCGTGCAGGCCGCCGCGCTTGCCGAGGGTGATGATCCGCTCGACATAGGGGCGGAGTTCCTTCGCCTTCGGCAGGGTGGTCGTGATCTGCTCGTGCTTGAGCAGGCTGGTCGCCATGTTGCGAAGCATGGCAAGCCGGTGGGAGGAGGTGACGCCGAGCTTCCGGCCCGCGATCCCGTGTCGCATTGTCGTGGTTCCCTATCGCCCGCGGATCAGAACGGTTCCTCGGCCCGGCGGGCGAGTTCCTCGATGTTCTCCGGCGGCCAGCCCGGCACCACCATGCCGAGGCTGAGGCCCATCGTCGCGAGCACTTCCTTGATCTCGTTCAGCGACTTCCGCCCGAAGTTCGGGGTGCGGAGCATCTCCTGCTCGGTCTTCTGCACGAGATCGCCGATGTAGACGATGTTGTCGTTCTTCAGGCAGTTGGCGCTGCGGACCGACAGCTCCAGCTCGTCCACCTTGCGCAGCAGGTTGCGGTTGAACGGCAGGTCGTCGTGCCGCTCCTCGGGCTGCTTCTGCCGAGGCTCGTCGAAGTTGATGAAGAGCTGCAGCTGGTCCTGCAGGATGCGCGCGGCGAGCGCCACCGCGTCATCCGGCAGCACGGTGCCGTTCGTCTCCACCGTCATGATCAGCTTGTCGTAGTCGGTGCGCTGGCCGACGCGGGTGGGCTCCACGCGGTAGGCCACCTGGCGGACGGGCGAGTAGATCGCATCCACCGGGATGTAGCCGATCGGCGCGTCCTCAGGCCGGTTCTCCGAGGCCGGCACGTAGCCGCGGCCGGTGTCCACCGTGAGTTCCATGGACAGCCGCGCGCCGTCGTCGAGGTTGCAGATCACGAGGTCCGGGTTGGCGATCTCGATGTCGCCGGTGGTCTGGATCTGCGCCGCCGTCACCTCGCCCGGGCCGGTGGCGACCAGCGAGAGGCGCTTCGGCCCCTCCCCCTGCATGCGGATGGCGAGCTTCTTGATGTTCAGCACGATGTCGGTGACGTCCTCGCGCACGCCCTGGATCGAGCTGAACTCGTGCAGCACGCCGTCGATCCGGATACCCTTGACCGCCGCCCCCTGCAGGGAGGACAGCAGCACGCGGCGCAGCGCGACGCCGAGGGTGTTGCCGAAGCCGCGCTCCAGCGGCTCGGCGACGATGGTGGCGATCCGCGCCGGGTCGTGGCCGGGATCGACCTCGAGCTTGTCCGGGCGGATCAGGGCGCTCCAGTTGCGTTCCAGCACGGGCGTTGCCTCTCAGACGCGCCGCCGCTTGCGCGGGCGGCAGCCGTTGTGCGGGATCGGCGTCACGTCGCGGATGGCGGTGACGTAGAAGCCCACCGCCTGCAGCGCGCGCAGCGCCGATTCGCGGCCCGAACCAGGGCCGCTCACCTCGATCTCGAGCGTCTCCATCCCGTGCTCGCGCGCCTTGCGGCCGGCATCCTCGGCGGCGACCTGGGCGGCGTAGGGCGTGGACTTGCGGCTGCCCTTGAAGCCCTGCGACCCGGCGGAGGACCAGGCGATGGTGTTCCCCTGGCTGTCGGTGATGGTGACGATCGTGTTGTTGAAGGAGGCCAGCACGTGGGCGACGCCCGACGTGATGTTCTTGCGCTCCTTGCGGCGGACGGGGCCGCGCGCGGCGGCGGCGGCGGGCTGGCGGGCCATGTTACTTCGTCACCTTCTTCTTGCCGGCGATCGGGATCGCCTTGCCCTTGCGGGTGCGGGCGTTGGTGTGGGTGCGCTGGCCGCGCACCGGCAGCCCCTTGCGGTGCCGGAGGCCGCGGTAGCAGCCGAGGTCCATCAGGCGCTTGATGTTCATCGCCTGCTCGCGGCGCAGGTCGCCCTCGACTCGGTATTCGCGGTCGATCAGCTCGCGGATCTTGAGGATCTCCTCGTCCGTCAGCTGGTTCACCCGGCGGTCGTCGGGGATGCCGAGCTTGTCGCAGATGTCCTTCGCGTTCTTCGGCCCGATGCCGTAGATGTAGCGCAGCGAGATCAGAACGCGCTTGTTGGTGGGGATGTTCACGCCGGCGATGCGCGCCACGATGCTCTTCTCCTGGGGCCGGTAAGCCCCGATTGCCGCCGGGCGGGCCGGCGCGTGGTCCTCGGGTTTGCTGCAAACGCGGTCGCGGCCGGGGGCGCACCCCCCGCCGCGGGAGCGCGGCCTTTAGACCGCCCCGGCCGCCGCGTCAAGCGGGGGCGGGCGGAGGATGGCGGCGATCTGCCGCGACACCTCGTCGATGTCCGCCATGCCGTCCACCGCGCGCAGCTTGCCCTGCGCGGCGTAGTAGGGCAGCAGCGGCGCCGTCTGCCGGTGGTAGGCGGCAAGCCGCGCGGCGACCGTCTCCGCCCGGTCGTCGGCGCGGCGGGTGAACTCCCTGCCGCCGCAGGCGTCGCACACGCCCTCCTGCTTCGGGCGCTTGAAGCGATCATGGTATCCGGCGCCGCAGGCGGCGCAGGAGAACCGGCCGGAGATTCGCTCGACCAGCGCCGCGTCGTCCACCTTGAGCTCGATCACGTGGTCGAGCGCGATACCCTTCTCCCGCAGCATCAGGTCCAGCGCCTCGGCCTGCGGCACGGTGCGGGGGAAGCCGTCCAGGATGAAGCCCCTGGCGCAGTCGGGCTTCGCCACCCGCGCGGCCAGCATGGCGGTGATGATGGCGTCCGGCACGAGGTCGCCGCGCTCCATGATCGCCTTGGCCTGCAGCCCGATCGGCGAGCCCGACTTCACCTCGGCGCGGAGCATGTCGCCGGTGGAGATCTGGGCGATGCCGAAACGCTCCGTCAGGCGCTGCGCCTGGGTGCCCTTGCCTGCCCCGGGCGGCCCGAGAAGGATCAGGTTCATCGCTCTCCCCTCACCTCGGCCGGACCGGGCCCCTGCCCGCGAGCCGCGCCTTCTTGATCAGCCCTTCGTACTGGTGGGCGAACAGATGGGACTGCACCTGCGCCACCGTGTCCATCGTGACCGAGACGATGATCAGCAGCGAGGTGCCGCCGAAATAGAACGGAACCCCGTAGTTCGCGATCAGCAGTTCGGGGATGAGGCAGATCACCGACAGGTAGATCGCGCCGAGCACGGTCAGCCGCGTCAGCACGCGGTCGAGGTATTCCGCCGTGTGCTGGCCGGGCCGGATGCCGGGGATGAAACCCCCGTACTTCTTGAGGTTGTCGGCCGTCTCGGTCGGGTTGAACACCACCGCGGTGTAGAAGAAGGCGAAGAACACGATCAGCGAGACGTAGACGATCATGTAGGTCGCCGTGCCGTGGGCGAACCACTGGCTGAGGGTGGCGAGGAAGCCTTCGCCCTCGCCGCCGAAGCCGGCGAAGGTGGCGGGCAGCAGCAGCAGCGAGGAGGCGAAGATCGGCGGGATCACGCCCGAAGTGTTGATCTTGAGCGGCAGGTGCGTGTTCTCGCCGGCGAACATCCGGTTGCCCACCTGGCGCTTCGGGTACTGCACCGGCACGCGGCGCTGCGCCCGCTCGACGAACACGACGCCGGCGATGATCAGCAGCGCCGCGACCAGGAAGAAGATGATGAAGAAGGTCGAGAGCGCGCCGGTGCGGCCGAGCTCCAGCGTGGAGACGAGCGCGGAGGGCAGGTTGGCGACGATGCCGGCGAAGATGATGAGGCTGATGCCGTTGCCGACGCCGCGGGCGGTGATCTGCTCGCCGAGCCACATCAGGAACATCGTGCCGCCGACCAGCGTGATCACGCAGGAGAAGCGGAAGAACCAGCCCGGATCATACACCGCCGGCCCGAAGGAGCCGCGCATCTGCTCGAGCCCGATCGCGATGCCCCAGGCCTGGAAGACGGCGATGAACACCGTGAGGTAGCGGGTGTACTGGTTCAGCTTCTTCCGCCCCTGCTCGCCCTCCTTCTTCAGGGCCTCCCAGGAGGGGATCGCCGCCGTCATCAGCTGCACGATGATCGAGGCGCTGATGTAGGGCATGATGTTCAGCGCGAACACCGTCATGCGCCCGAGCGCGCCGCCCGAGAACATGTCGAACATGCCGAGGATGCCGCCGCCGTGCTGCTGGATCAGCTCCGCCATCACGGCGGCGTCCACGCCCGGCACCGGGATGTAGGTGCCTATGCGGTAGACGATCAGCGCCCCGAGCGTGAACCAGATTCGCTTCTTGAGCTCGGTGGCCTTGGCGAGGACACCGAGATTGAGGTTGGCGGCAAGCTGCTCGGCCGCGGAGGCCATGGCGACACCCTTCCTTCACGGCAGCGGCGCCGGCGGGGGAATGCCCGCGGCGCCGCGACCCAGACGCTCAGGTAGCCCCCGCCAGGGGGGCCGGCAAGGCTCAGCCCCCGGCGGGCGCGGCCGGCAGCTCGACCTTGCCGCCGGCGGCCTCGATCGCCGCCACGGCGGCGGCGGAGGCGCCCGAGACGGCGATCGTCACCGCCCGCGTGATCTCGCCCTTCGCCAGCAGCCGCACGCCGGCGAAGCGCTTCGCGGCGCGCACGACTCCGGCCTGCCGCAGCGCCTCCTCGGTGATCGTTCCCTCGGCCGAAAGCCGCCCGTCGGCCAGCGCGGCCTCGAGCGTGCCGAGGTTCAGCACCGCGTATTCCTTGCGGAACGGGTTGACGAAGCCGCGCTTCGGCAGCCGGCGGTACAGGGGAAGCTGGCCGCCCTCGAAGCCGTTCAGCGCCACCCCGGTGCGGGCCTTCTGGCCCTTGACGCCGCGCCCCGCCGTCTTGCCCTTGCCGGAGCCGATGCCCCGACCGACGCGCTTGGACCTGCGCCTTGCGCCCTCGTTGTCGCGGATCTCGTTCAGCTTCATCTCAGCCACCCGTCCCGGGGGTTTCGTCCACCCGCACCAGGTGGGCGACCTTCCGGATCATGCCGCGCACCGCCGGCGTGTCCTCGAGCACGCTGGTGCGGTGCATCCTGTTGAGGCCGAGGCCGATCAGCGTCTCGCGCTGGCCGGGCTTGCGGCCGATGGGGGAACCCGTCTGGGTCACCCGGATCGTCTTCCTCTCAGCCATTCGTCGTGGCCTCCGCCGCCGCCTCGTCGCGCCTCGGCGCGCCGATCAGGTCCGTCACCTTCTTGCCGCGCCGCTGCGCCACCGCGCGCGGGCTGGTGCAGCGCGACAGCGCCGCGAAGGTGGCCTTCACCATGTTGTGCGGGTTGGTGGTGCCGGTGCACTTGGCCACCACGTCGCCGATGCCGAGGGTTTCGAACACCGCGCGCATCGGCCCGCCGGCGATGATGCCGGTGCCCGCCGGCGCGGCGCGCAGGATCACCCGGCCGGCGCCGAACTCGCCGATCACGTCGTGGTGCAGCGTGCGGCCCTCCCGCATCGGCACGCGGATCATGCCGCGCTTGGCCTGCTCGGTCGCCTTGCGGATCGCCTCCGGCACCTCGCGCGCCTTCCCGGCGCCCCAGCCGACGCGCCCCTTCTGGTCGCCCACCACCACCAGCGCAGCGAAGGAGAAGCGGCGGCCGCCCTTCACCACCTTCGCCACGCGGTTGATCGCGACGAGCTTGTCCTTGAGCTCCTCGCCCTCGGTGCGCTCGGGGCGCGGCTCGCGCTCGCGCTGCCGCGTGCGGCCGCGGCGCTCCCGCTGCTCGCCGTCCTGGCCCTCGCCGCCCTGCCTCGGTTCACGTGCCATGCTTGGGCTCCTCAGAACGACAGCCCGCCCTCGCGGGCGCCGTCGGCCAGGGCCTTGACCCGGCCGTGGTAGAGATAGGGACCGCGGTCGAACACCACGGCCGAGATACCGGCGGCAAGCGCACGCTCGGCCACCAAGCGCCCGACGGCCGCCGCCGCCTCCTTGTCCGCGCCGGTCCGCAGGCGTTCGCGCATCGCCTTCTCGAGGCTCGAGGCGGCGGCGAGCGTACGGCCCTGCGCGTCGTCGATGACCTGCGCGTAGATGTGCCGGCCCGAACGGAACACCGACAGGCGCGGCCGGCCGCCGCCCTTCTGCCGGAGCTGGAAGCGCAGCCGCGCGGCGCGCCGCGCCTTGAGGGAGAGACGGTCGCTCACTTCTTCTTCCCCTCCTTCCGGCGGATGACCTCGTCGCTGTAGCGGATGCCCTTGCCCTTGTAGGGCTCGGGGGGGCGGAAGGCGCGGATCTCGGCCGCAACCTGGCCCACCTGCTGCTTGTCCGCCCCTTCCACCTTGATCGAGGTCGGCTTCTCGCAGGTGATCTTGATGCCCTTCGGCGCCCGGTAGCGGATCTCGTGGCTGAAGCCGAGGTTCAGCACGAGCTCGTCGCCCTGCATCGCAGCCTTGTAGCCGGTGCCGGTGATCTCCATGGACTTCGAGAAGCCCGTCGAGACGCCCGTCAGCATGCCGTTGATCAGGCTGCGGGTGGTTCCCCACATGGTGCGCGCCCGGCGGTCGTCGCCGCGCGGCGTCTCCGAGAACTTGCAGCCGCCGAGCTAGTAGTCCACCGCGACCGGCATCGACATCTGCATCTCCCCCATCCGGCCCTTGGCGACGAAGGTGCGGCCCTGGAGGCTGGCCGTGACCCCGGCCGGGACCGGAACCGGATATTTGCCGACGCGCGACATCTCCCGCTCCTCAGAACACGCGGCACAGGACCTCGCCGCCGACATTGGCGGCGCGGGCCTCGGTGTCGCTCATCACGCCGCGCGGCGTGGACAGGATGGAGATGCCGAGGCCGTTGTAGTGCTTCGGCAGCTCCTTGATCTTGGAATACACCCGCCGCCCGGGCTTCGAGACCCGGGTGATCTCCTTGATGGCGGGCTCGCCCTCGGAATACTTCAGCTCGATCTCGAGCTGCCGGACGCCGGGCCGGAGCTCCTCGATCTTCCAGGACCGGATGTAGCCCTCGCGCTTCAGCACATCGAGCACATTGGCCCGGAGCGACGAGGCCGGTGCCACCACGCGCGCCTGCCGCGCGCGCTGCGCGTTGCGGATGCGGGTGAGCATGTCGCCCAGCGGATCGGACAGGGACATCCTCCGCCCTCCCTTACCAGGACGCCTTGACCATGCCGGGAATCTGGCCGTTCGAGGCAAGCTCGCGCAGCGCGTTCCGGCACAGCCTGAACTTGCGGTAGTTGCCGCGCGGCCGCCCGGTCAGCTCGCAGCGGAGCCGCACGCGCACCTTCGCACCGTTGCGCGGCAGCTGCGCGAGCTTGAGAGTGGCCTCGAACCGCTCCTCGATCGGCAGGCTGCGGTCCATCACCACCTTCTTCAGCGCGGCGCGCTTGGCGGCGTGGAGCTGCGCGAGCCTCTCGCGGCGCTTGTTCTTCTCGACAGCCGATACCTTGGCCATTCCGTTGTGTCCTCCGGAACCTGCTCCGGGCGATGCCCGGCGGTCTTCCTCTGAAGCCTCAGTTGACGAAGGGGATGTCGAAGGCCTTGAGCAGCGCCTTCGCTTCCTTGTCGGTCCTGGCGGTGGTGACGAACACGATGTCCATGCCGCGGATCGCGTCCACCTTGTCGTAGTTGATCTCGGGGAACACGATCTGCTCCTTGAGGCCCATCGCGTAGTTGCCGCGCCCGTCGAAGCCGCGGTTGCCGGGCACGCCGCGGAAGTCCCGCACCCGCGGGAGCGCGATCGTCACCAGGCGGTCCAGGAACTCGTACATGCGCGCCCGCCGCAGCGTCACCTTGCAGCCGATCGCCTGCCCGGCGCGGATCTTGAAGCCGGCGATCGCCTTCTTCGCCCTGGTCTTGACCGGCTTCTGCCCCGATATCAGCGCGAGATCGGCCACCGCCGCGTCGAGCTTCTTCGAGTCGCCCGCCGCCTCGCCGACCCCCATGTTGATCACGATCTTCTCGAGCTTCGGCACCTGCATCGGGTTCCTGTAGCCGAACTCCTCGATCAGGCGCTTGCGCACCACCTCGACGTAGTGCCGCTGCAGGCGCGGGATGTTCGCGGACTCGCTCATGCGTCGATCACCTCGCCCGAGGCCTTCGCGACCCGGACCTTCTTCCCGTTTTCCAGAACCTTGAACCCGACGCGCGTCGGCCGGCCCGACTTCGGGTCGAGCAGCGCGAGGTTCGACAGGTGGATCGGAGCCTCCTTCCTGGTCAGGCCCCCGGGCCGCCCCATGCCGCGCGGCTTCTCGTGCCGCGTCACCATGTTGATGCCCCGCACGAGAGCGCGGCCCTCCTCCGGCATCACGCGGATGACCTCGCCCTGCTTGCCCTTGTCGCGGCCGGCCAGCACCTGCACCTTGTCGCCCTTCCTGATCTTGGCGGCCATGGTCACAGCACCTCCGGCGCGAGGCTGATGATCTTCATGTACTTCCGCGCCCGCAGTTCGCGCACCACCGGGCCGAAGATGCGCGTGCCGATCGGCTCGTTCTGCTTGTTGATCAGCACGGCGGCGTTGCTGTCGAAGCGGATCGCGCTGCCGTCGCTGCGGCGCACCGGATAGGCGGTGCGGACGATGACGGCGCGGTGCACCTCGCCCTTCTTCACCTTGGCGCGCGGGATCGCGTCCTGCACCGCGACGACGATGACGTCGCCGACGGAGGCCGTCTTGCGCTTCGAGCCGCCCAGCACCTTGATGCACTGCACGCGCCGCGCGCCCGAGTTGTCGGCGACGTCGAGGTTGGTCTCGACCGAGATCATGGCCCGCCCCCCTCACGCCGCGCCGGCGGTGAAGCCCGGAGGCGGCGGCACCGGCTCGCCGTTCCGCCGGATCACCAGCCAGGACTTGCGCTTGCTGATCGGCCGGCACTCCTCGATCGAGACCATGTCGCCCTCGCGGCACAGGTTCGCCTCGTCATGCGCGGCGTACTTCTTGGAGCGCCGGATGAACTTCTTGTAGAGCGGGTGCATGACGCGACGCTCGACAAGCACCGTCACGGTCTTGTCCATCTTGTCGCTCACCACCCGGCCCACGAGGACTCGCTTCGGCATCGCCGTGGTCTCCTCAGGCCTTGGCCGCGGCGCGGGCGCGCTCGGCCATGATCGTCTTCACGCGCGCGATGTCGCGGCGCACCGCCTTGATGCGCGACAGCGCCTCGAGCTGCCCGGTCGCCCGCTGGAAGCGCAGGTTGAACTGCTCCTTCCTCAGCTCGAGCAGCATCGCCTTCAGCTCGTCCGGACTCTTCGCCCGGATGTCGGCGGCCTTCGTCATCGCACTCACGCCTCCGCGCCGCCCAGCCGGGCGACGAACTTCGTCTTGATCGGCAGCTTCGCCGCGCCGAGCTCCAGCGCCTCGCGCGCGAGCTCGGCCGGCACGCCGTCGATCTCGAACATGATGCGGCCGGGCTTCACGCGGCAGGCCCAGTATTCCGGGCTGCCCTTGCCCGAGCCCATGCGGACCTCCGCCGGCTTGGTGGTGACGGGCAGGTCGGGGAAGACGCGGATCCACACCTTCCCCGCGCGCTTCATCGAGCGCGTGATGGCGCGCCGCGCCGCCTCGATCTGCCGGGCGGTCACGCGCTCGGGCTCGAGCGCCTTCAGGCCATAGGAACCGAAGGCGAGGCTGAACCCGCCCTTCGCGTTGCCGTGGATGCGGCCCTTGTGGGCCTTGCGGAACTTGGTGCGCTTCGGTTGCAGCATGTCACGTCGCCTTCAGCGCTGCGGCGCCTGCTCGGCGGCGCGCTTGTCCTGCGCCATCGGGTCGTGCGCCATGATCTCGCCCTTGAAGATCCACACCTTCACGCCGCAGGTGCCGTAGGTGGTCTTGGCGGTGGCCACGCCGAAGTCTATGTCGGCGCGCAGCGTGTGCAGCGGCACCCGCCCCTCGCGGTACCACTCCATCCGCGCGATCTCCGCCCCGCCGAGGCGCCCGGAGCAGTTGATGCGGATGCCCTGCGCGCCGAGACGCATCGCCGACTGCACCGCCCGCTTCATCGCGCGGCGGAACGCCACGCGCCGCTCGAGCTGCTGCGCGATGGATTCCGCCACCAGCGTCGCGTCGATCTCGGGCTTGCGGATCTCGACGATGTTCAGCGCCACCTCCGCCCCGGCAAGGCGCTGCAGGTCCTTGCGCAGCACCTCGATGTCGGCGCCCTTCTTGCCGATCACGACGCCCGGCCGCGCGGCATGGATCGTCACGCGCGGCTTCTTGTTCGGCCGCTCGATCACCACGCGCGAGACGCCGGCGCTCTTCAGCCGCTCGCGCAGGGCGCGGCGCAGCCTGATGTCGTCGTGCAGGAGCTTGGCGTAGTCGCGCTCGGCGAACCAGCGGCTGTCCCAGGTGCGGTTGATGCCGAGCCTGAGCCCGACCGGATTGACCTTCTGGCCCATCTTACGCGGCCCCCTTCGCCTCGGCCGGCGCCTGCTTCGCCTCTGCCACCACGATCTTGAGGTGGCTGAACCACTTCTCGACCCGCGCGGCGCGCCCGCGCCCGCGGGCGTGGAAGCGCTTCATCACCGCGCTGCGGCCGACCTCGGCCTTGGCCACCACCAGGCGGTCCACGTCCAGGCTGTGGTTGTTCTCGGCGTTGGCGATCGCGCTCTCCAGCGTCTTCTTCACCGTCCCGGCGATGCGGCGCTTGGAGAATGTCAGCGTCGCCACCGCGTCCTGCGCCTTGCGGCCGCGGATCAGCGCGGCCACGAGGTTCAGCTTGCGCGGGCTGACGCGGATGTTGCGCGTGATCGCCTGCGCTTCGGTGTCGGCCAGGCCGCGTTCGTGCTTCGGCTTGCCCATCGCTTCAGCTCCGCTTCGCCTTCTTGTCCGCCGCGTGGCCGGTGAAGGTGCGCGTCGGCGAGAACTCGCCGAACTTGTGGCCGACCATGTTCTCCGTCACCTGCACCGGCAGGAACTTCTTGCCGTTGTACACGCCGAAGGTGAGGCCGACGAACTGCGGCAGGATGGTCGACCGGCGCGACCAGATCTTGATGATCTCGTTGCGCCCGGACGCACGCGCCTTCTCCGCCTTGTCCAGCAGGTAGCCGTCCACGAACGGCCCCTTCCACACGCTGCGCGGCATCGCCTCAGCCCTTCGTCGCGTTGCGGCGGCGCACGATCAGCCGATCGGTCCGCTTGTTCGAGCGCGTCTTCGCCCCCTTCGTCGGCTTGCCCCACGGCGTGACCGGATGGCGCCCGCCGGAGGTGCGGCCCTCGCCGCCGCCATGCGGGTGGTCCACCGGGTTCATCGCCACGCCGCGGTTGTGCGGCCGGCGGCCGAGCCAGCGGCTGCGCCCCGCCTTGCCGATCTGCTGGTTGCTGTTGTCCGGGTTGGACACGGCCCCGATCGTCGCCATGCACTCCCCGCGCACGAGGCGCAGCTCGCCCGACATCAGCTTCACCTGCGCGTAGCCCTGGTCCTTGCCGACGAGCTGCGCGTAGGTGCCGGCGGCGCGCGCGAGCTTGCCGCCCGCGCCCGGCTTCAGCTCCACATTGTGCACGATCGTGCCGACCGGGATCGCCGACAGCGGCATGGCGTTGCCGGGCTTGATGTCGGCCCGCTCGGCGGAAATCACGGTGTCCCCCGCCTTCAGACGCTGCGGCGCCAGGATGTAGGACAGCTCCCCGTCGGCGTACCTCACCAGGGCGATGAAGGCGGAGCGGTTCGGATCGTACTCGATCCGCTCCACCGTGGCGGGCACGCCCATCTTCGCGCGGCGCCTGAAGTCCACGATGCGATAGGCGCGCTTGTGGCCGCCGCCGCGGAAGCGGCTGGTGATCCGCCCCTGGTTGTTGCGCCCGCCGGTGGAGGGCTTGCCCTCCGTCAGCCCCTTCACGGGCTTCCCCTTCCAGAGCTCCGAGCGGTCGATCAGCACCGTGCCGCGCAGGCTCGGCGTGACCGGCTTGAATGTCCTGAGCGCCATGGCTTACGCGAGCCCCGTCGTCAGATCGATGCTCTGGCCCTCGGCCAGCCGCACCATCGCCTTCTTGGTGTCGGACCGCGTGCCGGGACGGCCGCGGAACCGCTTCGTCTTGCCCTTCGTCACCACCGTGTTCACCGACACCACGGTGACGCCGAACAGCCCTTCCACCGCCGCCTTGATCTCTGGCTTGGTCGCCGAGAGCGGCACGCGGAACGTGACCTGGCCGCGCTCGCCGAGCGCCGTCGCCTTCTCCGTGATCACCGGGGCGAGGATGGTCCGGTACATACGCTCGCGGGAGAGCTTCGCCGTCGCCGTCATGCCAGCCGCTCCTTCAGCGCCTCGACGCCCGCGCGCGTGACGGCGAGCACGTCGTGCTTCACGATGTCGTACACGTTGGCGCCGACGGACGGCAGCACCTGCACCTTCGGCAGGTTGCGCACCGCGCGGCCGAAGGCCTCGTCCACCGTCGCGTCCACGATCAGCGCCGAGGACCAGCCGAGCGCCTTCACCTTCGCCGCCAGCGCCGCCGTCTTCGTCTCGCCCGACGCGGCGTCGAGCACCACGAGCTTCCCTTCGGCGGCCTTCGCCGAGAGGGCGGAAATCAGCCCCGCACGACGTACTTTCTTGGGCAGGGAATAGCCGTGGTCCCGCACCACCGGGCCATGCACGATGCCGCCCTTGCGGAACTGCGGCGCGCGGAGCGAACCCTGGCGCGCCCTGCCGGTGCCCTTCTGGCGGTAGGGCTTCTTGGTGGTGCCCTGCACCTCGCCCATGCCCTTCACCTTGTGCGTGCCCGCCCGGCGCTTCGCCAGCTGCCACTGCACGACCCGGGCGATGAGATCGGCGCGCGGCGCGGCGCCGAACAGCGCCTCCGGCAGCTCGATCTCGCCGACCTCGGCGTTGTCGAGGGTGATGACCTTCGCCTGCATCGTCCCCTCCGTCACGCCACCGCCGCCGGGTAGGGCGCGTTGGCCGGACGGGGGCGCTTCACCGCGTCCCGCACCAGCACGAGGCTTCCCTTCGCGCCGGGCACCGCACCCTTGAGCAGCAGCAGCCCCTTCTCCACATCCACGCCCGCAACCTGCAGGTTCTGCGTCGTCACGCGCTCGACGCCGAGGTGGCCCGCCATCTTCTTGTTCTTGAACGTCTTGCCCGGATCCTGCCGGTTGCCGGTGGAGCCGTGGCTGCGGTGGCTGATGGACACGCCGTGGGACGCCTCCAGGCCCGCGAAGTTCCAGCGCTTCATCGCGCCCGCGAAGCCCTTGCCCTTGGTCGTGCCGACCACGTCCACGAACTGCCCCTCGACGAAATGCGCCGGGCTCAGCACCGTGCCGGGCTCGAGCAGCGCGTCGGCGGAGACGCGGAACTCGCGCACCGCGCGCGGAGCCTCGACGCCCGCCTTCGCGAAATGGCCGCGATTCGGCTTCGACACGTTCTTCGCCTTGGCCTTCCCGAGGCCGAGCTGCACCGCGTCGTAGCCGTCCTTCTCCGCCGTCCGCTTCGCCACCACGCGCACGTTGTCCACGTGCAGCACGGTGACCGGAACGGTCGTGCCGTCGTCCTTGAACAGCCGGGTCATCCCCAGCTTCGTCGCAACCAGGCCGGTTCGGCCGGTGGTGGGCATGGCGCGATCCTCAGATCTTGATCTCGACGTCCACGCCGGCCGCGAGGTCGAGCTTCATCAGCGCGTCCACGGTCTGCGGGGTCGGGTCCACGATGTCGAGCAGCCGGCGGTGGGTGCGGATCTCGAACTGCTCTCGGCTCTTCTTGTCCACATGCGGCGAGCGGTTCACCGTGAACCGCTCGATCTCCGTCGGAAGGGGGATGGGCCCGCGCACACGCGCGCCCGTCCGCTTCGCGGTGCTGACGATCTCCCGCGTGCTGCTGTCGAGCACGCGGTGATCGAACGCCTTGAGGCGGATGCGGATGTTCTGGCTGTCCATGAGACGCGGACCCCGTCCCTTACTTCTCGATCTTGGCGACGACGCCTGCGCCGACGGTGCGGCCGCCTTCGCGGATGGCGAAGCGCAGGCCCTCGTCCATCGCGATCGGCGCGATCAGTTCCACCTCCATCGAGACGTTGTCCCC
>JANWXJ010000130.1 GCA_025055335.1 Acetobacteraceae bacterium
CACGCGCTGCCCGGGGATCCCGGGCTGCACCCGCCGCGCGCGGGCGTCGTGGATCTCGGCTCCAACTCCGTCCGCCTCGTGGTGTTCGAGGGGCGCGGGCGCAACCCGCTGCCGATCTTCAACGAGAAGGCGGTGCTCGGCCTCGGGCGCGGGCTGCAGGCGACCGGCCGACTCAACCCCGAGGCCATCGGCCCGGCGCTGACGGTGCTTGCGCGCTACCACGCGCTCGCCACCGCGATGGCGGCCGAGCCGATCGAGATCCTGGCCACCGCGGCGGTCCGAGACGCGGAGAACGGGGCCGAGTTCATCGCCGCGCTGCGCCGCCGCCTGCCCGGGGTGGCGATCCGCATCCTCTCGGGCGACGAGGAGGCGTCGCTCTCGGCCGAGGGCGTGCTGCTCGGCTTCCCGGGCGCGGACGGGGTGCTCGGCGATCTCGGCGGCGGCTCGCTCGAGCTCGTGCACCTCGTCCGCGGACGGGCGGCGGAGATGGCGAGCCTCCGGCTCGGCGCGATCCGGCTTGCGGAACGCTCGGGCGAGGACATGGCGAAGGCGCGCGCGGTGGCGGACGCCGATCTCGCCTCCGTGCCCTGGCTCGCCCGCGGGAGGGGGCGGGATCTCTACCTCGTCGGCGGCGCGTGGCGCGCGCTCGCCCGCATCCACATGGCGCAGACGGGATATCCGCTCTCGATCGTGCACCACTACGTGCTGCGCCGGGAGGAGGCGCGCGACCTCGCCTCCCTCCTCTCCGGGGCGACGCGCCGGATGCTCGAGCGCATGCCGGGCGCGCCGGCCAAGCGCCTGGCCGACCTGCCCTACGCGGCGCTGGTGCTGCGCCGCCTCCTGCGCGCGACCGAGGCGGCGCGCGTGGTGTTCAGCGCCAACGGCCTGCGCGAGGGCTGGTACGCGCGGCTGCTCGCGCCCGAGGCGCGCGCCGAGGATCCGCTGCTCGCCGCCGCGCGGGAGATGTGCGCCCGCTTCGCCCGCGATCCGCGCCACGCACCCGCGCTCGCCCGCTGGACGGCGCCGCTGTTCCCGAAGGAGTCCCCGCCCGAGCGCGCGCTGCGCGAGGCCGCCTGCCAGCTCTCGGACATCGGCAGCCACGACCATCCGGACTACCGCGCCGAGCAGTCCTTCCTGCGCATCCTGCGCCAGCCCGGCATCGGACTCGACCACAACGCCCGCGCCTTCCTCGCGCTCGCCGTCGCGCTGCGCTACGAGACCGCGCCCGACAGCCCGCTGCTCGCCACCGCGCGCATGCTGCTCGATCCCGCCGGCACCCGGCGGGCCGAGATCCTGGGCGCGGCCTTCCGCCTCGCCTACACGCTCTCGGGCGGCACGCCGGCGCTGCTCGCCGGATCGCGGCTCGCCCTGTCGGAGGGGCGGCTCCGCCTCACCCTCGTCGAGGGCAGCGGCGTCTTCGCCGGGGATCCGGTGCTGCGCCGCCTCGAGCCGCTTGCCGCGCTGCTCGGCCTCTCGCCCGAGATCGCGGTCAGCGCCGCCTGAGGCGGCGCAGCAGCGCCTTCTCCGCCTCCAGCACCAGGAAGGCCGCGGCCCCGACGGCGGCGCAGGCCAGAACCTCGGCGGCGGACAGCGCCGCGGTGCCGAAGGCGGCCTGCAGCGGCGGCGCATAGGTGAGAAGCGCCTGCGCCGCCAGCACCACGGCAAGCCCCGCAAGCACCGGCGGCGTGCCCATCGCCTGCCGCCAGCCGAGCGACCGGCCGTGCAGCATCCGCACGCTGAAGAGGTAGAACACCTCGAGCGCGACAAGCGCATTCACCGCCGCGCTGCGCGCCACCGCCTCGGCCGCGCCCTGCCCGACGAACCAGAAGAACACGCCGAAGGTGCCGGCCACGAACAGCGCCGAGACGAAGAGGATCCGCCACAGCAGGTGCCCATCCACGAGCGGCGCGTCCGGCGCGCGCGGGGGGCGGCGCATCACCCCCTCCTCCGGCGGCTCGAAGGCGAGCACGAGCCCGAGCGTGACGGCGGTGATCATGTTCACCCAAAGGATCTGCAGCGGCGTCAGCGGCAGCACGACGGCGGCGACGATCGCGGCGATGATCGCCAAGGCCTCGCCGCCATTGGTCGGCAGCGTCCAGCCGATCACCTTCGTCACGTTGTCGTGGACGGTGCGGCCCTCCTTCACCGCCGCGACGATGGAGGCGAAGTTGTCGTCCGCGAGCACCATGTCGGCCGCCTGCTGTGCGGCGACCGTGCCGCCGCGCCCCATCGCCACGCCGATGTCGGCCCGCTTCAGCGCCGGGCTGTCGTTCACCCCGTCGCCGGTCATCGCCACGATGCGGCCGTCGGCCTGCAGCGCCTCGACGAGGCGGAGCTTGTGCTCGGGGCTCGTGCGGGCGAACACCTCCACATCCCGCGCCGCCTGCCGGAAGGCGGCGTCGTCCAGCGCATCGAGCTCGGCCCCCGTGAGCACGCGCGGGGCCTCCGCGAGGCCGAGGTCGCGCGCGATGGCGGCGGCGGTCGCGGCGTGGTCGCCGGTGATCATCACCACGCGGATCCCGGCGGCGCGGCATTCGGCCACCGCCGCGATCGCCTCGGGCCGCGGCGGGTCGATCAGCCCGACCAGCACGGGGCGGCAGAGCGCGCCGGCCAGCGCGGCGGCGTCGAGCCTGTCGGCGCCCTCGGGCAGCACCGCCTCGGCCAGCGCCAGCACGCGCATCCCCTCCGCGGCCAGCCGCGCCACCATGGGCTGCAGCGCCTCTCCGGCCGCGCCGGCCATCGGCAGCACCGCCTCCGGCGCGCCCTTCACGCAGGCGAAGCGGCCGCCATCGGGCGTGCCGTGCAGCGTCGCCATCCAGCGATGGGCGGAATCGAAGGGGATCGCGTCGAGGCGGGGATGCGCCTCGCGCGCCGCCTCCGCATCCAGCCCCGCGCGGTGGGCGAAGGCGAGCAGCGCCGCCTCCATGGGGTCGCCCTCGGCGGTCCAGCCGCCCTCCGCGCGGCGCAGCGCGGCGTCGTTGCACAGGGCGGCGACGCGGGCGGCGGCGGCGAGGTGCTCGGCGTCGAGCCCCGGCTCCACCCGCCCCTGTGGCGCGTAGCCCTCCCCCTCCACCCGCACCTCCGCGCCGGCGGAGGCAACCCGCGCCACGCTCATCTCGTTGCGCGTGAGGGTGCCGGTCTTGTCGGAGCAGATCACCGACACCGCGCCGAGCGTCTCGACCGCCGGCAGCCTGCGGATCAGGGCGTTGCGCGCCGCCATGCGCCGCACGCCGATGGCGAGCGTGACGGTCAGCACCGCAGGCAGCCCGGCCGGGATGGCCGAGACCGCGATCGCGACCAGCGCCAGGAACCCGTCCGGCACGCTGTAGCCGCGCGCCAGCACGGCGAAGGCGAAGACCACGACGGACAGCGCCAGCACCACCGCCGTCGCCTGCCGGGCGAAGCGGTCCATCTGGCGCAGCAGCGGCGTGGTCGGCGCCTCCACCTCGGTGAGCAGGCGGCTGATGCGGCCGAGTTCCGTCCCGGCGCCGGTCGCCGTCGCCACCGCGATCGCGGTGCCGCGCACCACCAGCGTGCCGGAGAACAGCATCGAGGCGCGCTCGGCGAGCGGCGCGCCGGGCGGCACCGGCGCGGCCGACTTCTCCGCCGGCACGCTCTCGCCGGTCAGGGCCGACTCGTCCACGGCAAGGCCGTGGGCGCGCAGCAGACGGGCGTCGGCCGGCACCCGGTCGCCGGGCTCGAGCAGGAGGATGTCGCCCGGCACCACCTGCTCGGCGGGGATGCTGCGGCGGTGCCCCTCCCGCCGCACCGCGGCGCGCGGGTCGAGCATGCGGGCGATCGCCGACAGCGCCTCCTCCGCCTTGCCTTCCTGGATGAAGCCGATCGCCGCGTTGACCAGCACGACGAGGAGGATCACCGCCGCATCCACCGGCTTGCCGAAGGCCAGCGCGAGCACGCCCGCGACGAGCAGGACGACGACGAGCAGCGAGCGGAACTGGTCGAGCAGCCGCCGCCAGGGCGAGCGGCCCGGCGCGGCCGGCAGCCGGTTCGGGCCGAAGCGGGCGAGCCGGGCGGCGGCCTCGGCCTCCGACAGGCCGCGCGGGGTCGCGCCGAGGGCG
>JANWXJ010000161.1 GCA_025055335.1 Acetobacteraceae bacterium
CGGTCGCGCCGGAGAGCGAGGCGCGGGCATAGCGCCGGATGACCGGCGCCCTCCAGGTCGCGGCGCCGGGGGCGCTGGGCGCCGACATCGCGCGCGAGGAGGGCTTCGCCCCGGACATCCTGCCCGGCGAAGCGCGCGAGACCACCGCCGCCCACACGCGCGAGGCGGCGGCGGCGCTGAAGCGGCGCGGGGTGGAGCTGATCCTGTTCGCCGGCGGCGACGGCACCGCGCGCGACATCCACGCCGCCGTCGGCGCCGACATCCCGATCCTCGGCATCCCGACCGGGGTGAAGATGCATTCGGCGGTGTTCGGCACCTCGCCGGAGGCGGCGAGCAACCTCGCCGCGCTGTTCGCCACCGGCCCCGCGCCGGCGGTGAAGCTGCGCGAGGCCGAGGTGATGGACATCGACGAGGAGGCGCTGCGCGCCGGCCGCGTGTCGGCGCGGCTGTTCGGCTACGCCCGCACGCCCTACGAGCGGCACCTCGTCCAGTCGGCCAAGGGCGGCCCGCGCGACGAGGAGGCGCTGCTCGAGGCGCTCGCCGAGGAGGTCGCCGCCGCGATGCCGCGCGGCGTGCTGCACCTTGTCGGGCCCGGCACCACCACGCAGCGGGTGCTCGCGAAGCTCGGCATCGCCGGCACGCTGCTCGGCGTGGATGCGGTGGAGGACGGGGCGCTGGTCGCGCGCGACCTCTCGGAGGCCGACTGCCTCCGCCTGCTCGACGGGCGGCCCGCCCGCATGCTCGTCGGCGTCACGGGCGGGCAGGGCTTCCTGTTCGGCCGCGGCAACCCGCAGTTCGGGCCGGAGGTGATACGCCGGATCGGCCGCGACAACATCGTCATCCTGGCGGGCCGGCAGAAGCTGCTCGGCCTGCCCGACAGGCGCCTCTACGTGGACACCGGCGATCCCGCGACGGACGCGATGCTTGCGGGCTACGCCCGCATCCGCAGCGCGCCCGGGCAATCCACCATGTTCCCCATCGCGGCATCGAGCGCGGCCTGACGGCCGGAGGAGAGAAGACGTGACAGCGAATGCGCCCGTGGCCCACCCCTGGATGGCCAACTCGGTGCCGGAGATCAAGCGGCAGATGCTGGAGGCGATCGGCGCCTCCAGCATCGAGGAGCTGTATCAGCAGATCCCGGAGGACCACCGCTACCGCGCCCCGCTCGCCCTGCCGCCGACGCTGTCGAGCGAGCAGGAACTCAAGCGCCACCTGCTGTGGACGCTGGCGAAGAACCAGGACTGCGAGCGGAACCTCTCCTTCCTCGGGGCCGGCTGCTGGCAGCATCACGTGCCCGCGATCTGCGACGAGCTCTACCGCCGCACGGAATGGCTGCATTCGGTGTTCGGCAGCCCCTCCTCGGACCACGGGCGCAACCAGGCCTGGTTCGAGTTCGCCTCCCAGCTCGGCGAGCTGGTGGGCATGGAGTTCGTCGGCCTGCCCGTCTATTCCTGGGGCTGCGCGCTCGGCCACGCGGCGCGCATGGCCTCCCGCATCACCGGGCGGCGAGAGATCCTGGTGCCGAGGCTGATCTGCCCCGAGCGGCTTTCGGTGCTGCGCAACTACTGCGAGCCGAGCGCGATGCGCGGCCACAGCGC
Organism: Acetobacteraceae bacterium; assembly: GCA_025055335.1. Classification (GTDB taxonomy): domain Bacteria; phylum Pseudomonadota; class Alphaproteobacteria; order Acetobacterales; family Acetobacteraceae; genus JANWXJ01. The sequence goes on from JANWXJ010000161.1 coordinate 1,599, forward strand.
CATCGTCGAGGTCGGGTTCGACGCCGCGACCGGCCGGCTCGACCTGGCCGATTTGCGGGCGAAGATCAGCGAGCGCACGGCCGTCGTCTACATCGAGACGCCCTCCTACCTCGGCATCATCGAGGACCAGGGTGCCGAGATCGCCAGGATCGCCCACGGCAAGGGCGCGCTGTTCATGGCGGGGGTGGACCCGATCTCGCTCGGCGTGCTCGCCCCGCCGGCCGACTACGGGGCCGACATCGTCGTCGGCACCACCCAGACGCTGGGTGTGCACATGAACTGCGGCGGCGGCGTCGGCGGCTTCATCGCGACACCCGACGAGGAGCGCTTCGCCCGCGAGTACAACACGCTCAACATCTCGATCGGCCGCACCAACAGGGAGGGGGAATACGCCTTCGGCCTCTCGCTGTTCCACCAGTCCTCCTACGGCATGCGGGAGGAGGGGAAGGACTGGACGGGCAACTCCGTCTACATGTGGGCGGTGGTGAACGCCGTGTACATGGCCCTCCTCGGCCCGCAGGGCTTCCGCGACGTCGGGCGGCTGATCCTGTCGCGCTGCCACGCCGCGGCGAAGCGGATCGCGACGCTGCCGGGCGTGAAGGTCCGCTTCCCCTCCGGCTTCTTCAAGGAGTTCGTGGTGGACTTCACCGCCACCGGCAGGACGGTAGCCGAGATCAACGACGCGCTGCGCGCGAAGGGGATCTTCGGCGGCAAGGACCTCTCCGCCGACTTCCCCGAGTTCGGCCAGTCCGCCCTCTACTGCGTCACCGAGATCCACACCCCAGAGGACATCGCGCGGCTGCATGCCGCGCTTGCCGAGGTGCTCGCCCGATGAACACGCCCGCCATCCTCAAGCGCCGCCCCACCTACCAGGCGGCCCGCTGGAACGAACCGGTGATCATGGAGATGGGCGCGCCGGGGCGGCGCGGCATCCATTTCCCGCCCGCCGATCCGGATGCCGACTCCCTCGTTCCGCCCGCCGCGCGGCGCGCCACGCCGCCGGCGCTGCCGGAACTGAGCGAGCCGGAGGTGTTCCGCCACTACCTGAAGCTGTCGCAGATGACGCTCGGGATGACGGGCATCAGCCTGTTCGGCACCTGCACCATGAAGTACCACAGCCCGGCCGCCGAGCAGGCCGCGCTGCGGCCGGAGATGCAGGAGCTCCACCCCTACCAGCACGAATCCACCCTGCAGGGAGCGCTCGAGATCATCCACAGCCTCGACCTGATCCTGCGCGAGCTGTCGGGCATGGACCAGTTCGTGTTCCAGGCGGGCGGCGGGGCGGATGCGGCCTACATGAACGTGTGCGTCACCCGCGGCTATCTCGCCGCGCGCGGCGAACTCGGGCAGCGCGACGAGATCATCACCTCGATCCAGTCGCACCCGTGCAGCCCGGCCACCGCCGCCGCCGGCGGCTTCAAGGTGATCACCCTCACGCTGGACGAGAAGGGCTATCCCTCGCTCGAGCAGCTCAAGGCCGCGCTGTCGCCGCGCACCGCGGCGCTGATGATCAACAACCCAGACGACATGGGGATCTACAACCCCGAGATAAAGGAGTGGGTGCGCCTCGTGCACGAGGCAGGCGCACTCTGCTTCTACGACCACGCGAACTTCAACGGCGTGATGGGCAAGATCCGCGCGCGCGAACTCGGTTTCGATTCCTGCATGTTCATGCTGCACAAGACCTTCGGCGCCCCGAAGGGCGGCGGCGGGCCGGCCGTCGGCGCCTATGGCGTGCGGGAACACCTGATCCCGTTCCTTCCCGGGCCGATCGTGGCGAAGGAGAACGGCGCCTACACGCTGAAGACCGGCGCGCAGAGCGTGGGCAAGGTGCGCGAGTTCTGGGGCAATGTGCCGCAGGTGATGAAGGCCTATGCCTGGGCGCGCGCGATGGGGGCCGAGGGCATCCGCGAGGCCTCGGACCTCTCGGTGCTTGCCAACAACTACATGGACACGCGCCTCAAGCGCATCGAGGGGCTCGAGATGTCGAACCCCCACATCAACGCCTGGCGCATGGAGATGACGCGCTGGGGCCTCGGGCCGCTCAAGGAGCAGACGGGTGTCGGCACCTTCGACGTGCAGAACCGCATGACCGACTACGGCATAGACGCCTACTGGACGAGCCATGAGCCCTGGGTGGTGCCCGAGCCCTTCACGCCCGAGGCGGGCGAGATGTACGGCAAGGAGGACATCGACGCCTGGGTGGATGTGCTCGCGCAGGTGTGCGAGGAGGCGCGACAGGACCCGGAGTTCGTGAAGTCCGCGCCGCACAACGGCGCCGTCGGCAAGCTCGACGTCTCGACGATGGACGACCCGGCGAAATGGGCGACGACCTGGCGGGCCTTCAAGCGCAAATGGGGCGGGGCATGAGCATCACCCTCTACGGCATCGCGAAAAGCCGCGCCTCGCGCTGCATGTGGATGCTGGCCGAGGCCGGCGTGCCCTACACCCATGTGCCGGTCAGCCCAAAGGACGCGGCGACCGACCCGCGGATCGCCGCGCTCAACCCGAACGGCCGCGTGCCGGTGCTGACGGAGGGCGAACTCGCGCTGTTCGAAAGCTTCGCCATCAACCTGCACATCGCCAAGCGCCACGGCGGGGCGCTCGGGCCGCGCACGGCGGAGGAGGACTCGCTCGCCGTCATGTGGAGCCTCTGGGCCGCAACCGAGCTCGAGCCGGACGCGCACCAGGTCCTCTGGCACACCCTGACGCTGCCGCCCGAACAGCAGGAGGCGGCGGTGCGGGAGGGGGCGATCAAGCGGCTGCACCGGCCGCTCGGGGCAGTTTCGGCGGCGCTCGCCAAGGGCGGCGGCTGGCTGATGGGCGGACGCTTCACGGTGGCCGACCTGAATGCCGCCTGCGCCGTGTTCTACCTGCGCGGCGCGCCGGAGCTGCTCGCCGCCTTTCCTGCGGTGCAGGAGTGGTACGGCCGCTGCACGGCGCGCGAGGGCTTCCGGCAGATGCTCCGCCTGCGCGGGAACGCATGAGCGAGGACGCCGCGCCCTGGCTCTGGCCCGAGGCGCGCTGGCGCGGCCTCGTCGAGCGGGTGCGGGCGGGGCGGAGCCTGAAGCCCCGGCGCTGGCCGGACGGGGCGCGCTTCGCGGTCGCCCTCTCTTTCGACTGCGACCACGAGACGCTCGAGCTCGGCCAGGGCAGGCACGCCGTCGGGCGGCTGGCGAGCCTCGAGTTCGGCCGCCGCGTCGGGGTGCCGAGGATCCTCGACATCCTCGCCGCCCATGGGGTGCCCGCCACCTTCTTCTGGCCGGCGGTGGCGGCGCTGCTCGGCCCCGAACAGCCGCGCGCCTGTGTCGCCGCCGGGCATGAGGTCGGGGTGCATGGCTGGATCCACGAGAACACCTCGCTTCTCGACGAGGCGACGGAGCGGGCGCTGATCGAGCGGGCGCGCGCCACCCTCGAGGACATCACGCAGGCGCCGGTCCTCGGCCATCGTGCCGCCTTCTGGGACGTCTCGCCGCACACCATCCGGATCGTGGCGGAGGCGGGGTTCCTCTACGACTCCTCCCTGATGGGCGACGAGGAGCCCTACGAACCCCTCGTCGGCGGCGCGCCGACCGGGCTTGTCGAGATCCCGGTCGAATGGCTGCGCGACGATGCGGCCTATCTGATGTTCAGCCGGCAGCCGCCGGTCCGGCCCTGGATCTCGCCCGAGGAGGTGTTCCGCATCTTCCAGCGGGAATGCGACGCGGCGGCGGCCGATGGCGGGGTGTTCCAGCTGGTGCTGCACCCCTTCGTGATCGGCTACCGCTCGCGCGTCTGGATGCTGGATGCGCTGATCCGCCACGCCCGGGATGCAGGCGGAGCCTGGTTCTGCACGCATGCCGAGCTGGCGCGCTGGGTGCGAGAGCACGCCTGACAACGGGTCCAGCCCGTTCGGCAGAAGAATCGAACCGCGAACCGGCGGCGGATTGGGCAAGCGGACAGCCAGGACTTGCAAGGATCCGTAGAAGCCGCAGGAAACTGGCATAGAAACGCTAAAAGAACGACAAAGTCATTCCGGAAAGCCTGGATGCGTGCGCGCTTCCCGGCCCGTGCCACATTGTCGCCCAGGTTTGCCGCCACCACCGCGCCATGACCGGACGCGATCCCCTCCGCCTTCGGCCGATGCTGTGGCTCCGGCGCCTTGCCGCTTCCGCCCTGGCTCTCGGCCTGGCCGCTCTGGCCACCGATCCCGCCGCCGCCCAGCCCGACGCCTCGCCGCGCGCCGCCTGCCTCGCCGCGGTGCGCGACGCCGAGGCGCGCCACGGGCTGCCGCAGGGCCTGCTGGTCGCCGTCGCGCTCGCCGAATCCGGGCTGCACGCCAACGCCGTCAATATCGGGGGCGTCGCCCACTATCCCGCCCGGGCCGAGGACGCCCGGCGCCTGCTGGCCGCAGCGCCCGGCGAAGCCTCGCTGATGGTCGGATGCGTGCAGGTGAACGCCCGGGTGCATCCGCGCAGCGCGGAGTGGGCGCTCGATCCCTCCCGCGCCGCCGACTGGGCCGCGCGCTATCTGCTGCGCCACCATGCCGAGTTCGGCGACTGGGTCGCCGCGGTTTCGCGCTGGAACGGCGGCACGGCGCAGCAGCGCCAGCGTCTGGTCTGCCGGGTCGCCGCCATCCTGGCCGAGATCGCGCCGGACACCGACGCGATGCGGGGCGCCTCCTGCTCGCCGACGGAACTCGCCCGCGCCGCCCGCGACGGGCGCGCGCTGATGGACCGGGCCATCGGGAGCTGAACGACCCAACCGTCACGCAAGCTTCACCGATCCGTCACGGCGGCGGGCTGGAAGCATCCGGGCTGCCGGCGCATCCGGAGGGCACAGGATCGGACCCGCAACCCATGACGAACTCCTCCCGTCCCGTGCTCGGCGCCTGCATGCCTGTCGCCGCGCTTGCCGATCATGCCGAGTGGCTCGTGGAAGACGCCCGGGATCTCGAGCTGCAGGACTTCTGCGAGGCCGAGGTGCTGAACGGCGACTGGCGGGAGCGCGCGCGCGCGGCCCGCGCCCTGCTTGCCGGCCATCGCGGCAGGCTCGGCATCCATGGCCCGTTCTGGGGCTTCTCGGTGGCGTCGAAGGATCCGGATGTGCGTGCGCTGGTGCGCCGCCGCATGGACCAGGGGCTGGATGTCGCCGCCGAACTCGGCGCGACGCAGATGGTGGTCCACAGCCCCTACACGACCTGGAGCCACAACCATCTCGGCGCCGACGAGCGCGCGCGCGCGGACATCATCTCCTTGGCGCACGATACCCTGATGCCGGCGGTGCGGCGGGCCGAGTCGCTCGGCGTGACCCTCGTGATCGAGAACATCGAGGACAAGGACCCGATGGACCGGGTGATCCTGGCCCGCTCCTTCGGCAGCGAGGCGGTGAAGGTGTCGCTCGACACCGGCCACGCGCAGTACGCCCATGTCACCACCGGCGCGCCGCCCGTCGACTACTACGTGACGGCCGCGGGCGACATGCTCGAGCATGTGCACATCCAGGACGCCGACGGCTACGCCGACCGCCACTGGGTGCCGGGCGAGGGCAGCGTGAACTGGCGTGCGGTGTTCGCGGCGCTGGCCAGGCTGCCGCGCATGCCGCGGCTCAACATCGAGATCCGGGACCGCGCGCGCATCCGCGAGGCGGCGGCGTTCCTCGACGCGGCGGGACTCGCGCGCTGACACCGGGCGGGGGGGGCCTTTCCCGACGGGGAGCGGTCCGTCGCCCGGCGTCCGGCCGCTTGACCAGCCGCCGCCGCCTTCCGCATATGCGCCGCATGATCCGGCGCCCGCAGGTCCGAATTCCCGGCCCGGCCTTCGCGTGAAGGCCGGGATGCCGTGCTGACGCTTCCACCCTTCGGGACGCCCGGCCGCGCGCCGGGCCGGACGAGCCCCATGCCAGACACCGCCCCCACCCAGGACTACCGCGGCACCGTGTTCCTGCCGCGCACCGACTTCCCCATGCGCGCCGACCTGCCGAAGCGCGAGCCGCTCTGGCTCGAACGCTGGGAGCGGATCGGGCTGTGGAAGCGGCTGCGCGAGCAGTCGAGGGGCCGGCCGAAGTTCGTGCTGCACGACGGGCCGCCCTACGCCAACGGCAACATCCACATCGGCACGGCGCTGAACAAGATCCTGAAGGACGTGATCAACCGCGCCGCCCAGATGGCCGGCTATGACGCCGACTACGTGCCGGGCTGGGACTGCCACGGCCTGCCGATCGAGTGGAAGATCGAGGAGGAGTACCGGGCGCGGAAGAAGAACAAGGACGAGGTGCCGGTGCTCGAGTTCCGCGCCGAATGCCGCGCCTTCGCCCAGCACTGGATGGGCGTGCAGCGCGACGAGTTCGCCCGCCTCGGCGTGCTCGGCGACTGGGAGGGCCGCTACGCGACCATGGACCTGCCGAGCGAGGCGGCGATCGCGCGGGAGATCGGCAAGTTCCTGATGAACGGCGCGCTGTACCGCGGCCTGCGGCCGGTGATGTGGAGCCCGGTCGAGAAGACCGCCCTCGCCGAGGCCGAGATCGAGTACCACGACCACAGGAGCGCCTTCCTCTACGCCTGCTTCCCGCTGACGCGCGCCCCGGCGCACGACCTGCGGGATGCGAACGTGGTGATCTGGACCACCACGCCCTGGACGATCCCCGCCAACCGCGCCCTCGCCTACGGCGAGGAGATCGACTACGCGCTGATCCACGTCGAGGGCGTGAGGGGCGACACGCCGCTAAAGCCCGGCAGGAAGCTGCTCGTCAGCCTGCATCTCCTGCCCGAGGTCGAGAAGGCCTGCGGCATCGGCGCCCACACCGTGATCCGCGTGCTGAAGGGGGCGGAGCTTGCGGGCAGCGTCGCCGCGCATCCGCTGCGCGAGTGGGCCGGCGCCCCCGGCGGCTATGCCTTCGACGTGCCGCTGCTGCCGGGCGCTTTCGTCACCGCCGAGGCGGGCACGGGCTTCGTCCACATCGCGCCCTCCCACGGCGAGGACGACTTCGAGCTCGGCCGCGCCCACGGCCTGCCGGTGCCGGAGACGGTGGCCGACGAGGGCACCTACACCCGCAACGTCCCGGGCTTCGCCGGCCTGCACGTGTTCCGCGCGCATGAGGCGGTGTGGGAAGCGCTCGCGTCCTGCGGCACGCTCGCGGGCAAGGGCTTCCTGACGCACCAGTATCCGCACTCCTGGCGCTCCAAGAAGCCGGTGATCTTCCGCGCCACCCCGCAGTGGTTCATCGCCATGGACGGCGCGCGGTCCATCCGGGCGACGGCGCTCGAACAGATCGCGAGGACGCATTTCGTCCCCGAGGCGGGGCGCACGCGGCTTGCCTCGATGATCGCCGCCCGCCCCGACTGGTGCATCAGCCGCCAGCGCGCCTGGGGCGTGCCGATCGCGGTGTTCGTGGACAGGCGCACCGGCGAGCCGCTGCGCGACCAGGCGGTGATCGACCGCATCGTCGAAGCCTTCGCCACCGAAGGCGCGGATGCCTGGTACCGGCCGGGTGCGGCCGCGCGCTTCCTCGGCCCCGGCCGGGATCCCGAAGACTACGAACAGGTGATGGACATCGTGGACGTGTGGTTCGAGTCCGGCTCGACCCACGCCTTCGTGCTGGGGAAGGGCGGCGGCGACCGGCTGCCCTTCCCGGCGGACCTCTATCTCGAGGGCTCCGACCAGCATCGCGGCTGGTTCCATTCGTCGCTCCTGGAATCCGTCGGCACCAACGGTGTCGCGCCCTTCAAGGCGGTGCTGACGCACGGCTTCGTGCTCGACGAGCAGGGGCGGAAGATGTCGAAGTCGCTCGGCAACACGGTCGCGCCCCAGGACGTGCTGAAGACCCACGGCGCCGACATCCTCCGGCTGTGGGTGATGACCTCCGACACCACCGAGGATCTCAGGATCGGCAGGGGCATCCTCGACCAGCAGGCGGAACTCTACCGCCGGCTGCGCAACACGCTGCGCTGGCTGCTCGGCAACCTCGACGGCTTCACCGAGGCCGAGGCGGTGCCGCACGATCGGTTGCCGGAACTGGAACGCTGGGTGCTGCACCGCCTCGCGGAGCTTGATGCCAAGCTGCGCGCCGCCGCCGACCCGGCATCGCCGACGCGCTTCGCCTGGACGGGCGTGTACCCGGACATCCACGCCTTCTGCGCCGCCGATCTCTCGGCGTTCTGGTTCGACATCCGCAAGGACGCCTTCTACTGCGACCGGCCGGACAGCCACCGCCGCCGCTCCGCCCGCACGGTGGCGGACATCCTGCATCGCACGCTCTGCCTGTGGCTCGCGCCCGTGCTGGTGTTCACCGCCGAGGAAGCCTGGCTCGCCCGCTTCCCGTCGGAGACGGACTCCGTCCATCTGCATGATTGGCCTGCGATCCCGCCGGCATGGCGAGACGATGCGCTGGCGGCGAAATGGGCGCGCATCCGCGAACTCCGGGCCCTCGTCACCGCCGAGCTCGAGCGCGCCCGCGCCGCCGGCGCCATCGGCGCGTCTCTGCAGGCCGCGCCGGTGCTCGCGCTGCCGGAGGAAGACCGCGCCCTGCTTCCGGCGGAGGTCTGGGCGGAGGTGTGCATCACCTCCGGCTTCGCGCTCGAGCCTGCGGCCGCCCCGGCCGCCCGCTTCGCCCCGGCCCGGGGCCACAAATGCGACCGCTGCTGGAAGGTGCTGCCAGAGGTCGGCCAGTCGAAGGCCCACCCCACCCTCTGCCGCCGTTGCGAGGCCGCCGTCGGCCCATGAGCCTCCGGCCCGGCCTCGCCGTGGCCGCCGCCGTGCTGGCGGCGGACCAGGCGAGCAAGTGGTTCCTGCTGGAGGTGCTCAACCTGCCCGGGGCGCGGCACATCCCGCTCGTCTCGCTCGGCCCCTTCGGCTTCGACCTGACGATGGTGTGGAACCGCGGCGTGACCTTCGGCCTCCTGCAGGGGGAGGAGCCGTGGCACGCCTGGGCGCTGGCGGCGCTCGCGGCCGTCATCGTCGGGTTCCTGCTGCGCTGGATGGCCCGGGCGGAGCGCCGGCTCGTGGTGGCCGCGCTCGGCGCCGTTGTCGGCGGCGCGACCGGCAACATGATCGACCGGTTCCGCTTCGGCGCGGTGGCCGACTTCTTCGACGCCCACGCCTTCGGCTGGCACTGGTACGTGTTCAACGTGGCCGACGCGGCGATCGTGCTCGGCGTGGCGGCGCTGGCGTGGGATGCCTTGTTCCCGCCAAGGGGCGGGGGTAAGCAGGCGCCATGAAGGCCCGGACCGTCCTCGTCGCCGCCCTGCTGCCCCTGCTCGCCGCCTGCGGCCAGGACACCGCGCGCACGCTCGGCTTCACACGCGACGCGCCGGACGAGTTCGCCGTCGTCACCCGCCCGCCCCTGTCCATGCCTCCGGTCCTCGGCCAGTTGCCGGAACCCCGCCCCGGCGCCAGCGACACGTCGGACCCGCGCGCCGCCGGCCTCCTGGCGCTCGCCCCCGGCGCCGCGCTGGCCGGCCAGGCGGGGGGGGCGCGCACGGCGGGCGAACAGGCGCTGATCGCGCAGGCGGGCG
>JANWXJ010000185.1 GCA_025055335.1 Acetobacteraceae bacterium
CGGGATTGGCGGCGACGGCGGTGGCGACCGCGAGGGCCTGGGCGGCTTCCGTCGCGAGCGTGGCGTCGATCGCGCCGACCATGGCGGCGATCTCGCGCTCCACCATGGTGTCGGCGAGCCATCTGCGGGTGGTGTCGGCCATGGCGATGAGGAGGGCGGCAAGCGCGACGAGGGCGCCGACGATGGCGACGCCGATCCTGGAGGAGACGGACCTGAAGCGAAGAAGGTGCATGCGGCTGGCTCTCCGACGGGTCTCCTTGGCTGTTCCGCCGGGGAGCGGATGATGGGCGGGGCGGCTTAAGAAACAGTATTCCGGCGCCCGCCTCGGCAAAGGGAGGCCAGAGAAACTAAAAGCAATGCCGCGTCATCTCCCCTGCCAGGAGACGGCGGACATGCAGCAGAACGGCACGTGCGTGCGATTTATAATGCGCCGGAAGCCGTAAGTCTTTCATGTCGTAATCACATTATTTAAACGGAACGATTTCTGCGTGAGATCATGGCGGCGGCTCCGCGGCGCGCCGCACCACTGCGAGAAGCCGTCCGGCGACAGGGGCGAATCGGCCGGTCGGCCCGTCCTCGGTTCCGGCCCGGGTCGGGGCCGGCGCCCGCGGATCAGTCGAGCGGGATGTCGAGCGGGGCGGCGACGCGGCGCCAGCGCTCGTAGTCCTCGCGCAGCAGCGCGGCGAAGGCCTCCGTCGTGCCGCCGACCGGGGTCGCGCCAAGCACGCCGATGCGCGAGCGCACAAGCTCGGTCCCGAGCGCCTGCACGAAGGCCTCCCGCCAGCGGGCGACGACCGGCGGCGGCGTGCCGGCGGGCAGGGCGATGCCGGTCCAGATGCTCGCCTCGAAGCCCTCGATGCCGGCCTCGATCAGCGTCGGCACCTCGGGGAGGGCCGGGAAGCGCTCGCGCGAGGTGACGCCGAGCACGCGAAGCTGCCCGGGCTGCGCGCCGAGCACCGAGGGCACCGAGACGAACATCATCGGCACGCGCCCGGCGACAAGGTCGTTGAACGCCGCCGCGGCGCCCCGATAGGGCACATGCGTCGCCTCGAAGCCCATGCGCGCGGCGAGATCCTCCATGATCAGGTGGGTGTTGGTGCCGACCCCGGTCGAGGCGTAGGCGAGAGGCGGGCGCGCGGCACGGGCGCGGGCGACGAGTTCGGCCGCCGTCGTGATGCCGGAGCCCGGCGCGACGACCAGGGCGACCGGGCTGTCCACGAGCTGCACGACGGGCAGGAGGTCGGTCAGCGGATCGTAGGGAAGCCGCCGGCCGAGCGCCTTGGCGATGGTGGTCTGGCCGGCGGTGGCGAGCAGCAGCGTATGCCCGTCCGGCGCGGCGCGGGCCACCGCCTCGGCGCCGACGATGCCCCCCGCGCCGCCGCGGTTGTCCACCACCACCTGCTGGCCGAGGATGTCGCGCAGCGCCTCGGCGAAGAGCCGCCCGAGGATGTCCTGCGAGCCGCCGGGGGCGAAGGGCACGATCAGCCGCACCGGGCGTTCGGGGGACCAGGGCTGGGCCCCGGCCGGGGCGGCGAGCAGGGCGGCGAGGAGCAGAAGGGCGGCGCGGCGGCGGAGCATCGGCAGGTCCGTTCGTGGCTGTCTCGGCGGAAGGGTGGCAGAGCGGGCGCGGCGGCGTCCATCCGCTGTCATGCAGGGTTCATCGGCGCGACGCGGCGGCCCTGTTGCGGGCAGGCGGGCGGCAGGGTAGCGGAAACGCATGGCCGGCGCCTGGGGAGAGGGAAAGATGGCAGGACGCAGCGGATCGCGCGCGCGGCCGCTGTCCTTCGGCCGCCCCTTCAGTGGCACGCCCTTCGACGACGTGATGGAGCCCCGCCCCCTCGGCGGCCGGCTGCGGGCGATCCGGCGCATGGCGGCGGCGGCGCTGTGGACGATCGTCGCGATCCCGATCCAGGCGGTGCTGATCCTGCTGCCCGGGCGGGGCAAGATCGTGTTCGCGCGGATCTACCACCGCATCCTGTGCTGGCTGATCGGGCTGCGGCTCAACGTCGTCGGCACGCCGTCGGGGCGCAAGCCGGTGCTCTACCTCGCCAACCACTCCTCCTGGCTCGACATCCTCGTGCTCGGCGCAACTCTCGAGGCCTGCTTCGTCTCGAAGGAGGAGGTCGGGCGCTGGCCGCTGGTCGGCATCGTCGCGCGGCTCGGGCGCACGGTGTTCGTCAGCCGCGCGCGCGGGCGGACCGGCGAGGAGGCGAAGGAACTCCGCGCCCGGCTCGCCGCCGGCGACAGCCTCATCCTCTTCCCCGAGGGCACCTCCTCCGACGGCTCCCGCGTGCTGCCGTTCCGCTCCTCCTTCCTCGCGGTGGCGGATGCGGCCGCCTCGGTGCAGCCGGTGTCCCTCGTGTATGACCGGCTGGGCGGGCTGCCGGCCTGCCGGCGGGACCGGCCGATCTTCGCCTGGTTCGGAGACATGGACATCGCCACGCATTTCTGGCGGCTGGCCCGGCGCGCCGGCGCGCGGGCGACGGTGCTGCTGCACGAGCCGGCCGACCCGCGCGCCTTCCCCGACCGCAAGGCGCTGACGGCGGCGGCGGCGCGGGTGGTGGCGGAGGGGGCGGCGGAACTGCGGCAGAACCGGGTGCCGGCGCCGATGCGCCTGCACGCAGGCGACGCTTGACCGCGCCGCGCGGCCTCCGCAACGATCCCGGGCATGATGTCGGCCTTGCCTGTGATTCGGCGCCGCCCTTGCCGCGCTTGACCGACGGGCCCGGCGTGCGCATCTCCGCGCCGCGAGGCGGAGAGATCGCGTTGACAGAAGAACGGCCGTCGGCCTCGGGCGGGCGGGGGCGGAAGAAGCTCCTCCTCCGCACCTGGGGCTGCCAGATGAACGTCTATGACAGCCAGCGCATGGCGGAACTCCTGGCCCCGCTCGGCTACGAGCCGACCGAGGCGGCCGAGGAGGCCGACATGGTGCTGCTGAACACCTGCCACATCCGCGAGAAGGCGGCCGAGAAGGTGTTCTCCGACCTCGGGCGCCTGCGCGAGGCGAAGCGCGCGCGCGCGGCCGCGGGCAAGCGCACCGTCATCGCCGTGGCGGGCTGCGTGGCGCAGGCCGAGGGCGCCGAGATCGCGGCGCGCGCGCCCTGGGTGGACATCGTGCTCGGCCCGCAGGCCTATCACCGGCTGCCCGAGCTGGTCGCCCGCGCCGCCCGCGCGGCGGGGACGCAGATCGACACCGAGTTCCCGCCCGAGCCGAAGTTCGACCACCTGCCCGAGCTGTCCACCCCGCCCGGCCCGACCGCCTTCCTGACGGTGCAGGAGGGCTGCAACAAGTTCTGCTCCTTCTGCGTCGTGCCCTATACGCGGGGGGCGGAATACTCGCGCCCGGCGCGCGACATCCTGGCCGAGGCGCGGCGGCTCGTCTCGCTCGGGGCGCGCGAGATCACGCTGCTCGGGCAGAACGTCAACGCCTGGCACGGCGAGGGCCCGGACGGGCGGGAATGGGGGCTGGCGCGGCTGATCGCCGAGCTGGCCGGGATCCCGGGGCTTCTCCGCATCCGCTACACCACCTCCCACCCGCGCGACATGGATGATGCGCTGATCGCCGCGCACCGCGACATCCCGGCGCTGATGCCCTTCCTGCACCTGCCGGTGCAGTCGGGATCCGACCGCGTGCTGAAGGCGATGAACCGCGGCCATGACGCGGCGTTCTTCGAGCGCCTCGTGGACCGGCTGCGGGCGGCGCGGCCGGATCTCGCGCTGTCGAGCGATTTCATCGTGGGCCATCCCGGCGAGGGGCGGGCGGAGTTCGAGGAGACGCTGCGGCTGGTCGAGCGGATCGGCTTCGCCCAGGCCTTCTCCTTCAAGTATTCGCCGCGCCCCGGCACGCCGGCGGCGGCGCTGCCGGCGCAGGTGGAGGAGGCCGAGAAGGACGCCCGCCTCGCCGAACTCCAGGCCCTGCTGCGGCAGCAGCAGGCGGCGTTCAACGCCGCCACCGCCGGGCGCGTCATCCCCGTGCTCGTCACCGGGCCGGGGCGGCATCCGGGGCAGATGGCGGGACGCTCGCCCTGGCTGCAGCCGGTGCATTTCGACGGGCCCTCCGGCCTCGTCGGACAGGTCGTGGATGTCCGGGTCGTGGCCGGGCATCCGAACTCCCTCAGCGCACGCCTGCCCGCAGAGGAGACCGCCGCCGCTTGAACGCACCCGTGCTCCGCGCGGACAGCCGCGCCGCCCGCCCCGCCGAACGCAGCGTGACGCTGGAGTTCGACGACAACGCCCTGGTGCCGCTGCTGTTCGGCGACCACGACAGGCATCTGGCGCGGATCGAGCAGCGGCTCGGGGTGCGGCTCGCCGGACGGGGGAACAGGGTGACCGTCTCGGGCAGCGCGGAACGCACCGGCATGGCCGAGGCGGCGCTGGCCGCGCTGTGGAAGCGGCTGGAGCAGGGCGAGAGGATCGGCGTGCCGGAGGTGGAGGGCGCGATCCGCATGGCCGAGGGCAGCCTCGAGGCCGAGGACCCGCGCCTGCCGCTGGCCGACCTGCCGGCGATCCGCACCCGCAAGGGCAGCGTGACGGCGCGCACCCCGGCGCAGGCCGCCTACATGGAGCTGCTCGCGCGGCACGAGATGGTGTTCGGCATCGGCCCGGCCGGCACCGGCAAGACCTACCTGGCGGTGGCGCAAGGTGTGGCGCTGCTGCTGGCCGGGCGGGTGGACCGCATCGTGCTGTCGCGCCCGGCGGTGGAGGCGGGGGAGCGGCTCGGCTTCCTGCCCGGCGACCTCAAGGAGAAGATCGACCCCTATCTGCGCCCCCTCTACGACGCGCTGCACGACATGCTGCCGGGCGAGCAGGTGGCGAAGCGGATCGCCTCGGGCGAGATCGAGATCGCCCCGCTCGCCTTCATGCGCGGCCGCACCCTCGCGCACTGCTTCGTCATCCTCGACGAGGCGCAGAACACCACCGCCGCGCAGATGAAGATGTTCCTCACCCGCATGGGCGAGGGCACGCGCATGGTCATCACCGGCGACCCGACGCAGGTGGACCTGCCGCCCGGGCAGGTCTCCGGCCTCAAGGAAGCCGTGCGCATCCTGGACGGCGTGCCGGGCATCGCCTTCGCGCGCTTCGCGGAGGCCGACGTGGTGCGCCACCCGCTGGTGCAGCGGATCGTCGCCGCCTACGGCAGGGCGGAGCTGGAACGGGCGGCGGCGCGCCCCGCCGGAGCGTGATGGAGCCCGGCAGTAGAGCGCCCGGCGCGGATCCCGCCGGGCCCGAGGTCGAGGTGGTGCTGGCGGCGCCCG
>JANWXJ010000248.1 GCA_025055335.1 Acetobacteraceae bacterium
CACGCGCGCCGGCCGCGTCGCCCGCCAGGAGCGGCTGGCGCGCAGCGCCGCCACCTACCGCGCCAGGGCCTCGGCGCGCTGCCGCCACGCCGCTTCGGCGGCGCGCACGAAGCCGTCCAACGGGTTGGGCGGCGCGGTGAAGGCGCCGCGCAAGGCCTCGGCACGCTCCGCGGCAAGGTACCAGCGGTTCAGACCGTCGAACCAGACGAACTCATAGCCCGCAGAAAGCAGCGCGGGCTCCCACGGCTCGTGGCTCGGCTGCGGCAGGTTCGGTTCCATCGCTTCCACGAGCACGATCCAGGGGCGCCAGCGGGTGAAATCGGCGCCCGCCAGCACCGCCGCCTCGTGGCCTTCGGCATCCACCTTGAGGAAGTGAATGACGGCAGGGGCATGCGCCTCGCAGATCGCGGCGAGCGTGCGCACCTCCACCTCCACCGGCTCGACCGTCCACCCGTCAGTGGCGTGGCGTTCGGCGATCCCGGGATCGAGAGTGGAGAGGCCGGTGCCTGGGATCCGGTGCAGCACCGCCCGCCCCGGGGCGGCGCCGACGGCGCAGCACAGCGTCACGTCGCGCGGGCGGGCGGCGGCGAGTCGGGCGCAGGCCTCGGGCTCAGGCTCGATGTTGATGCCGCGCCAGCCGCGCCCCGCGAACAGGGCGGTGACGGAATCCACCTCTGGATCGCCCGCACCGACATCCACCCAGAACTCCTCCGGCAGATGCCCGAGGGCGCGGTGGAGCAGGATGTCCTCGCCGTGCTGCGCGTAGGAGATGAGCGTCATGTCGTCTCCGCCTCGAACAGCGCCTCGACCGGCCCGTCGGCCACGATACGCCCGGCCTCGAGCCGTATCGCCCGGGTGCACCAGCGGCGGATGATGGTGGTGTCGTGGGTGGCGAGCACGAGGATCTCTGCATCCCGCACGAGCTCCGCCAGCCGCGTCTCGGCGCGGGCGCGGAACTCGGCGTCGCCGGCGCCGATCCATTCGTCCATCAGCAGCACCTGCGGGCGTATCGAGGTGGCGATGGCGAAGGAGAGGCGAACCTGCATTCCCGTAGAGTAGCCGCCGACCGGAAGGTCGAGGAAGTCCCCGAGGCCGGAGAGCGCCGCCGCCTCCCGCTCGAGCGCCGCCAGCGCCTCGCCCTTCAGCCCGCGGAACAGGCCTCTGAGGCGGATGTTCTCGCGCCCGGTCGAGAACGGCTCGATCCCGGCCGAGGGGTCAATCAGGCTGCCGATCTCGCCCGCCACCTCGAGCCGGCCCGCGGCGGGCTCGTAGATGCCGGAGAGGGTGCGCAGCAGTGTCGTCTTGCCCGCCCCGTTCGGGCCGATCAGCGCCACCCGCTCGCCCGAGCGGATCGCGAGCGTCAGGCCCGAGAGCGCCTGCACCTCGACCCGCCCGCGCCCGGCCGAGAGCCGTCCGGAGGCGCGGCCGAGCAGGCGCTTCTTCAGGCTACGGGCGCCGATGTGATACAGGGGGAAGGCCACCGAGAGATCCTCGGCCAGGATGTGCGCCACGCCTGCCCTCACACCCAGTAGGGTACGCGCCCGCGGTAGCGCACAAACAGCAGCCACGCCCCGGCCGCGAGCACCGTCGTCCACCCGATCGCCGCGGCCCAGAGCTCCGGCCCGGCGGCAAGGCCGAGCAGCGGCGCACGCACCGTCTCGAGCAGGGCATAGAAGGGATTGAGGGGAAGCCACGGCAGCGCCTCGGGCGGCAGCATCTCCGGCAGCCACAGCACCGGCGTGAGGAAGAAGGCGAGCTGGGTGAGGTTGCCGACGATCGGCGGGATGTCGCGGAAGCGGGCGCAGAGGATCCCGAGCGCTAGCGCCGAGGCGAAGCCTGCCACCGCGAACAGCGGGATGCCGGCCAGCGCCGCGACCGCCCCCGCGCCCGGCCATATGCCGAACACTGCAAACACCACCGGGATCAGAGGGAGCGAATGGGCGGCGTAGAGCGCATTGCGCAGCAGGCAGCGCAGTACATGCACCGTGACCGGCATGGCAATCTGGCGGATCACAGGCCCTGCACCCGAGAGCGCGGTGCAGGCGTCTTGCAGGAAGGCCGCGATCGCCTGCCAGATGATGAGACTGATGGCGAGATAGGGCACATACTCGGCCGCCGGCATGCGAAACAGCACGGCGTAGAGCACCCCGAGCCCCCCCCACCATTGCGGCGGTGGAGAGCGTGGTCCAGAACGGCCCAAGCACCGATCCGCGGTAGCGGTTGCGGGTGTCGAGCACGGCGAGCGCGAGGGCGAGGCGCCACATGGCGACCCCGCGCGAGAGGTCGGCCAGAGCGCGCGCGAGCCGCGCGGGGTCGGCCGCGTCGTGGCGGAGCACAGGTTCGGCGGGGGCGGGGGACGGCGCCATGCGCCGCCCTATAGAACGGAACCGGAAGCAGGGAAACCGCACCACTATTTGTTGCCGCCCGGGCCGGCGTCGGCGAGGCCGGCGCCGAGCGGGACGAGCCTTGCCCGGTCGGTCTGCACCACCCGCACCCGGTCGCCGACCATCAGGCGCTCCTCGTTCGTCTGCACCACCGCGAACTCGCCGCCGCGGTCGTCGCGGATGATGAACTCGACGGCGGCGCCGCGGGTGACGCCCTGCTCCACCGCCGCTCCGGCGAAGCCGCCGACGACCGCACCGCCGAGCGCGCCGAGCGTGTTGGCGCGCCAGCCGCCGCCGATCGTGCTGCCGATCACCCCGCCCGCCACGGCCCCGATCGGGGCGCCGACGCCGGTGCCGCCCTGCACCTGCACCGGCCGCATGGCGACGATCGTGCCGGTCGTGACCGGGCCGGCGCGGCCGAGCGCTGCGGCGGGGACGGTGCCGGCGGTGTTCTGCGGCGCGCAGGCCGCCGCGCCGAGGGCCAGCAGCAGCACGGGAAGAAGGCGGAAGGGGGCGGCGAAGCGCGTCATGGATCGGCTCCGGGAAGGCGTCTTGCGGAAGATGGGGTTCCGCTCCGGAGGCTGCAAACCTGCCGTGGCGGGATAAAGGCGCGGCGGCCGCGATCGCGCCCTTGCATCGGACTCCCGACTCCGCTAGCGGTTGAAGGCTATTAGGGGCAGGTGTTCGGGCGGTGTGTCAGCACTTCGCGCCGCCTGCCCGCGGGCGCGGGCGCGCCGTGCCGGCGGGGCCGGGGCGTGGCGCCGGGGGGCGTCGGGCCCCACGGAAGGCTTCGCCGGGCCCCGCACCGGCCATGGGGGGAGTGGAGGCGATGGCCGTCCCGACCAGTGCGCGCCGGCCGCGGTGCGGCGCCATCCGCGCCGCCGCTCTGGCCTGCGCCCTGCTGGCGCTCGCCGCCTGCGGCGGCGGCCAGCTGCGGACGCACGGCGCCTGGCAGCAGCCTGCCTCCTACGATCCCCCCGGCCCCCCCTCCGACCCGTGGGGGCCCTATATCCGCCAGGCAAGCCAGCGCTTCGACGTGCCCGAGGCCTGGATCCGCGAGGTGATGCGCCAGGAGAGCGGCGGGCGGCCCAACGCCACCAGCCGCGCCGGGGCGATGGGGCTGATGCAGGTGAT
This sequence comes from Acetobacteraceae bacterium, assembly GCA_025055335.1. GTDB lineage: Bacteria > Pseudomonadota > Alphaproteobacteria > Acetobacterales > Acetobacteraceae > JANWXJ01. Next base: position 3,519 of record JANWXJ010000248.1, read on the forward strand.
GCCCGGCACCTACCGCGAGCTCCAGGCGCGCTACGGCCTCGGCCCCGATCCCTACCATCCCTGGAACAGCATCATGGCCGGCACGGCCTACATCCGCGAGATGTACGAGCTCTACGGCAATCCGGGATTCCTCGCCGCCTACAACGCCGGCCCCCGCCGCTTCGAGGACTATCTCTGGGGCGGGCGCGGCCTGCCGAACGAGACGCGGCACTACGTGGCAAGGATCGCCCCGCGCATCGCCGGCACCGCCCCGGCCCGTCGCGCCCCGCCCGAGATCTACGCCGCCGCCGAGATCCCCTTCGACATCCCGCCCGGGCCGCGCAGCGGGGACCGCGCCACCATGCTCGCGCTGCGCGACCAGCGCTCGCCGCCGCCGCCCGTTCGCGGCGAGGAACCGCCGCTGCTGGCGGCCGGGCTGCCGGGCGGCCCGGTGGTGGCGATGGAGCCGATCGAGGACGGCCGCCCGGTGCCGGCAACCGCCCTTGCCGCCCGGACCACGCCGCC
>JANWXJ010000005.1 GCA_025055335.1 Acetobacteraceae bacterium
GCGCCGCGGCGGCCGCGCTCGGCAGCCTCGCCCGCAGCGCGGCGCCGGAGCGCGCGACCCCGCTCCGCCCCGGCGGCCCCTCGCTCGAGGAGATCGTGCGGGAGGAGCTCCGCCCCCTGCTCAAGGAGTGGCTGGACGCCAATCTCCCGGCCCTGGTCGAGCGGGTGGTGCGCCAGGAGATCGAGCGGGTGGTGAACCGCGCCGCCCCCTGAGCCTTGACGCGGCGCCCGCCGCGTCCGAGGGAAGCGGCATGCTCGACAAGTCCTACGACCCGGCCTCCTTCGAGGGGCGGCTCTACGCGGCATGGGAAGCCTCGGGCGCCTTCTCGGCGCGGCCCGAGAGCCCGGCGAGGCCCTTCGCGATCGTCATTCCCCCGCCCAACGTCACCGGCAGCCTGCATATCGGCCACGCGCTGAACAACACCCTGCAGGACATCCTGATCCGCTGGCGGCGCATGCAGGGGCGGGACGCCCTGTGGATGCCCGGCACCGACCACGCCGGCATCGCCACCCAGATGGTGGTGGAACGCCTGCTGGCGGCCGAGGGGCTGGACCGGCGGCGCCTGGGGCGGGAGGCCTTCCTCGCCCGCGTATGGGAGTGGAAGGCGCAGTCGGGCGGCACCATCACGCGCCAGCTGCGGCGGCTCGGCGCCAGCCTCGACTGGCCGCGCGAGCGCTTCACCATGGACGAGGGGCTGTCGGAGGCGGTGGTGGAGGTGTTCGTCCGCCTCCACCGCGACGGGCTGATCTACCGCGACCGGCGGCTGGTGAACTGGGATCCGGTGTTCCAGACGGCGATCAGCGACCTCGAGGTGGAAAGCCGCGAGGTGAAGGGGAGCCTGTGGCACCTGCGCTACCCGGTCGAGGGCGAGCCGGGGCGCTTCCTGGTGGTGGCGACGACGCGACCCGAGACGCTGCTCGGCGACACCGCGGTGGCGGTGCACCCGGAGGATGCGCGCTTCCGCGACCTGATCGGCAGGCACGTGATCCTGCCGCTTGTGGGGCGGCGGATCCCGGTGGTGGCGGACGAGCACTCGGATCCGGAGAAGGGCTCCGGCGCGGTGAAGATCACGCCCGCCCACGACTTCGACGACTTCGAGGTGGGCCGCCGCCACGGGCTGGAGATGCCCTCGGTGCTCGATGCCGATGCGAAGGTGACGCTTGCCGAACTGCGGCTTTCGGCGGTGGCCGGGGTGGCCGACCCGGCCTTCACCCGCAGCCTCGAGGGGCTGGACCGCTTCGAGGCGCGCGCGCGGATCGTGGCCGAACTCGAGCGGCTCGGCCTTGTCGAGAAGATCGAGCCGCACACCCACATGGTGCCGCATGGCGACCGCTCCGGCGTGCCGATCGAGCCGCGGCTGACGCTGCAATGGTACGTGGATGCGAAGCGCCTCGCAGGCCCTGCGATCCGCGCCGTCGAGACCGGGCAGACGGTGTTCGTGCCGCGGCAGTTCGAGAACACCTATTTCGCCTGGATGCGCGACATCCAGCCCTGGTGCGTCTCCCGCCAGCTCTGGTGGGGGCACCAGATCCCGGCCTGGTACGCGCCGGACGGCGAGGTGTTCGTCGCCCGCAGCGAGGCCGAGGCGCGCGAGCAGGCGCGCGCGAGGTTCGGCCGCGACGTCCCGCTCGAGCGCGACCCGGACGTGCTCGACACCTGGTTCAGCAGCGCGCTGTGGCCGTTCTCGACGCTCGGCTGGCCGCGCGAGACGCCGGAGCTCGCGAAGTACTACCCGGGCGATGTGCTGGTGACGGGCTTCGACATCATCTTCTTCTGGGTGGCCCGGATGATGATGATGGGCATCTACTGCATGGGCGAGGTGCCGTTCCGGACCGTGTGCATCCACGGCCTCGTGCGCGACGAGCGCGGGCAGAAGATGTCGAAGTCCAAGGGGAACGTGATGGACCCCCTGGAGCTGATCGAGGCCTATGGGGCGGATGCGCTGCGCTTCGCGATCGCCGCGCTGAACGCCCCGGGGCGGGACATCAAGCTCGGCCGGCAGAGGGTGGAGGGCTACCGCGCCTTCTGCACCAAGATCTGGAACGCCGCGCGCTTCTGCGGGATGAACGGGATCGTGCCCGATCCGGCCTTCGATCCGGGCCGGGTGGAGACGCCGCTCGCCCGCTGGGTGCTGGATGCGGCGAACCGCGCGGTGGCCGAGGCGGACGCGGCGCTGGAGGCCTTCCGCTTCGACGAGTACGCCGCCGCCTGCTACCGCTTCGCCTGGGGCACCTTCTGCGACTGGTTCCTCGAGTTCGCGAAGCCCGTGCTGGCCGGGCCGGACGGGCCGGAGAAGGCGGAAGTGAAGGGGGCGGCGCAGCATGTTCTCGGCGTGCTGCTGCGGCTGCTGCATCCGGTGATGCCCTTCCTCACCGAGGAGATCTGGCACCGCCTCGGCTACGGGCCGGAAGGCAGCCTGATCCGCGCCGAATGGCCGAAGCCCGTAGCCGTGCCGGGGGCGGCCGAGGCGCGGGCGGAGCTCGAGTGGGTGGTGGCGCTGGTGAGCGAGGTGCGGGCGGTGCGCGCCGAGATGAACGTGCCGCCTTCCGTCCAGGTGCCGATCTGGCTGGCCGGCGCCTCGGGCGAGACGCTGGCGCGGGCGGCGCGGTGGCGGGAGATCCTCGGGCGGCTGGCGCGGGCGAGCGAGGTGGCGGCGCTGTCCGGAGAGGCGCCGCGCGGGGTGGCGCAGGCGGTGGTGGGCGAGGCGACGGTGATGCTGCCGCTCGCCGACGTGATGGTCCTTTAGTCCGTGCGCGCGCGGCTTTCGCGCGAAGGCGACCGGGCGCTGGCCGAGGCGCGGAAGATCGCGGCGAAGCTCGCCAACGCCGAGTTCGTGGCGCGCGCGCCGGAGGAGGTGGTGGAGGAGAACCGGGAGCGCCTGGCCGGGTACGAGGCGGAAGCGGCGAGGCTCGATGCCGCGCTGGCGCGCATCGCCTGACGGAGGGGGGTGCAGGACCCTCAGGGTCCTGCCGGGGTTCCAGCGGCAGCGCCCCTGGGCTTCGGCCCGAACAGGGCCTCCACCGGCACGCTGATGCCCGGCGGGTGAAGCACGAGCTGCCCGTCCGTCAGGATCGCGCTCTCGATCCGCCCGTCCTCGGTCCGCCGGTGGTGGATCACGCGCCGCAGCGCAAGGTGGACGATGACGTAGTGGCGGAGCGACGGCAGGCGGAAGTAGTCCGCGAACTTCGTCACCAGATCGATGCGGCTGTTGGACGGCGACGTGACCTCGACGACGACGAGCGGTGACGGCACCGCAAGCACGTCCCCGGGGATCTCCCCGCAGGCGACCACCACGTCCGGCTCGTAGCAGGTGGCGTCCCCGATCTCGACCGTCACGCCGTCCGGCAGAGCCTCGCACGCGACACCCGCCGCCGCGACGGCCTCGCGCAGCGCGAGCCACGCCGCCCCCTTCGCGCGCGCATGGGCCACGCGCTCCGGCGCCATCGCCACCACCTGCCCGTCCAGCAGTTCGAACCGCCCCCGCGGCTGGTCCATGGCCCAGGCGTAGAAGGCGTCCCGCGAGAGGCGGGGCGGCGGCGTGGCTGCAGCGTCCGACATGCCTGCAGACTACCCCGCCGAACCGTCCCCGCGCCAGCACCTTGCCGCCCCGTCCGCCGCGCGGCATTACCCGAAAGCCTGCACAGGGAAACGCCGCCATGACCGCCTGGGACAAGTCCAATCTGCCGAGCCGCCACGTGACGATCGGGCCCGAGCGGGCGCCGCACCGCTCCTACTACTACGCCATGGGCATGACGGCGGAGCAGATCGCCGCCCCGCTCGTCGGCGTCGCCACCTGCTGGAACGAGGCCGCGCCCTGCAACATCGCGCTCGCCCGCCAGGCGCAGCCGGTGAAGAAGGGCGTGCTGGAGGCGGGCGCCACCCCGCGCGAGTTCACCACCATCACCGTCACCGACGGCATCGCCATGGGGCACCAGGGGATGAAATCCTCCCTCGTGTCGCGCGAGGTGATCGCGGATTCGATCGAACTGACCATGCGCGGGCACTGCTACGACGCGCTGGTCGGGCTTGCGGGCTGCGACAAGTCGCTCCCCGGCATGATGATGGCGATGCTCCGGCTCAATGTGCCGAGCGTGTTCATGTATGGCGGCTCGATCATGCCCGGGACGTTCAAGGGCCGGGACGTGACGGTGCTCGATGTGTTCGAGGCGGTCGGCCAGCACGCCGCCGGCAACCTGAGCGAGGAGGAGCTGCACGAGCTCGAGGCGCATGCCTGCCCGGGCGCGGGCGCCTGCGGCGGCCAGTACACCGCCAACACCATGGCCTGCATCAGCGAGGTGATCGGGCTTGCGCTGCCCTTCTCGGCGGGCGCGCCGGCGGAGGACAAGGCGCGCGACCGCTGGGCCTACGAATCCGGCAAGGCGGTGGTGGAGCTGATCCGCAAGCGGATCCGCCCGCGCGACATCGTGACGCGCAAGGCGCTCGAGAACGCCGCCGCCATCGTCGGCGCCACCGGCGGCTCGACCAACGCGGCGCTGCATCTGCCGGCGATCGCGCACGAGGCCGGGATCGACTTCCCGCTCGAGGAGGTGGCGGCCATCATGCGCCGCACGCCGCACATCGCCGACCTCAAGCCCGGCGGACGCTATGTCGCGCTCGACGTCCACCGCATCGGCGGCGTGCCGGTGATCATCAAGGCGCTGCTGGACGGCGGCTTCCTGCACGGCGACTGCCTGACCGTGACGGGCAGGACGCTCGCCGAGAACCACAAGGACGTGGTGGTGCCGCCGAACCAGGACGTGGTGCGGCCGACCTCCAACCCGATCTCGCCCATGGGCGGGCTTGTCGCGCTCAAGGGCAATCTCGCCCCGGAAGGGGCGATCGTGAAGATCGCGGGGATGAAGAACCTGCGCTTCGAGGGCACCGCACTCTGCTTCGACTGCGAGGAGGACGCCTTCGCCGCCGTGGAGGCGCGCGCCTACAAGCCGGGCGACGTGATCGTGATCCGCTACGAGGGGCCGAAGGGCGGGCCCGGGATGCGCGAGATGCTCTCGACCACGAGCGCGATCTACGGCCAGGGCATGGGGGAGAAGGTGGCGCTCATCACCGACGGGCGCTTCTCCGGCGCGACGCGCGGCTTCTGCGTCGGGCATGTCGGGCCGGAGGCCGCCGTCGGCGGGCCGATCGCGCTGGTCAGGAACGGCGACCGGATCGTGCTGGATGCCGAGAAGGGCACGCTCGATGTGCTGATCAGCGAGGAGGAGATGGCCCGCCGCCGCGCCGAATGGCAGCCCCGCAAGACCGACTACAACTCCGGCGCGCTATGGAAATACGCGCAGCTTGTGGGGCCGGCGCGCACCGGCGCGGTGACGCATCCGGGCGCCAAGGCGGAAACGCATTGCTACGCCGACATCTGATCGCGCTCGGCCTCGTCCTCGCCGCCGCGGCACCGGCGGCGGCGCAGGATCCGGTATGGCGCGGGCGGCTGGTCTGCGACCCGGTCGAGGGCTTCACCACCCAGCCGCTGAACGTGCCCTTCGAGGTGACGGTGCGGCGCGGCGTGGCGAGCTACGCGCGGCCGGTGCTGTCCAGCCAGTCGGCGCGGACCGGGGTGTGGGAACGCGGGGAAGGCCGCGTCGGGCCGGAGGGCGCGGTGGTCCTGGAAGGCGGGGCGGGCGGCAGGGGCTTCCTCTTCACCGCGCGCTACGAGGGGCGGCTCGGCCTCGGAGAGACGGCCGAGTTCACCGGCTGGCAGGACTGGCAGGTGGAGGGGCGGGAGTTCCGCCGCGCCTGCCGCGCGACGCTCTCGCTGCAGGGCGGGTAGGCCGCCTCAGCGCAGCGTGACGACGACGGGCGCGTGGTCGGAGGGGTGTTCCTCCGCCCGCGCCGCCACGTCGACCTCGGCCGACAGCAGCCGCTCGGCCAGTTCGGGCGAGAGCAGCGCGTGGTCTATCCGGAGGCCGCGGTTCGCCTCGAAGGCGGGGCCGTAGTCCCAGTAGGTGTAGGGCGCATCCTCCGGGTGCAGGGCGCGCAGCGCGTCGGTGAGGCCGAGATGGAGAAGGGCCCGGAAGGCGGCGCGGGCTTCGGGGCGGACCAGCGCGTCGGTCGGCGGCAGGGCGCCGGGGGCGAGGTCGGCGTCGGTCGGGCAGACGTTGAAGTCGCCGAGGATGGCGAAGGGGGTGAAGCTGTCGAGCCGGTCGCAGGCGACCTCACGCAGCCGCTCCATCCACCTGATCTTGTACGAAAATCCGTCCTCTCCGCCGCTGTTGCCGTTGGGCAGGTAGATCCCGGCGATGCGGATCCCTCGCGCCTCCACCTCGAGGTAGCGGGCCTGGTCGTCGGCCTCGTCGCCCGGGAGGCGCTCGGCCACCACCTCGAAGGGCAGGCGGGAGACGACCGCCACGCCATTGCGCCCGCCCGGCTGGCCGAGGGCGTGGCAGCGGTAGCCGGCGGCCTCGATCTCGAGCGCCGGGAACTCCTCGGTGCGGCATTTCAGTTCCTGCAGCACCGCGAGATCGGGCTCGTAGCGCTTCAGGAACCGCAGCAGATGCGGGACGCGCCGGCGGATCGAGTTGACGTTGAAGGTGGCGAGCCGCACGCGCTCAGGCGATCGCGAAGGAGGCGCCGCAGCCGCAGCCGGAGACGGCCTGCGGGTTCTTCACGCTGAAATGCGCGCCGATCAGCGCCTCGGTCCAGTCGAGCTCGGCGCCGGCGAGCAGGTCGAGCGACACCGGATCCACCACCACCGCCGCCCCCTCGCCCTCGACCACCAGATCCTCGGCCTCGGGCGCGTCGGCCAGGTCGAAGCGGTACTGGAAGCCGGAACAGCCGCCGGCGTCCACCGCGACCCGCAGGATGGGCGCGCGCCCTTCGCGCGCGGCGATCTCGGCGATCTGGCGGAAGGCGCGGGGGGTGACGCGGAAGGCGGGGCTGTTGGCGCCGTCGGGCATCGGGCAACTCCTCTGGGCGGGAAGATAGGCGCCGGCGGGGCCGGGTGCCACCCTGCGGCGGCGACGCCCTCTCGCGGTTGCGGCACCGGCCCCCCGCTGGTATCCCGCCGCCCATGCCGCCAGACGCGCCCGTGCCGCAGGACCGCCTCGCGCCCTGGGCCGTCCGGCCCGAGGAGTCGCGCGGCCGCCTCCACCCCGAGCCCGACGACCCGACGCGCACGCCCTACCAGCGCGACCGCGACCGGATCGTGCATTCCACCGCCTTCCGGCGGCTGCAGTACAAGACGCAGGTGTTCATCTACCACGAGGGCGATTCCTTCCGCACGCGCCTGACACACTCGATCGAGGTGGCGCAGATCGCCCGCGCGCTGGCCCGGCAACTGCGGGTGGACGAGGATCTCACCGAGGCCCTGGCGCTGGCGCATGACCTCGGCCATCCACCCTTCGGCCATGCGGGGGAGGAGGCGCTGAACAGCCTGATGCGCCCCTATGGCGGCTACGACCACAACGCCCAGAGCCTGAAGGCGGTGACGGTGCTGGAACGCCGCTACGCCGGCTTCGACGGCCTGAACCTGACGTGGGAGACGCTCGAGGGCCTGGCCAAGCACAACGGCCCGCTGCGCAGGCCGCCCGCCTACATCGCCGAGTTCGATTCGCGCTTCCCGCTCGATCTCGGCTCGCATGCCTCGGTGGAGGCGCAGGCGGCGGCGATCGCCGACGACATCGCCTACAACAACCACGACCTGGACGACGGGCTGCGCGCCGGGCTGTTCACCCTGGAGGAGGCCGCCGCCCTGCCGCTGTTCGGCGAGGCGCTGGCCGAGGCCCGCGCCGCCGCGCCCGACGCGCCCCCCGACCGGCTGGCGAGCGAGGCGATCCGCCGCGTCATCAACCGCATGGTGAACGATGTGGTGGCGGAGGCGCGGCGCCGGCTGGCCGCGCTGAACCCGCGCAGCGCCGCGGAGGTGCGCGCCGCCAAGGCGCCCGTCGTCGCGTTCTCGGAGCCGATGCAGCGCGCGAACAAGGTGGTGCGCGAGTTCCTCTACGGCCGCATGTACCGCCACTGGCGGGTGAACCGCACGGCGCAGAAGTCGAAGCGCGTGGTGCAGGTGCTGTTCACCCTGCTGCATGGGGGGCCCGACATGCTGCCCGGCGAATGGCAGGCCCGCGCCGCGGAACCCCGCACGGCGGCGACGGCGCACGCGGTGTGCGACTATATCGCCGGCATGACGGACCGATTCGCCCTCGAGGAGCATCGCCGCCTGACCGACCCGACCATCCCCGGCTGAAGGGCAGAGACAGAGCGTGAGCCACCCCGTCCCCGAGAACCTGTTCGCCGCCATGCAGGCCGAGGTGGCCGCGGCGCTGCGCGGACTCTTGCCCGGGCTGCCGGAGGATGTCGCGGCCCGCGTGCAGGTGGAGCCGCCGCGCGATCCGGCGCATGGCGACATGGCGACCAACGCCGCGATGCTGGCCGCCAAGCCCGCCGGCCGCCCCCCCGCCGCCATCGCCGCGGACCTCGCCGAACGGCTGCGGGCGCTGCCCGCCGTGGCCGACGCCGCCCCCGCCGGCCCGGGCTTCGTCAACCTGCGCCTCAAGGACGCGGCGATCCGCGGGCAGATCCCGGTGATCCTGCAGCGCGGCGAGGCCTATGGCGACAGCCGATTGGGCGGCGGCGTGCGGGTGGATGTGGAATACGTCTCGGCCAATCCGACGGGCCCGATGCATGTCGGCCACTGCCGCGGCGCGGTGGTGGGGGATGCGCTGGCCAACCTGCTGGCCAAGGCGGGCTGGGCCGTCACCAGGGAATACTACGTGAACGACGCCGGGGCGCAGGTGCTCGCCCTCGCCTATGCCGCCTACTGGCGCTACCTGCAGGCGCTCGGCACGCCGCTGACGGAGGAGGAATACGCGCAATCCATCCCGGGCGGCCTGCAGTACCGCGGGGACTACCTCATCCCGGTCGGCGAGGCGATCAAGGCCCGCTTCGGCGACGAGCTCGCCCCCGGCGCCATGCCCGCGCCGGTGACCGACTGGCTCGAGCCCGTGCGCGACATGACCGTCGGCCTCATGATGCAGGCGATCCGGGAGGATCTGGCCGCGCTCGGCGTGCGGCACGACGTGTTCGTCAGCGAGCGCGCGCTGGTGGAGGCCGGCATGCTCGACCGCGCGGAAGCGCTGCTGGCGGGGAAGGGGCTGATCTACCGCGGCGTGCTCGATGCCCCGAAGGGCAAGCTGCCGGAGGACTGGGAACCGCGCGAGCAGGTGCTGTTCCGCGCCACCCGCTTCGGCGACGACACCGACCGGCCGCTGCGCAAGTCCGACGGCTCCGGCACCTATTTCGCCAACGACATCGCCAACCACCTCGACAAGATCGCCCGCGGCCACGAGGCGATCGTGCATGTGTGGGGCGCCGACCACGGCGGCTACGTCAAGCGGATGAAGGCGGCCGTGCAGGCGTTGTCGGATGGCGCCGTCTCCTTCGAGGTGGTGCTGACGCAGATCGTGCATGTGCTGAGGGGCGGGCAGCCGGTGCGGATGTCGAAGCGCGCCGGCACCTACGTGACGCTGCGCGACCTGATCGAGGAGGTGGGGCGCGACGCCGTGCGCTTCACCATGCTGACGCGCAAGGCCGACGCGCAGATGGAGTTCGACCTCGACAGGGTGATCGAGCAGAGCCGCGACAACCCCGTGTTCTACGTGCAGTACGCGCATGCGCGCTGCCGCTCCGTGCTGCGGCAGGCGGGCGATCCGCCGGCGGCGGCGCTGGCGGAGGCCGAGCTTTCGCACCTGTCGGATCCGGCCGAGATGGCGCTGATCCGAAAGCTCGCGGCCTGGCCGCGCACGGTGGAGGCGGCGGCGCTGGCCAGGGAGCCGCACCGCATCGCCTTCTACCTGCAGGAGGTGGCGGCGGAGTTCCACGGCCTGTGGAACAAGGGCCGGGAGGACGCGACGCTGCGCTTCATCCGCGAGGACGAGCCGGAGGCGACGCGCGCGCGTCTCGCGCTGGTGGCGGCGACGGCGATCGTCATCCGCTCCGGGCTTGCGGTGATGGGGGTGGCGCCGGTCGAGGAGATGCGCTGAGGCGTGAGCGAGTTCGGCCCCCCTTCCTGGAAGGTGCAGGCGGCCGAGCGCAGGCCGGCGCCGTGGCGGCTGATCGTCTTCGGGCTCGGGGCGGCGGCGATCCTGGCGCTCGGGGTGCTGTGGCTGTTCACGGGCGGGGGCGGGCCGCGGCAGGTGCCGGTGATCGAGCCCGACAGCCGCCCCGTCCGCGTGCGGCCGGAGAACCGGGGCGGGCTGCAGGTGCCGAACCGCGAGGAGTGGATCTTCGACCAGCGCCGGGGCGCGCAGCCGCCGGC
>JANWXJ010000007.1 GCA_025055335.1 Acetobacteraceae bacterium
GCCAGCCGCCGAGGGCGCCGCCCCGCGCCTCGTGATGAGACCGAGACGCCGCGACACCGCCGGATCGCGCAGCGGCACGCCTACCACCCGGTCGCCGCCGCTCGCCTCCACCGCCAGCGCCGGCACGACCGCGAGCGCCACGCGTGCTGCCACAAGCGCGATGGCGGTGGACAGGTGCTGCACCTCGTAGCGCCAGGCCATCGCTTCCCGACGAGGCCCGAGCGCATCGTCGAGCAGCGCCCGGTTCCCCGTCTGCGGGCTGACGCGGACGAGCGGCACGCCCTCGATCTCGGCCCAGGCAACGCCCCGCCGCCCGGCCAGCGGGTGGTCGGCGGGACAGGCCAGCACGAAAGGTTCGGTCAGCAGCGGCTGGATGTCGAGGTCCGGCCCCGCCGCGGCGGCGATGCCGACGCCGAGCTCCGCCTCGCCCAGGCGCACGCGCTCGACGATCTCGCCGGCGGAGAGGTCTAGCACCCGCACCGAGACCTGCGGGTGGCTCTGCGCCAGCTCGGCCAGTACGGCCGGGATGTGCCGCATGGCAAGCGTCGGCAGGCATGCCAGCGCGATGCTGCCGCCGCCGCCCGCCGCGGCCGCCGCCAGCGCGGCGAAAGCGTCCGCCAGGCTCTCCGCCGGGCCGCGTACGCGGCCGAGGAACTCCCGCCCGGCGGCTGTCAGGCTCACCTGGCGCGTGGTGCGGACGAACAGCCGCACGCCGAGATTGGCCTCGAGTTTCCGGATGCGGTGGCTGAGGGCCGTCTGCGACAGGTTGAGATGCGCCGCCGCGGCGCGAAAGCTGCCGCGTTCGGCGATCGCCAGGAACGCCTCCAGCCCAGGGAAATCCGTCCGCGCCACTCGCCGCCCCCGCCGCCACCGTCTAGCCTTCCTGCCCCAAGGCGAGGAGCCACGCCATGCCCGACCCCATGCCGGAAGAGGAGTTCGCCCTGCTCGTCACCCGCGCCGGGATCCGCCTGACCGCGGAGGAAGCCGAACGCATCCGCGGCGTGACCGGCCACCTGCTCGCCTACATGCGGAGCGTGCGCGCAGACCGGCCGCTCGACGCCGAGCCGGCCACCATCTTCCGCCCGGTGGAGCCCGGCCGGTGAGCGCCCTGCCCGGCACCATCGCAGAGGCTGCGCGGCGGATCGCCGCCCGCGAGGTCTCGCCGGTCGAGTTCGTCCGGGCGGCGCTCGCCCGCGCCGAGGCGCTGCAGCCCGTGCTGCACGCCTTCCTCCGGCTGACGCCGGAGCGCGCGCTCGAGGAGGCGCGTGCGGCCGAGGCGCGGCAGATGGCGGGCGCGCTCCGCGGCCCGCTCGACGGTGTGCCGGTCGCGCACAAGGACATCCTCGAGACGGCCGGCATCCCGACCACGGCTCATTCACGCCTGCTCGAACACCATGTGCCGAGGCGCGATGCGGCGGCGGTGGAGCGCTGGGCGGCGGCCGGGGCCGTCACCATCGGCAAGCTCGCCACCCACGAGTTCGCCTGGGGCGGCCCCTCCTTCGACCTGCCCTGGCCGCCGGCGCGCAACCCGTGGGATCCTTCGCGCTTCACCGGCGGCTCCTCCTCCGGCACGGCGGCGGCCGTGGCCGCCGGCATCGTGCTGGGCGGCACCGGTTCCGACACCGGCGGCTCCATCCGAGGCCCGGCGGCGCTGTGCGGCATCGCCGGCATGAAGCCGACCTTCGGGCTCGTGAGCCGGCGCGGCGTCATCCCGCTGGCGCCGAGCCTGGACACCGTGGGCCCGATGGCGCGCACCGCCGAAGACTGCGCGCTGCTGCTGCAGCCGCTGCTGGGGCACGACCCGGCCGACCCCTCCTCGCTCGACCGTCCGGCGCCGGATGTGCTTTCCGGGCTCGCGGGCGGGGTGGCTGGGCTGCGCGTGGGCGTGCTGCGCCATTTCCACGAGCGCGACCTGCCCGCGACCGGCGCGGTCGCCGCCGGCGTCGAACATGCCGCCGAGGTGTTCGCCTCGCTCGGCGCGACGGTGCGCGAGGCGGAGTTGCCGGCCCTCTCCGCGTTCAACGCCGCCGGCTGGCTGGTGATGGCCGCGGAGGCCTTCGCGGTGCACGAGGCGTGGCTCCGCACCCGCTTCCGCGACTACGGCGAGATCCTGCGCGAGCGGCTCGTGCTCTGCGGCCTGGTGTCGGCGGCCGACTACCTCGCGGCGCAGCGGCGCCGGCGCGAACTGAACGCGGCGATCGCGGCGGCGATGCAGGAGCACGATCTGCTCCTCTGCGCCGCCGCCCCGGCCGAGGCGCCGCCGCTCGGGGCGGTGCCGAGATTCGCCGGCATCGAGACGCTGAACCTGACCTACCCGTTCAACCTATCGGGCCAGCCGGCGATCACGGTCTGCGCGGGGTTCGGCGAAGGCGGGCTGCCGGTCGGCGTGCAGATCGCCGGCCGGCCGTTCGAGGATGCGCTGGTGCTGCGCGCCGCCCACGCCTTCGAAGGCGCGGCGGGCTGGCATCGCCGCCGCCCGGTCATGTGAACGCGATCACCGAAGCGGCGCGAAGAACGCCCGCAGCAGCGCCGCCGCCTCGGATTCCCGGATGCCGCCCACCACCTCGGGGCGGTGCAGCGCGCCCGGCGCGGCGAACAGGCGCGGCCCGTGCTCCACCCCGCCGCCCTTCGGATCATAGGCGCCGAAGCACAGGCGCTTGACCCGGAACAGCGCGGCGGCGGCGGCGCAGAGCGGACAGGGCTCGAGCGTGACGTGCAGCGTGCAGTCGGGCAGCCTGGGCTCGCCACGCGCCGCGGCCGCCGCGCGCAGGGCCAGAAGCTCGGCGTGCGCGCAGGCATCATGCAGTTCCTCGACGCGGTTTCCGGCGGAGGCCAGCACGCGGCCTTCCCCGTCCGTCACCACGGCCCCGACCGGCACCTCGCCGCGCGCCGCAGCCGCGCGGGCTTCGGCAAGCGCGAGGTCCATCGGGTCGGTCACGGCACGATCAGCGTGCCGATGCCGCGGTCGGTGAAGAGTTCGAGAAGGATCGCGTGCGGTTCCCGCCCGTCGAGGATGACGGCGCCCTTCACCCCGCGCTCCACCGCCTCGATGCAGGTCTCGACCTTCGGGATCATGCCGCCCGAGATCCAGCCGGCCGCGATGCCGGCGCGCGCCTCGGCCACCGTCATCTGCGGGATGTGCGCGCCGTCCGGACCGCGCACGCCGGAGACGTCCGTCAGCATCAGCAGCCGTTCGGCATCGAGCGCGCTGGCGATCGCGCCGGCCACCGTGTCGGCGTTGATGTTGTAGGTGGCCCCGTCCTCGCCCACGCCGGCGGGCGCAACCACCGGCACGATGTCGGCCCCGATCAGCAGCCGGAGCACGCGCGCGTCCACATGCTCCGGTTCGCCGACGAAGCCGAGGTCGAGCACCTTCTCGATGTTGGAGCCGGGGTCGCGCACAGTGCGCGTCAGTTTCCGCGCGCGGATCAGCCCGCCATCCTTGCCCGAGATGCCGACGGCGATCGCGCCGGCGCGGGTTATGGCGGCCGCCACCTGCTTGTTCACGCTGCCGGCGAGGACCATCTCGACCACGTCCACCATCGCCGCGTCCGTCACGCGCAGCCCGTCCACGAAACGGGACTGCACGTTCAGCCGCTTGAGCATGGCGTTGATCTGCGGCCCCCCGCCGTGGACCACCACCGGATTGACGCCGACCTGCTCGAGCAGGGCGATGTCCCGGCCGAAGCGCAGCGCCGTCTCCTCCTCGCCCATCGCGTGGCCGCCGTACTTCACCACGACGATCTTGTCGTCGTAGCGCTTCAGATAGGGCAGCGCCTGCGCGAGCAGCTCCATACGGTCCTGCGCGTCCTCGGTCATCCAGCGGTTCCCGTGCGTGGCGCGGGTGGCGTAGGGGGGCGCGCGCAGCGGGTCAAGGGAGCGGGATCGCGCCTTGACGGCCCGGCCGCCGCGGACGCTCCGAGCGGCCGGCGGGGCGGAGGCGGAACCGAACGCGCCCGCCGGCCGGGCGCCCGGCCACCGCGCGCGCCTGCCGGCGACGACCGCCGGAGATCACCCCGCCAACGCGGCGAGTTCCGCCCGAAGCTCAGGGATGCCCTGGCCGGTCTCGGCCGAGGTCACCAGCACCAGCGGATGCAGCGCGGCGCGCGCCGTCACGAGTGCCCGCACCCCGGCGAACCGCGCCGCAAGCGCCGACGGCTTCACCGAATCCGCCTTGGTCAGCACGATCTGCGTGGCGACGGCCGCCCTGCCCAGCAGGTCGAGCGCGGCGAGATCGGCGGGCTTCGTCTCGACGCGCGAATCCATCAGCAGCATCACGCGGCGGAGGTTCGGCCGGCCCCGGAGGTAGTCGAACATCAGGCCCTGCCAGTCCTCCTTCACCGACTTCGCCGCGCGGGCGTAGCCGTAGCCCGGCATGTCCACGAGGGTCAGCGCGCCGTCGAGATCGAAGAAGTTGAGCTGCTGCGTGCGGCCGGGCGTCGAGGAGACGCGGGCGAGTCCCTTCTGGCCGGCGAGCGCGTTGAGCAGCGAGGATTTGCCGACATTGGAGCGGCCGCAGAACGCCACTTCCACGCCCTCCGGCGCCGGCAACTGGTCCAGCCGCTGCGCCGCGTGGAAGAAGCGGCAGGGCCGGGCGAAGAGAAGCCGCCCGGACTCGATCAGCGCGGCGCGCGCCGCCTCGTCCCGCGCTTCGAGAAGCCCGCCCGCCGTCACCCCTTGCCCTTCGGCTTGGCCACCGCCGCCGCCTTGCGTTCGGCCCGCCGCGCCGCCCGTTCATGCCGCATGATCCATGCCTGCTGCGCGATCGAAAGCAGGTTGTTCCACGTCCAGTAGATCACCAGGCCCGCCGGGAAGGACGCCAGCATGAAGGTGAACAGGATCGGCATCAGGCCGAACACCTTGGCCTGGATCGGGTCGGGCGGCGTCGGATTGAGCTTGAACTGCGCCCACATGGTGATCCCCATCAGGATCGCCCATGCCGGCAGATGCAGCCAGGAGGGCGCGCCCCAGGGCAAGAGGCCGAAGAGTTCGAAGGCGTTCGTCGGGTCCGGCGCCGAGAGGTCCTGCACCCAGCCGAAGAAGGGCGCGTGGCGCATCTCGATGGTGACGAACAGCACCTTGTACAGCGCGAAGAAGACCGGGATCTGGATCAGGATCGGCAGGCAGCCGGAGGCCGGGTTCACCTTTTCGGCCCGGTAGAGCGCCATCATCTCGGCCTGGGCCTTCTGCGGATCGTCCTTGTAGCGCTCCTTGATCTCCTGCATCTTCGGAGCAAGGATCTTCATCCGGCTCATGGACTGGTAGGATTTGTTGGCGAGTGGGAAGAAGATGATCTTGATTATCAGCGTGAACACCAGGATCGCCACGCCCATGTTGCCGAACAGCTCCGACAGCCAATGGAGCGCGTAGAAGAACGGCTTGGTCAGGAAGTAGAACCAGCCGAAGTCCACCGCCTTGTCGAAATCGGTGATGCCGTAGCGGTCGCGGTAGGCATCGAGCAGCAGCACCTCCTTGGCGCCGGCGAACACGCGGCTCCCGAGCGTGCCGGTCGCGCCGGCGGCGATGGTCACCGGCTCGGGCGTCGCCATGTCCACCTGCCAGCGGTCGGCGGCGCCGTCGCGGATGTGGCGGAAGGCGAAGCGCATCGGCTGCGGCCCGTCGCCGATCAGCGCCGCCAGCCAGTACTTGTCGGTGAAGCCGGCCCAGGACCTGCCGCCCGTGCCCTCGAAGGCGGCGCGCACCCGCTCGGCCTCGTCGCGCAGGCCGCGGCGGCGGTTCGCCTCGTCGCGGAGCTGGGTGTAGGTCCATTCCTGCAGCCGCCCGTCGATCACGCCGACGAAGCCCTCGTGCAGGATGAAGAAGCCCTCGACATGGGGCGTCACCTCCCGCCGGATGCGGGACCAGGGCAGCACCACGACGGGCTGGTCGGTGCGGTTGATCACCCGCTGCTCGGCGCGGAACAGGAAGTTCTCGTCCACCGAGAGCGCGATCTCGAACGTCACGCCGCCCCCGTTGTCCCAGCGCAGCGTTACGGCTCGGCCGACGGTGAGCGGGCCGCCCTCGACCTCCCAGTCCGTCTCGCCGTCCGGCACGCGGGTGCGGCCGTCGGCGGCGGTCCAGCCCCATTGCACGAAATACGGCTCGCGCGTGTCGCGCGGCGCCAGCAGGCGGACCAGCGGGCTGTTGCGGTCGAGCGTCTCGCGGAAGTCGCGCAGCGTCAGGTCGTCGAGCCGCGCGCCGCGCGCGTTGATGGCGCCGAGCAGCCGCGGCGTCTCGATCTGCACGCGCCGGGCGGGAGGTCGGGCGGGCGCTGCCTCGGCCGGAGCGGGGGCGCCCTGCGCGGTCATGCCGCCCGGGCCCGCCGGCAGCGGCACGCCCTCCGCCGGCGCCTGCTGGGCCGTGCGCGTCGCCTGCTGCACCTGCTGGCGCTCGGGCCGCAGGAACATGTCGAACAGCAGCAGCACCGCGATCGACAGCGCGATCGCCACGAACAGTCGCTTCTGGTCCATCAGGCTCGGCCTCGCGGCGGCGGCACGGGGTCGTAGCCGCCCGGGTTCCAGGGGTTGCAGCGCAGGATCCGACGGACCGACATCACGCCGCCGCGCAGCGCGCCGTGGCCGGCCAGCGCCTCCAGCGCATAGGCGCTGCAGGACGGGTAAAATCGGCAATTGCAGCCGAGAACCGGCCGCAACGTCCACCGGTACGCGACGACCGCGCCGCGCAGCGCCCGCGCGGCGAACGACGGGGCCGCGCCCGCGCTCATCGCCGACCCTTCACGCCAAGCGCCGCAAGCGCGCCCGACAGGTCCGCGAGCAGCTCGGCAAACGGGCGGGAGACCGTGGCTTCCCGGCCGATCAGCACGAGATCCCATCCCTCCGGCGGATCGGCGAGCACGAGGCGCGCCGCTTCCCGCAGCCGCCGCTTCGCGCGGTTGCGGACCACCGCCCCGCCCAGCTTCTTCGTGGCGGTGAAGCCGACGCGCAGCGGCGCCCCCGTCCCGCCCAGCGCCTGCAGCACGAGGCCGGGGCGGCCGACGCGCTTGCCGCGCTCGGCGACGCGCAGGAACTCGCGCCGCCGCTTCAGGCGGGGGAGCGCCATGGCGCCGGCACCCGCTGGACGGGCGGTCAGGCGGAGAGGCGCTTGCGCCCCTTGGCGCGGCGGGACGCGATGACCTTGCGGCCACCCACCGTCGCCATGCGGGCGCGGAAGCCGTGCCGGCGCTTCCGGACGAGTTTGGACGGCTGGTAGGTCCGCTTCACGACGCGATACTCCTCAACGCGGGAAGGGCCGCCGGGGCGGCCAGGGCTGTTCAGCGCCGCGCCCGGCCTTGCGGCCAACGCGCAGCGGGCCCGGGGCGACGCCCGGACCGCGGGCGGGGACGTATAGGAAGCCCCGCGCCGCCGCGTCAACCGCCGCCCGCCCGGTTGGCCCCGCCCCGCGCGCGCCCTACACCTGCGGCAACCTCAGGAGAGCGCGCATGGACCAGACCCTCGCCGGGCGCACCGCCCTCGTCACCGGCTCCACCTCCGGCATCGGCCTCGGCATCGCGGAGCTGTTCGCCGCCGCAGGCGCGCGGGTGATGCTGAACGGCCTCGGCACGCCGGAGGCGATCGCCGCCGCCCGCGCCCGCGTGGCCGAGGCTTCGGGCGGGGCGGAGCCGCCCGTCTCCCAGGCCGACCTCTCGACCGCCGCCGGCGTGCGCGCGATGTGCGACGACGCGCGCGCCGCCCTCAGCCGCGTGGACATCCTGGTGAACAACGCCGGCATCCAGTTCGTGAGCCCGGTCGTGGAGTTCCCCGAGGAGAAGTGGGAGCTGATCCTGGCCGTGAACCTCTCGGCCGCGTTCCACGCCACCAAGGCGCTGCTGCCCGGGATGCTCGCGCAGGGATGGGGGCGCATCGTGAACATCGCCTCCGCCCACGGCCTCGTCGCCAGCCCCTTCAAGGCGGCCTATGTGGCGGCGAAGCACGGCGTCGTCGGCCTGACGAAGACGGTGGCGCTGGAAGTCGCGGAAACGCAGGTGACGTGCAACGCGATCTGCCCCGGCTTCGTCCGCACCCCCCTGGCCGAGGTTCAGGTGACGCGGCTCGCCGAACAGCACGGGGTGAGCGAGGCGGTGGCGCTGCGCGAGCATCTGCTTGCCAAGCAGCCCTCGAAGCGCTGGGTCGAGGTGGAAGAGGTGGCGCGCATGGCGCTGTATCTCTGCGGCCCAGGATCGGGGGCGGTGAACGGCGCGGCGCTGTCCATCGACGGCGGCTGGGCGGCGGGCTGACAGGCCGCGGTTGACGCGGATGCCAGCCGGCGTCCAGCCTGCCGCGGACAGGGAGGAGGACCGATGACCGACACCCCGACCCGCCGCAGCATCCTCGCCGCCGGCGCCGCGCTGCTCGCCGCCCCGGCCGTGCACGCCCAGCCCGCCGCCCGCCCGCGCGGGCCCTTCTGGCCCGGCGGAGCGCGGCTTGCGGTCGGGGTGTGCATGATGTTCGAAGCGGATGGCGGCCAGCCGAGCAACTGGCAGCCCGGCCCGCCCGGCACGCCGCAGGCGGCAAGCCGCTTCCCCAACCTGCCGGACGTGATGAACCGGCGCTACGGCGCGATCGAAGGGATCCCCCGCCTGCTCGACCTGTTCGACCGGGTGGGGATCCGCGTCTCCTCCTTCATGATCGGGAGAAGCGTGCTGACCTACCCCGATCTTGCGCGCGAGATCGTCTTGCGCGGGCACGAAGCGGGCGGCCGCGCCATCCGCCACGCGCCGCAGTTCCACCTGCCGCGGGAGCAGGAGCGCGCGTTCCTGGCCGAAGGCTTCGAGGCGCTGCGCCGCGTGACGGGCGTCTCGCCCAAGGGCTTCAACGCCCAGGGGCTGCAGGGCAGCCCCAACACCAACAGCCTGCTGCAGGAACTCGGGCTGATCTACTCGATCGACGACCGCACGCGCGACGAGCCCTGGATCCAGATGGTGAACGACGGGCGGGAGTTCTGCCTCACGCCCTATATGGGCCACGTCAACGACCTGAACTTCTTCCAGAACCAGCAGAGGAGCCTCGCCGACTACGAGCAGTTCCTGAAGCAGGAGTTCGAGGTGCTGTACGAGGAAGGCGCGCGGCGGCGGCGGATGATGAGCGTGCCGCTGCACGATTTCGTCGCCGGGCGGCCGGCGGTGGTGCCCTCTGTCGAGCGGTTCCTGCGCTGGGCGGCCTCCCACCCGGGCGTGTGGTTCGCGCGGCGGGACGAGATCGCGGAATGGGCGCTCGGGCCGGGCCGCGCGCTGACGCCGGTGGACCGGCCGGTGCTGCCGGAGTGACGGCGCCCTTGCGACGGCGGCCGCGGCCGCCGTATCTGTCGCGCAACCGTTCGCACGCAGGGAGACGACATCATGGACCGACGCCTGTTCCTCGCCGGCGGCGCCGCGGCGCTCGCCGCCGCCGCGCTTCCTGCCGGCGCCACCCCGCCGTCGCAGCGGAGCGGCCCGCACACGCCGGGCTGGCACCGGGTCAGGATCGGCGACGTCGAGGTGACGGCGCTTCTCGACGGCGCGATGCAGGGCAACAACGCCTTCATCCAGAACTTCTTCCCCGATTCCACGCCTGAGGAACTCGCGCCGCTGCGCGAGCGCGCCTTCTTCGTCGAGCAGGGGCTGCATCAGCCGGTCGGCGCCTATCTGCTGAACACCGGCCGCAACCTGGTGATGATCGACTGCGGCGGGCACGCCTCCTTCATCCCGACAACCGGCCGCACGCTCGAATCTCTGCGCGCCTCCGGCTACGCGCCGGAGCAGGTGGACACGGTGCTGCTGACGCACATCCACCCCGAGCATGCGCTCGGCCTTTCGTTCGACGGCCGGACCCGCAACTTCCCCAACGCCGAGGTGGTGGTGTCCGACGCCGACCACGCCTTCTGGACCGACCCGGCGATGGAATCCCGCGTGCCGCAGGGCCCCCGCTTCATCGAGGCGGCGCGCCGCGCCATCGCCCCCTACACCGACCGCATCCGCCGCTTCCCCCACAACCGCGAGGTGGAGGTGCTTCCCGGCATCGTCAGCATGCCGGCGCCGGGGCACACGCCGGGGCATGTGTCGTTCCGCATCACCTCGCAGAACCAGTCCATGCTGATCTGGGGGGATATCGCGCACCAGACGGTGATCCAACTCGCCCGGCCGCGCTGGCGGGTGGGGGTGGACGTGGATCGCGACGCGGGCGTGGAGAGCCGCGTGCGCACGCTGACCTTTCTCGCCGAGGAGCGCATGCTGACGGGCGGCGTGCATGTGCCCTGGCCCGGCTTCGGCCGCGTGATCCGCGACGGCGAGGGCTTCGCCTGGGTGCAGCGGCCGCTGCAGTTCACCTGAGGGGCGTCGCTCACCCCGGTCTTCTGCCTAAGGATTGGGCAGATCCCCGCTGGCGGGTCGGGCGATCGGGATGAAGCCGAGCGCTCGGCGCAGTGAGGGAACTGCTGGCACGCCACGTGCATGATCCGGCCTGAGAGCGGACTCCCGACACCAGTCGGGCGTCGGATCACTCAGGAGGGGTCATGGCGGGGATACCGCATCGTTTCGCTTGGGCCGCTTGCGCCTGCGGGCGCCCGCACGTAAGCGGCTTCGTCTGTGCTCCAGAGGCGCCTGCCGACGGCACCGGCGCGCTCGGGCAGGCGGTGAACGAAGCCGCGCTGCGCGCGGCCTTCCCGAACCCGACGATGCGCCGCGCACTGCTCTCGGCGTTCGGCGCGGGAACGCTGCTTGCCGCCCTCGAGAGCGTGCTGCCGCTCGGCACCGCCCGCGAGGCTCTGGCGCAGCCGGCCGGCGCCCCGGAGAAGCGCGACCTCAAGATCGGCTTCATCCCGATCACCTGCGCCACCCCGATCATCATGGCCGACCCGATGGGCTTCTACCGCCGCCACGGCCTGAACGTGGAGGTGATCCGCACCGCCGGCTGGGCCGTGATCCGCGACCGCGCGATCGCCCGCGAATATGACGCGGCGCACATGCTGGCACCGATGCCGATCGCGATGAGCCTCGGCATCGGCGTGGCGCAGCCCATTCCCTTCGCCGTTGCGGCGATCGAGAACATCAACGGCCAGGCGATCACGCTCGCCAACAAGCATCGCGAACGGCGCAACCCGGTGCAGTGGCGCGGCTTCCGCTTCGCCGTGCCGTTCGATTTCTCGATCCACAACTACCTGCTGCGCGCGCTCGTGGCGGAAGCCGGGCTCGACCCCGACCGCGACATCCAGATCCGCGCCGTGCCGCCGCCCGAGATGGTCGCCAACCTGCGGGCCGACAACATCGACGGCTTCCTCGGCCCCGACCCGTTCAACCAGCGCGCGGTGTTCGACGGCGTCGGCTTCATCCACGTTCTGACGCGCGAGCTGTGGGACGGCCACCCGTGCTGCGCCTTCGCGGTACCGCGGAGCATGATCACCGACACGCCGAACACCTACGCCGCGCTGCTGCGCGCGATCGTGGAGGCTACCGCCTATTCCGACAACCAGGCGAACCGGCGCGAGGTGGCGGCCGCCATCGCCGGGCCGAACTACCTGAACCAGCCGCTGACGGTGGTGGAGCAGGTGCTGACGGGCACCTTCGCCAACGGCCTCGGCCAGGTGGTGCGGCAGCCGAACCGCATCGGCTTCGACCCCTTCCCCTGGCATTCGATGGCGATCTGGATCCTGACGCAGATGCGCCGCTGGAACCAGCTGCAGCGCGACGTGGACTGGGCGGCGGTGGCGGAGCAGACGTTCCTCGCCCTCGATGCCGGGCGCGCGATGCGCGAGCTTGGCCTCGCCGTGCCGGACAGCCCGCTGCGGACCGAGACGATCCTCGGCCGCAGCTTCGATCCGCGACAGCCCGAGGCCTACATGGCGAGCTTCGCGATCCGGCGGAACTGAGCGATGGGCGCCAAGGCGGATCCGTGGCGCGCCGCGCTGCTGTCGGTGCTGCTGCTGGCCGCGCTCCTCGCTGCCTGGGAATGGGCGGTGAAGGGCGGCGGCGGGCCGGCCGGGCCGGCGGTGGACGAGGAGCTTGCCGCGCTGCTGAGCCCGGCCGCGGCCGCGGGCGGGCAGACGGCGATGCCCGCGCCCTCCGACATCGGGGCGCGGCTGCTCGAACTGCTGAGCGACCCGTTCCACCGCCGCGGCACCAACGACCAGGGAATCGGCATCCAGATCGCGTGGTCGCTGGGCCGCGTGGCGGCGGGCTTCACGCTGGCCGCGCTCGTCGCGATCCCGCTCGGCTTCCTGATCGGCATGAGCCCGCTGCTGAACGCCGCGCTCAACCCCTATGTGCAGGTGCTGCGGCCCGTCTCGCCGCTCGCCTGGATGCCGCTCGCGCTCTACACGATCCGGGACAGCAGCATCTCCTCGATCTTCGTCATCTTCATCTGCTCGGTGTGGCCGATGCTGATCAACACCGCCTTCGGCGTGGCGACCGTGAGGCGGGAGTGGCTGAACGTCGCGCGGACGCTGGAAGCGGGCCGCTGGAAGACGGCAATCCGCGTCATCCTGCCCGCCGCCGCACCGACGATCCTGACGGGCATGCGGATCTCGATCGGCATCGCCTGGCTCGTCATCGTCGCGGCCGAGATGCTCGTGGGCGGCACCGGCATAGGCTACTGGGTGTGGAACCAGTGGAACAACCTCTCGATCGCGGACATCGTGATCGCGATCCTGCTGATCGGGCTGGTCGGGCTGCTGCTCGACCGGATGCTCGGCCTCGTGCAGCGCTGGGTGGCGTGGCAGGAATGAACGCGATGACGCCTCCTCCCGCGCAGCGCCTCGTCAGCGTCGAGGGGATCGCGCGCCGCTTCCCTGGCCTCACCGTGTTCGAGGACCTGTGGTTCCACGTCGCGCGCGGGGAGTTCGTCTGCCTCGTCGGCCACTCCGGCTGCGGCAAGACGACGATCCTCAACATCCTGGCCGGGCTCGACACGCCGGATGCCGGGGTGGTGCTGGTGGACGGCAAGGAGATCTCGGGGCCCTCGCTCGATCGCGCCGTGATCTTCCAGGGCCATGCGCTGATGCCTTGGCTGTCCGCGCTAGAGAACGTCGCTTTCGCCGTATCCTGCCGGAACCCGGGTTGGAGCAGGGGGCAGGTCCGGGACGCGGCGCGCGCAGCACTCGCGCGCGTCGGGCTCTCCCAGGCGGCGGAACGCAAGCCGGCGCAGCTCTCGGGCGGCATGAAGCAGCGCGTCGGCATCGCCCGCGCGCTCGCGATCTCGCCCAAGCTGCTGCTGATGGACGAGCCCTTCAGCGCGCTGGATGCGCTGACGCGCGGCACGCTGCAGGAGGAGGTCTCCCGCCTCGTCACCGAGGCCGGGCAGACCGCCTTCATGATCACCCACGACGTGGACGAGGCGATCCTGCTCGCCGACCGCATCCTGCTGATGACGAACGGGCCGCAGGCGCGCGTCGCCGAGATCGTGCACAACACGCTGCCCCGCCCGCGCGAGCGCGCGAACCTGCACCACATGCCCGGCTACCACGCGCTGCGCGACCACATCCTGGATTTCCTGATCACGCGCAGCCGGACGCTCGCCGGCGCGCCGCCCCCCGGCTGGGACGCCCGCACCCCGCCCGTCGTCGTCCCCGCCTGACCGACCACCCGACGCAGAGGAACAAGCCGATGACCCGTGCGCAACTCGCGGAGAAGATCCTCGACATCAAGCGCGAGAAGGGCTGGAGCTGGAAGTACATCACCGAAGAGATCGGCGGCGTGGCGCCGACCCTCATCGTCGGCGCGCTGCTCGGGCAGATGAAGCTGGTGAAGCCGCTGGCGGCCAAGGCGGCGAAGCTGTTCGGCCTCTCCGAGGCCGAGGAACGCATGCTGAACGAGGTGCCCTACCGCGGCACGCCGATGCCGCCGACCGACCCGCTGATCTACCGCTTCTACGAGATGGTGATGGTGAACGGGCCGGCCTGGAAGGCGCTGATCGAGGAGGAGTTCGGCGACGGCATCATGTCGGCCATCGACTTCGACTTCGAGTTCGAGCGCATGCCCCACGAGAAGGGCGACCGCGTCAAGATCACGATGACCGGCAAGTTCCTGCCCTACAAGTACTACGGCAACGAGCAGGGCATCCCGGCCTACGGCTACAAGGAGGAGTAGGCTCGGCCGCCGCGAAGGCGCACCCGGCTGCAGCCGTCCCCTTTCCCATCCCGCGCCGGAGCGGGGGAGAGCTTCAGCCGCAGGGCGCCAACAGGAGCAGACGTGCGGGTGCCCCGCGCCGGATCACGACGATTCCGGCTTGCCGGAAGCGGCGGGCGAGTACGATCGCCCGGCGCGGATCGCCAGCCAGCAGCAGCCCCTCCTCTCTCCAGTCGCCGAGCCGCCCTTCCGCAGGCACCGCGGGGATCCGCCGCACCGCTGCGGCAAGCCTCGTCCCTGCGCGGCGGTTCCAGCCGTCCGGCCGGCGTCGGCCGAGGGGATTCCACGCCGTCATGATCGCGCCGCAGCGCGCGCCGAGCCGTTCCAGCAGCAGATCGGCGGCAGGGCTCCGCCGGCCGATCCGCACGAGGGCGCCAGTGGCGAGCCTGTAGGCCGTCGCCCGCCACGCGCGCAGCATCCGCGGCGGCAGCGTCATGGCAGATGCAGCAGCAGGCCCTTGAGATAGGCGCTTTCCGGCAGCAGCGGATGC
The DNA here is from genome assembly GCA_025055335.1 of Acetobacteraceae bacterium. Lineage (GTDB taxonomy): Bacteria > Pseudomonadota > Alphaproteobacteria > Acetobacterales > Acetobacteraceae > JANWXJ01. Next base: position 14,583 of record JANWXJ010000007.1, read on the forward strand.
ACAGGGTGGTCCGGGCCGGCCCCCGTCATCGCCAGGATCCGGCCCATGCGCCGCGCCTTCAGCATTCCCTCTATCACCGCATCCGCGAACTCCCCGCCCGAGATGTGGTGCGAGCAGGAGGCGATGAACAGGAATCCGCCGGGCGAGACCAGCCGGGCCGAGGCGCGCGCGAGCTTGGCGTAGGCGCGCAGCGCCGGCCCGTGGTCCTTGCGGGCCTTGGCGAAGGCGGGCGGATCGGCCACCACGATGTCGAAGCGCGCGCCGGCCTCGGCCATGGCAGGCAGCGCCTCCATCGCGTCGGCGCGCTGCGCCGTGACACGGTCGGCGAGGCCGTGCCGCGCCGCGGTCTGCATCGCCAGTGCCAGCGCCGGTTCCGACCGGTCGAGCAGCGTCACCGCGCGCGCGCCGTTCGCGGCTGCCAGCAGTCCGAAGCCGCCTGTGTGGCAGAAGGCGTCCAGCACGGTCGTGCCCCTGGCCAGCGCCGCCACACGCGCGCGGTTGTCGCGCTGGTCGTGGAACCAGCCGGTCTTCTGCCCGGAAAGCAGATCGAGGCGGAAGCGGAGCGGGCCCTCCTCGATCTCCGCATGCCCGCCCGCGCCGTGGAGCAGCCGTATCTCCTCGGGCAGGCCTTCCAGCGCGCGCACCGCCGCATCGTTGCGGGCGACGATGACACGCGGCGAGAGCAGCGAGACGAGCGCCTCGACGATGGCGGGCGTCGCCCGCTCCATGCCCGCGCTGCCGGCCTGCAGCACGATGGCGTCGCCGTGGCGGTCGAGGATCAGGCCGGGCAGCCCGTCGGCTTCCGCATGCGCGAGGCGGTAGAAGGGCCTCGCACACAGCCGCTCGCGCAGCGCCAGGCAGTCGCCGATGCGGGCGCGGAAGAAGGCCGCATCCGGCTGCGCGTCGGGATCGGGCGAGAGGCGGCGCGCCGCGATCAGCGTGTGCGGGTTGAAGTGCCAGGTGCCATGCTTCACCCCGTCATCGCCTTCGAGCCGCACGACGCTGCCGGGCGGCAGCGCCTTCGTCTCCGGCGTCATCGCGATCTCGTTCGAATAGGCCCAGGGGTGGCCGGCCTTCACCCGGCGGTCGCGGCCGGGCAGCAGGCGGATCAGCGGGTGCGGCATGGCGGCCTCATGCGTCGCTCTCGCCCGGCTGTCGAGGCCGGGCGGCGAGAGCGAGCGCCCGGCCATACACATCCCGCCGCTTGACGCCGGTGGCGGCGGCCACCGCTTCGGCCGCGTCCTTCACGCTCTCGCCCCGGCTGAGGGCCGCTACGAGCAGGGCATCCACCGCCTCCGGCCCGGCCGCAGCCTCCTCGGGCGCCGGGCCGACGACAAGCACGATCTCCCCCCGCGGCGGGTCGTCGCGGCAGCCGGCCGCCAGCGCGGAAAGCGTGCCGCGGCGCACCTCCTCGAAGCGTTTCGTCAGCTCCCGCGCCAGCGCGGCAGGGCGGTCGCCGAGCGTCGCTGCCAGATCCGCGAGGGTCGCGGCAACCCGGTGCGGCGCCTCGAACAGCAGGAGCGTCGCGCGCAGCCCGGCGCGCTCGGCCGCCGCCACCTGGGCCAGCGCCGCCCGCCGCGCCGCCGGCTTCGGCGGCAGGAAGCCGAGGAAGAGATGCGGCACCGGCGGCAGGCCCGACAGCGTCAGCGCCATCAGCCCGGCGCTCGGCCCCGGGATCGCGGAAACCGGCACCCCCGCCTCCACCGCCGCCCGCACCAACCGGAAGCCGGGATCGGACAGAAGCGGCGTGCCGGCGTCGGACACTAGCGCGAGCGCCTCCCCCGCCTTGAGGCGGGCGAGCAGCCGTGGCACCTCCTTCGCCTCGTTGTGGTCGTGCAACGGAACCAGCGGCACGCTGACACCGAATCGGGCGAGCAGGGCCCCTGTGACCCTGCTATCTTCACAGACCACCGCCCGAGCTTCGCGCAGCGCTGCGAGCGCGCGGGGCGACAGGTCGCCGAGATTGCCGATCGGGGTGGAAACGAGCAGCAGGCCGGCGGCCGGCGGCTCAGGAGTGGAGGAGAGGTCGCTTGGCTCTTCGGACGACACGGATTCTGGCCCCCCTGCTGCTGGCGCTTGTGGCGCTCGTGGCCTGCGCGCCGCAAGCCACTCAGCCGCTGCCGCCCCGCATCGCGGTCGTGGCGCCGCCACGGGTCGCACTGCCCCCCGAGGCGCCGCGCGAGCAGGTGGCGCTCCTCCTGCCGCTCTCCGGGCCCAACGCTCCGCTCGGCGAGGCCGCTCTGGCCGCCGCCCAGCTCGCCCTGTTCGAGCGCGGCGGTCCCGGCATCGAACTCGTGCCGCATGATACGGGCGGCACCTCGCTTGGCGCCGCCCAGGCGGCGCGCGCGGCACTGGCGGGCGGGGCGCGGGCCATCGTCGGGCCGCTTACCGCACCGGAAGCCCGTGCGGTCGGCCCGCTCGCACGGCAGGCGGGCGCGCCGGTGTTTGCCTTCACCAACGATCCGACGGTCGCCGGCCCGTCGCTCTGGCCGCTCGGCATCTCGCCCGACCAGCAGGTGCGGCGGCTGGTCGGCCATGCTGCCGCCGGCGGCGCACGGCGTCTCGCGCTGGTGGCGCCGGAGGGGCCGTTCGGCCGGGCGCTCGCCGAAGCGCTTCGCGCCGCCACCCGCCAGGCTGGCCTGCCCGAGCCGCTGGTCGCCATCTATCCGCCTGCGGCCGCGCCCGGGGTCGTCGCGCGGGATGTGCTGCAGCGCGCCGGGGATGCGCCGCCCGAAGCGGTGCTGATCGGCGAGGCGGGCGAGCGCGCCGGCGAGATGGCCGCAGCCTTGGTCGGCGCGGGCCTCGCCGTGCCGCCGGCGCGGCTGCTCGGGTCGGCGCTATGGCACGGCGAACCGCGCATCGCCTCCGAGGCGCGGCTTGCCGGGGCGGTGTTCCCGGGGCCCGACCCGGGGGCCCGGGCCCGGTTCGAATCGCGATTCGAGGGCGCGTTCGGCACCCGCCCCTCGCGCATCGCCGCAACCGCCTACGATGCCACGGCCATCGGCATCGCGGCGCTCCGCGCTCGCCCGGCCGAGGCCCCGGTCGGCGAGGAACTGGCGGGCGCCGACGGTCCGCTGCGCCTCGGGCCGAACGGGCAGGTGCTGCGCGGCCTCGCGCTGTTCGCGATCGAGCCGGGGCTCGAACCCCGGCTCGTCGAGCCGGCGCCCGCGGCCGCGCCCGGCTCCTGACGGCGGGGTGTCTCCGCTCCGTCTGCTCGGCGCCGGCCTGCTCATCGGCGGGCTGCCGACCGGGCTGTTCCTCGTGTTCGGACTGACCGGCGCGGCCCGCTCCGAGGCGGCGCTGCTCGGAGCTGTGCTGAGCCTCGGCGGGGGCCTGCTGCTCGGGGGGCTGTGGCTTGCCAGCCTTGAGCGCCTGCGCGAGGCGTTGCGCCGCGCCGCCGCCGGGGACGAGGATTTCGGCACGCCCCCGCCGCTCCCGGCCGCGGCGGAGGTGGCCGGGGAGATCGGTCGCCTCGCACGTACGCTCCAGCAGCGTTCGGCCGAGCTCAGCCGGATCCGCAGGGCGGATGCCGCGATCCTCGAGAACCTTCCCGATCCGCTGCTGCTGCTCGCGGAGGATCGGCGGCTCCTGCGCGCAAACCGCGCCGCCCGCGCCCTGCTGGGTGCGAGCGCGACCGATCCGGGCGACGCCCCCGCCCTGCTTCGGCACCCGGCCCTGGCCGATGCGCTGGACCGCGCCCGCTCGGCAGGCCACGCCGCCGCCGCGGAACTGTCCCTGCCGGTGCCGGTGCCGCGCGAGTTCTCGGCGCGCGTGCTCGCGCTCGATCCCCCGCTGGCGGATGGCGGGGCGATCCTGGTGCTGCTCGCCGACCGCACGCGCGAGCGCGCTGTCGAACGCATGCGCGCCGATTTCGTGACGAACGCGAGCCACGAGCTGCGCACCCCGCTCGCCAGCCTGCTCGGCTTCATCGAGACGCTACGCGGCCCGGCGGAGGAAGATCCGGAGGCGCGCCGGAGGTTCCTCGCCATCATGGCCGAACAGGCCGAGCGCATGCAGCGGCTGCTCGACGACCTGCTCTCCCTCTCGCGCATCGAGACCGAAGAGCACCGCCCGCCCGAGGGCGAGGCCGATCTGGCGGCCATCCTGCGCGCCGAGGCGGCGGCGCTGGCGCCGCTGTTCGCCGCGCGCGGCGCGACGCTCGAGATCGAGTCGCCGCCCGCCCTCCTTGCGCGCCCGGCGGATGCCGACCAGCTCGCGCAGGTGGTGCGCAACCTGCTCGACAACGCGCTGCGCCACGGACGGGAGGGAGGGCGGGTGCAGGCGAGCCTAGCCTCGGCGCCCGCCGAGGGCGGCCGCCCCGGGGTCGTGCTGGCAGTGACGGACGACGGGCCCGGCATCCCGCGCGAGCACATCCCGCGCCTGACCGAGCGCTTCTACCGCGTGGACCGCGGGCGCAGCCGCAAGGCCGGCGGCACAGGGCTCGGGCTTGCGATCGTGAAGCACATCGTCAGCCGGCACCGCGGGCGGCTCGAGATCGAGAGCGAGGAGGGCAAGGGCGCGACGTTCCGGGTGTGGCTGCCGGCCGATCAGCCGGGCGCCTCCGTCTTGTCCCGGTAGTTGCACCACGGCCGCGCCACGCAGCGCCAGCATTCGGGCGCGCGCGCCTTGCACACGTAGCGCCCGTGCAGGATCAGCCAGTGATGCGCGTCCCGCAGCAACTCCGGCGGGCAGCGCCGCACAAGCCGCTCCTCCACCTCGCGCGGCGTCCTCCCCGGGGCGAGCCCGGTGCGGTTGCCGAGGCGGAAGATGTGCGTGTCCACCGCCATGGTCGGCTGCCCGAAGGCGACGTTCAGCACGACATTCGCGGTCTTGCGGCCAACTCCCGGCAGCGCCTCGAGCGCCTCCCGCGTGGCGGGCACCTGCCCGCCGTGCTTCTCCACGAGCTCGCGCGCCAGGGCGGCCAGGTTCTTCGCCTTCGCCTGCCACAGGCCGATCGAGCGGATGTAGGGGCCGATCCCCTCCGCCCCGAGCGCTGCCATCTCCGCCGGGGTGGGGGCGGCGGCGAACAGCGCCGGCGTGCAGCGGTTCACCGCGGCGTCGGTGGTCTGCGCCGACAACACCACCGCGACCAGCAGGGTGAAGGGATCGGAATAGGCGAGTTCAGTGCGCGGGGCCGGGTTCGCGGCCGCCAGCGCGCGCAGGAAGGCCTCGGCCTGGGGCCGCGGCATCAGGCGGGCGCGGCGGGGGCGGGCGGCGGTGCCGTGGAGCGGCGTGCGGGCGGGCATGGTCAAGCGTCGCGGATAGCCTAGATTGGCGGGCGATGTCAGCGGATGCTGCGCCCTTCCGGCTTGTCTCGACGCCGCCGAACTCCTTCGATCCGCGCGGTTTCCGCGTGCTGGCCGGGCTGCTGGTCGGCGCAGCGGGGGCGGGCTCGGCGGTGTTCGCGGCGGTCGGCGCGTGGCCCGTCGCCGGGTTCCTCGGGCTCGAGGCGGTTCTCGCCGCCTGGCTCATCGCGCGGCACGCGAAGCGCTCGGCGGCGGCGGTCGAGGAGGTGACGATCGAGGGCGACCGCCTCGTCGTCCGCGCCCGCGATGCGCGCGGACGGTTCAGCCGCACCGACCTCGACGCGTACTGGGCGCGGCTGGAACGCCCGGCCGACGGGCGGCTGCTTCTCGTGTCCCGCCAGCGTCGGGTCGAGGTCGGGCGCTTCCTCTCCGATGCCGAGCGCGACGCCTTCGCCGCCGCCCTCGCAGAGGCGCTGGCCCGCCACCGCCGCGCGGTTTGACGGGCCGCGCCAGCGCCGCGATGGTGCGGCACAGGGAGGACCGACACCGATGCCCGCCTACGGCATAGACCACCTGCATCTCCGCAGCGCCGACCCGGAGGCCGCCGCCGGCTATTTCGCCCGCCTGTTCGGCGCCGAGGAGACCGGCCGCAGCCACCCCGGAGGGCGGCTGCGGATCATGCTGCGCCTCGGCGGCCTCGCTCTCTATGTCGAGGAGGTTCCCGAGGGCACCGCCGGCCCGCCGCCCTGGCCGCATCGCGGCGTCGAGCATCTGGGACTTTCCGTGGACGACCTGGATGCCGCGTTGGCGGAGCTGCGGGCCAAGGGGGCCGAGGTGATCTCCGGTCCCGACAGTCCGCGGCCCGGTGTGCGCATCGCCTTCCTCGCCGCGCCCGACTCCACCCGGATCGAACTGGTGGAGCGCAAGCCGACCGTGTAGGCGCGATCACGTCCGCCGCGCCGGCTCCCGCGACAGCCCCCTGGCCGCCAGTGCGCGTTCGTATTCCGCCCAGCGCAACTCGTACTCGGCGCCGAGCCGGTACAGGTACTCGAACGAATAGATGCCGGAATCGTGCAGGTCGTCGAAGGCGATCCGCACCGCGTAGTGCCCGACCGGCTCGATGCGCAGGATGCCGACATGCTTGCGCCCCGCCACGAGCACCTTCTGCCCCGGCCCGTGGCCCTGCACCTCGGCCGAGGGGCTTTCGACGCGCAGGTATTCGGCGGGCAGGCGGAAGCGCGCGCCGTCGTCGAACGCCACTTCCAGCACCTTCTCCTCGCGCTTCAGGCGCAGTTCCGTGCAGGCGGGCATCGCTCAGGCGTCGAGGCGGCGGGCTTCCTCGGGCAGCATGATCGGGATGCCGTCGCGGATCGGGTAGGCGAGGCCGGCCCGCTCGCTGACGAGTTCCCCGCGCTCCGGGTCGTAGCGCAGCGGGCCCTTCGTCAACGGGCAGACAAGGATCTCAAGCAGCCGCGGGTCTACGGCCTGCGGGGCGGGGGCGGGGTCTGTCTCGGTCATTTCCGGCCGGTCCTCAACTCGGGCGTATGTCGGCGGGCGAGGCGCTGCCAAGCCGGTCCATTTCCATCAGGGCGATCAGCATCGCCGCGCGGTCGGCGGGCGTCGAGGCTTCCAGCAGCGCCTGCTTCTCGCGCACCTCGAACGGGCAAACCATGGCAAGCGTCGTCACCAGCAGCGGGTCGGCGGTCTGCTCGATCGCCTCCCAGTTCGCCTCGATGCCGCGGCCGCGGAAATAAGGCCGGAGCGCGGCCAGCAGCGCGGCGCGGTCGATGCCGGGATGCGTGCGCCCGGTTTCGAGGTCGGCCGCGAAGGGGGCGTAGTCGGCGCGGACACGGCGATAGCCGCGGCGCGGCGGCAGCTCCTCAGCCACGCGGAAACGGATGAGGCCGGTCAGCGTGATCAGCAGCCGGCCGTCCTCGGTCTCCGCGAAGGAGGAGAGGCGGCCGAGGCAGCCGACGCGGAACAGCCCAGGGCCATGCGGCGTGGCCGGAGCGGAGGGGTCCGGCTGGATCATCCCGAACATCCGCCCGTTCGCCAGGCTGTCCTGCGTCATGGCCAAGTAGCGCGGCTCGAAGATGTTGAGCGGGAGGCGGCCTTCCGGCAGCAGCAGCGCGCCGGGAAGTGGGAAGATCGCGATCTCGGCGGGCAGGTCCTCGAAGCGAGGATGGAAGGCTGGCGTCACTGCGTCGTCCTCAACCGCCGGGGATGTCCGCTCCGGCACCGGAGCAGGTGGCCCCGGCGCGTCGGAACGCAACCGGGGCTCAGCGGAACAGCAGCGAGGAGAGCTTGCGGCGGCCGGCCACCGAGGCCGGGTCGGAGAAGCCCCAGGCCTCGAATAACTTCAGCAGCTGTTTGCGCGCGGCCTCGTCGTTCCAGGAGCGGTCGCGCTTGATGCTCTCGATCAGTGCGTCGGTCGCACCGGTCTTGTCGCCCATCGCGTTCAGGGCGATCGCGAGCTCGATGCGCGCCTCGTGGTCGTTCGGGTCGGCAGCGATGCGCGCCTCGAACTCGGCCAGCCTCGCCCGCGCGCGGCGGCCCTCGGCGGCGAGCTGGATCGCGCTGCGGGCGGAGGCGATCTCGGCATGGCCCTTGATCCTGGCCGGCGCGCCCTCGAGCACGGCGAGCGCCCGCTCCTCCTCGCCAAGGGCGGCGAGCGCGCGGGCGACGCCGGCCAGCGCCTCGGCGTTCTCCGGCTCCTGCTGGGCGAGGGCGCCGAAGAGTTCCAGCGCCTGCTGGTGGTCGCCCGCCTCGGCGGCGGCCTTGGCCTCGGCCAGCAGGTCGGCGCCCGGCATCCGCTGGCCGCCGGCGGCCTTCAGCAGCGCCTCGACGAAGCGCCGGACCTCGGATTCCGGCAGCGCGCCCTGGAACAGGTCGAGGATCTGGCCCTGCCAGAAGGCGACGACCGTCGGCACGGACTGCAGCGGCAGGCCCATCTGCGTCAGCTGCTGCACCAGCGCGCGGTTCTTGTCGATGTCGATCTTCACCAGCCGGACACGGCCGCCGGCCGAGCGCACCACCTTCTCGAGCGCGGGCGTTAGCGTCTTGCAGGGGCCGCACCAGGTGGCCCAGAAATCCACCAGCACCGGGACCTCGCGGCTGGCGGCGACGACATCCTGCATGAAGGTGGCCTGGGTGCCGTCCTTGATGGGGTCGGGGGCGGCAGGGCGCGTCGGGTCGTTGATCAGGTCCATGGCGGCGGTTCCCGTGACTTCGCCCCGCTAGATGCGCCCGCGGCGGGCGCGGGGCAAGGGCAAGGCGCGCGGGTCAGCCCACGTGGTCCGGCAGCGGCTCGACGCGGTGGCCGAGCGCTGCCAGGAAGCCCAACAGATCGGCGGCCGACAAAGCCGTGGAGGCCGAGTTGTCGAGCGGGTGCATCCACACCGGCCCCTCCGCCTCGAGGATCGCGCGGTCGAACAGCACCCGCACGCTGCCCGGCGGCGCGTGCACCAGCCCGAGCGGCGTGACGGCGCCCGGACGCACGCCGAGGCGCCGCAGCAGGCGCTCTGGTGTCGCCATCGTCATGCGCGGGGCGCCGATCGCCCGCAGCAGCGGGTTGATTCGCAGCGGCCGCGTCTCCTCGACGGTGACGAGCAGATCCGGCCCCTCCTCCTTCACCGGCGAGAGGAAGAGGTTCTTCACATGCAGCCCGGGCAGTTCGCCGCGCAGGGCCCGCGCCTCTTCCACCGTGAACACCGGGGGATGTCGGACGGTGCGGGCGGCGATGCCTGCGGCGGCGAGGCGGGCGAGGCAGTCGGCGGCCGCGGGCGGCAGCGGCGGGTCAGAAATCGAGGTCGGCATAGTGCGGCGCGGGCGCAAGCCCGCTCACCCGGTCGGCCAGCAGGGGGCGGAAAGAGGGGCGGGACTTCACCCGCGCGTACCAGTCCCGCACCGGCTCGGAGAGCGACCAGTCCACGTCCCCGAGGTAGTCGAGCGCCGACAGATGCGCCGCCGCCGCGAGATCGGCGAGCGTCAGCGTCGGCCCGGCAAGCCAGGGGCGGGTCTCGATCAGCCAGGCGAGATAGTCGAGATGCGGCCCGAGATTGGCGTAGCCCGCGCGCAGCGCCGCCGCATCCGGGCCGCCCTGGCCGAGCAGGCGCTTCATCTGCTTCTCGTGCAGCAGGTTGCGGGTGACGTCGGCGTGGAACTTCTGGTCGATCCAGGCGAGCAGCCGCCGCACCTCAGCGCGCTCGGCCAGCGTCCGGCCGAGCAGCGGGGTGTCGGGGTAGGCCTCATCCAGGTATTCGCAGATCGCCCAGGAATCGACGACGGCGAGGCCGTTCTCCTCGACCAGCACGGGCACGGTGCCGGCGGGGTTCATCTGTAGGAACTCCGGGCGACGTTCCCACACCCGCTCGATCCTGAGGTCGAAGGGAATCCGCTTCTCGGCGAGCGCGAGCCGCACCTTGCGGGCGAAGGGAGAGAGGGGGAGGTGATAGAGCAGCCGCATCGCACCCCGCTATGGCACGGGGGGCGCGGCGGTTGAAGGGGTTGCGCCGCGGTGCCCTACGGCGTTCCCTGCCGCTCATGGACGACGCGTTCGACTTCATCATCGTCGGTGCCGGTTCGGCCGGCTGCGTGCTGGCCAACCGGCTGTCGGCCGATCCGTCTTGTCGGGTGCTGCTGCTGGAGGCCGGCGGGCGGGACTGGAACCCGCTGCTGCGCGTGCCGCTGATGACGGGG
>JANWXJ010000068.1 GCA_025055335.1 Acetobacteraceae bacterium
CTGAGGCCCGCGCGCGCCGCCGGCCCGGTGCGTTCCACCGCCTCGATCAGCGCGCCGCCCCGCCGCCCCGGCGCCGGCGGCAGGTCCGCCACCACCACGCCGAGCCAGCCGCGCGCGACCGACCCGCCGCGGCGGATCTGCTCGACCACCCCGCGCGCGAGGTCCGACGGCGTCGCGAACCCGATCCCGGCCGAGGCGCCGGACGTCGAGAAGATGGCGGTGTTGATGCCGATCACCTCGCCGGCCAGGTTGAACAGCGGCCCGCCAGAGTTGCCCGGGTTGATCGCGGCGTCGGTCTGGATGAAGGCGTCGAAGGGGCCGACCTCGATGTCCCGCCCGAGCGCCGAGACGATGCCCACGGTGACGGTCCCGCCCAGCCCGAACGGGTTGCCCGCCGCCATCACCCACTGCCCCACGCGCACCGCCGCCGAGGAGCCCCAGGTCACCGGCGGCCCGCCGGCGCGGTCGACCCGCAGCACGGCGATGTCCGTCAGCTCGTCGCTGCCCACGACGCTCGCCGGCGCCGTCCCGCCCGCCTGGAACGTCACCTGGATCCGCGACGCGCCCTGGATGACGTGGTGGTTCGTCACGATCAGCGTGCCCGGCTCCACGATGAAGCCCGAGCCCGCGCTGGTCGTAACACGGCGGTCGCGGAACAGCCGCTCGTAGGGCGTGCCGCGGAGTTCCGGCGGCAGCTGCGCCGGGCGTTCCGCCTGCACCGAGATGGAGACGACCGAGGGCAGCACGCGCTCGGCGAGGTCGGCGAAGTCCGGCAGCAGCGCGTTGCGCTGCGCCCGCGCCGGCCTCGCGAGCGCAATCACAAGCGCAGGCGGCCCGAGCAGGAGGGCCCGGCGGGGAAGGGCGATGGCAAGATCCTCTCTCATCGCCCCCGGAGTCTGGGCCGCGCCGCGCCGCTTTCCAAGGGCGGCCGATCAGCGTGAGGGGTCTTCCGGCCAGTCATGCTTCGGATAGCGGCCGCGCATGTCCCGCCGGGCGTCCTGCCAGCCGCCGCGCCAGAAGCCGCCGAGGTCGGAGGTGAGCGCAATCGGGCGGCCGGCCGGTGAGAGCAGCTCGGCTGCGAGCGGGATCCGCCCCCCCGCGAGCGGCGGCAGCGCGGCCAAGCCGTAGAACCACTGCGCCGGAGCCGAGACGCGCGGCGGGTCGGAGGCGTAGTCGATCGGCGCGTCGCGGCCGTTCGGGAAGGCGATGCGGGCGGGCAGCTCGGCATCCAGTCGCCGTCGCCCGCCGGGCGGCAGCAGGCCCGAGAGCAGGGCGGCGACATCGAGTTCGACGAGCTCCGCGATCCGCGTGCGCCCGAAGCAGGCGGGGCCGAGCCAGGCCTCGGCGGTAGCGGCGAGCGCCGAGTTTGACAGGTCGGGCCAGGCGTCGGGCTCCAGCGCGCGCATCCTGAGCGCGCGGGCCTGAAGGCTGCGCGCGGCCTCGGTCCAGCGCAGGTCGCGGAAGCCGCGCTCCGCGGCGGCGCGTGCGAGCGCCCGGCCCGCCGCCTCGGGGTCTGGTGCGGGCAGCGGGGCGTCCTCGAGGATGAGCGGCCCGAAGCGCAGCCGCGCGCGGGAGACGACGGCCCCGGCGCGGGCATCGAAGAAAGTCTCCTCCGTGCGGCGGAAGCGATCCGGCAGCCGCGCCTGTAGCGTCTCGCGCGAGAGCGGCGCGGCCAGCCTGATGCGCGCCTCCGTCCCCTGGAGGTCGAGGGCGGCCACCGCCAAGAGCGGCGCCTTCGCCAGCGGGTCGGTGGCCGGTAGCCGCGCCCCCTGGCCGGAGGCGAGGCGGAACGCCCCCTCCATCGCGCCGCGCCGGGCGGCGATGCGGTCCGGGAAGCCGGCGGCGAGCAGCGCGGCCGGGTCCCCGCGGGCCTTCGCGCGCGCCGGCACCGACAGCCTTCGCCGGTGCAGCGCGGCGCTGCGCCGGATGCGCGCGACCACCGCGCGGTCTGCCCCCGGATGGTCGCCGCCCGCCAGCAGGTCGAGCCGCAGCGACAAATCCGCCGGCGCATCGCGCGCGGGGATCGGGTCGCGCTCCTCGATCAGCGCCGCGAGGTCGGCGGCGAGAGCGCGCTCCGCCTCGTCGCGCGCCGACAGCATGAGCCGCGCGAGCCGCGGATGCGCGCCCATCCGCGCCATCAGCCGGCCCGTCGCGGTGATGCGGCCCCGATCGTCGAGCGCGTCCAGCTCGCGCAGCAGGGCGCGCGCCGCCGAAAGCGCCCCCTCGGGCGGCGGGTCGAGGAAGGGTAGCGCGCGGGGCTCCGCCCCCCAGGCCAGGCAGTCGAGCAGCAGGCCGGAGAGTTCGGAGTCGAGAATCTCCGGCCGGTCGGCGGCCGGCAGGCCGCGGTGCCGGGCCTCGGTCCACAGCCGGATCGCGACGCCCGGCGCGACGCGCCCCGCCCGCCCGGCCCGCTGGTCGGCGGCGGCGCGCGAGATGCGCACCGTCACGAGCCGCATAAGCCCCGATGCCGGATCGAGCCTCGGCGCGCGGCGGAAGCCGGAATCCACCACGATCCTTACGCCCGGCACCGTCAGCGAGGTCTCCGCGACCGGCGTGGACAGCACGACGCGCCGCCGCGTGCCCGGCGACAGCGCACGGTCCTGCTCGGCGGGCGGCAGGTCGCCGTGCAGCGGCAGCACCTCGGCGGCGATGCCGAAGAGGCGTTCCTGCACGCGGCGTATCTCGCCCCAGCCGGGCAGGAAGGCCAGCACGTCGCCCTCGTGCCTGGCCAGCGCCTCGCGGATCGCGCCCGCCATGGCGTCGGGCAGCTCGCGCGCATCGGCAAGGTCGCGCGCGCGGTGGCGCACCGCCACCGGATAGGCGCGGCCGAGGCTCTCGATGACGGGCGCATCGCCCATCAGGGCGGCGAAGGCGCGCGCCTCAAGCGTCGCCGACATCGCCAGCAGCCGGAGGTCCGGCCTGAGCCCTGCCTGCAGGTCGAGGCAGAGCGCGAGCGCAAGGTCGGTGTCGAGGTTGCGCTCGTGCACCTCGTCGAACAGCACCGCCGCGACGCCCTCGAGCCCCGGGTCGGATTGCAGGCGACGCACGAGCAGGCCTTCGGTCACCACCTCGATGCGCGTGGCGTCCGACACCGCGCGCTCGAGCCGGGTGGCGAGTCCGACGGTCTGCCCGATGCGTTCCCCGAGCAGCGCGGCCATGCGCGCGGCGGCGGCGCGCGCCGCGACGCGGCGCGGCTCGAGCAGCAGGATCCGCGCGCCCGCCACCCAGGGCTCGTCCTTCAGCACAAGCGGCACGAGCGTCGTCTTGCCAGCGCCGGGCGGCGCCACCAGCACGGCGTTGGCGCGCTGCCGCAGCGCCGCCGTCAGCGCCGGCAGCGCGTCGCGGACGGGAAGGTCGTCGGCGCCGCTCAGGCCTGCTTCCGCTCGATCAGCCCGCGGCGGATCTTGCGGCCGCGGCGGATGCGGTCCTCGATGTACTCGCGCTGGCCCCAGCGGATCGCCCGCCCGAAGGCCTGCGAATCCTCGGTGAAGCGCGCGAGCATCTCGAGCACCGCCTCGCGGTTGTTGAGGAACACGTCGCGCCACATGTCCACGTCGGAGGCGGCGATCCGCGTGAAGTCGCGGAAGCCGGAGGCGGCGTATTTCAGCACCGCCTCGCGCGTTTCCTGCGCGAGGTCGTCCGCCGTCGAGCAGATGGTGAAGGCGATCAGGTGCGGCAGGTGGGAGACAATGGCGACCACCTTGTCATGCGTCGCCGCGTCCATGAACTCGACGGTCGAGCCCGCGCGGCGCCAGATCTCCGCGACCTTCTTCACCGTCGCCGGGTCGGTGCCCTCTGGCGGCGTCAGGATGCAGAAGCGGCCCTGGAACAGCTCGGCGAAGCCGGCGTCCGGCCCGGAGAACTCGGTGCCCGCCATCGGGTGCCCGGGCACGAGATGCACGCCGGCCGGCAGGTGGGGCAAGATGTCGCGGATCACGCTGCCCTTGGTCGAGCCGGTGTCCGTCACGATGCATCCCGGCGCGAGATGCGGCGCGATCCGCTGCATCACCGCGCCGATCGCGCCGACGGGTACCGACAGCATCACCGCGTCGCAGGCCTCGACGGCTGCGCCCGTATCGGCCTCCACCACGTCGGCGAAGCCCAGTTCGCGCGCGCGCTCGAGGTGCTCGGCGTTGGCGTCGGTCGCCACCACCACGTCCGCGATGTCGCCCCGCGCCTTCGCCACGCGCGCGACCGAGGAGCCGATCAGCCCGATGCCGATGATGCAGAGGCGGCGGAAGATAGGCTCAGCCATGCCGCTGCGCGAAGTCGGAGAGCGCGGCGATCACCGCCTCGTTCTCCTCGGCCAGCCCGATGGACAGCCGCAGGCACTGCGGCAGGCCGTAGGCCGCCATGCCGCGGATGATGATGCCGCGCGCCTTCAGGAAGGCGTCCGCGGCCTTGGCGCGGTCCGGCGTGCCGAAGCCGAGGAGCAGGAAGTTCCCCTCGCTCGGCCACACGCGGCAGCCGGCGGCCGACAGCGCCGCCGTCAGCTTCGCCCGCCATTCGCTGTTGTGGGCGACGGATCGTTCGATCCAGCCCGGCTCGTTCAGCGCGGCGATGCCCGCGGCCATGGCCGGCGCATTCACGTTGAACGGCCCGCGCACGCGGTTCAGCACGTCGGCGATCTCGGGCGTCGTGTAGCACCAGCCGAGCCGCGCCCCGCCCAGGCCGAACACCTTGGAGAAGGTGCGCGTCATCACCGTGTTGCCGTAGCGGTCCACGATGCCATGGCCAGGGTCGTAGTCCGGCCGGGTGACGTATTCCGCGTAGGCGGAGTCAAGGATCAGCAGCACGTCCGGCCGGAGGTTCTCGCGCAGCCGGGCGATCTCGGAGGCGGGCAGGAAGGCGCCGGTCGGGTTGTTCGGGTTGGCGAGGCACACCGCGCGCGTGCGCGGGCCGACGGCGGCGAGCAGGGCGTCCACCTCCGGCTTCAGGTCCGGCTCCGGCACCTTGATCACGCGCGCCCCGGCCCAGCGGCCGGCGAGGTCGTACATCAGGAAGCCGTGGGCGGACATGACGATCTCGGTGCCCTCGCCGGTGTAGGCGAGCAGCAGCAGCGTCAGGATCTCGTCCGAGCCGTTGCCGCAGACGATGCGGGCGGGATCGAGGCCGAAGCGCGCGCCGATCGCCTCGCGCAGCGCCTTGGCCGAGCCGTCCGGGTAGCGGTGCGCCTCGGAAGCGGCGGCGCGCAGCGCCTCGATCGCCGAGGGCGGCGGTCCGAAGGGGCCTTCGTTGGAGGACAGCTTCATCACCCGGTTCACGCCGGGCACCTTGCTCTCGCCGCCCACATAGGGCTCGACGGACAGGATGGAGGGGCGGGGTTCGACGCGCATCAGGGCCTCGGGGGTTCGATCGGTTCTGCGAAGGCGCCGACCAGCACGGCGCGCGGATAGGGCAGGCGGGCGAGCCGCGGCTCCTCCGGGCGGAGGAAACCCGCCACCTCGGCGAGCGCGAAGGCGCGGCCGGCCTCGCGCCGGACATGCAGCGCCGCCGCCGGCAGGCCTGCCGAGGCGAAGCCCGCGGCGATGGCGGCGCGCGACAGGCCGGCGGGCACCTCGGCGCGGATCAGGCTGCGGTCGGCGCCGGAGGGGTCGGGTGGAACGGTCGTCACCACATCGGCCTGCGGCGCGGCCGGCGCGGCCAGGATCGGCAGCCGCGCCACCACGAACAGGCGCGGCGGGTCGAGCGCCGTCCACCAAGCCGGTTCCGTCTCGGTCTCGCTGCCCGCCGCGGGCAGGACTGCGGCCTCGGCCTCGCCATCCACCACGGCGGCCAGGGCCCGGGCGGCGGTGGCATGCGGCCAGAGCGGCGCGAGGGGGCCGAAGTGCAGCCGCGCCGCCGCCTCGGCGGCGGCACCGAAGCAGGCGAGCGCGAAACCGCCCTGCTGCGCGAGGGAGGAGGCGAGGATCTCCCGCCAGATGCGCACCAGGAAGGCGGGCGGCAGCGGCCCCGAGTGGTTGGCGAGCAGCCGCCGGAGGATCGCCGCCTCCCGCCCCGCGCGCAGGGGCGGGCCGGACTTCGCGCGCGAGGCGGCGAGTGCGGCGACGATGGCGGCGCGACGCTTCACCAGGGCGTGCAGGGCGTCGTCCACCTCGTCCAGCGCGGCGCGCACGGCGGCGAGGTCGGATAGGTCGGGGAGCGGCACATCGGGGTCTGTCATGCGGCCGCGCAGCATTAGACGCGGCGGCGGGCCGCGCCAACCCGCCCCGCTGGCCGGCCCCCCGGATCTGCCCTACATCCGGTCGCGTGAGCGCCGTCGTCCCCCTGCCCGACATCCAGCACCAGCGCGCGGTATTCCCGGACGGGCTGACGCTCGATTCCGGCCAGCGCATCGCCCCGGTGGCGGTGGCCTACCGCACATACGGGCGGCTCAACGCGGCGCGGTCCAACGCCGTGCTGGTCTGCCACGCGCTCACGGGCGACCAGTACGTGGCCGAACCGCACCCTCTCACCGGCAAGCCCGGCTGGTGGGAGGCCGTCGTGGGGCCGGGGCGGGCGATCGACACCGAGCGCTTCTTCGTCATCTGCGCCAATGTGCTCGGCGGCTGCATGGGCTCGACGGGCCCGCGGGAGGAGATGACGGACGCCGAAGGCCGACCCCTCGGCCGCCCCTGGGGGGTGGATTTCCCGCCCATCACCATCCGCGACATGGTGCGCGCCCAGCACCTTCTGGTGCGGCACCTCGGCATCGAGCGTCTGCTCGCGGTGGTCGGCGGCTCGATGGGGGGGATGCAGGCCCTCGAATGGGCCGCG
Source organism: Acetobacteraceae bacterium (assembly GCA_025055335.1). Taxonomy (GTDB): domain Bacteria; phylum Pseudomonadota; class Alphaproteobacteria; order Acetobacterales; family Acetobacteraceae; genus JANWXJ01. Next base: position 6,757 of record JANWXJ010000068.1, read on the forward strand.
ACCTACCCCGCGATGGTGGCGGCCTGCGCGCCGATCGCGACCGCCACCCACCATTCCGCGCAGAACATCGCCTTCCACGAGGTGGGCCGCGCCGCCATCCACGCCGACCCCGACTACCAGGGCGGCCGCTACTGGCAGACCGGGCGGGTGCCGGCGCAGGGGCTTTCGGTCGCGCGGATGGTCGCGCACATCACCTACCTCTCCGAGCAGGCGCTGACGCGCAAGTTCGGCCGGCGGCTGCGCGGAGCGCCTGCCCTCACCTTCCTCGAGGACGTGTTCGAGGTGGAGAGCTACCTCCGCCACCAGGGCTCGACCTTCGTCCGCCGCTTCGACGCCAACTCCTACCTGACGATCACCCGCGCGATGGACTATTTCGACCTGGCCGCCGAGTTCGGCGGGGATCTGGTGGCCGCCTTCCGCGGCACCGCCACGCGCTTCCTCGTCTGCTCCTTCTCATCCGACTGGCTGTTCCCGACGAGCGAGAGCCGAAACCTCGTGCGCGCGCTTAACGGGGCGGGGGCGAATGTGTCCTTCGTCGAGATCGCGACCGACAAGGGCCACGACGCCTTCCTGCTGGACGAGCCCGAGTTCCACGCGGCCCTGGGCGGCTTCCTGCGCGGGGTGGCGGCGCGCGCGGGGGCGTAGGCGCGCCTCTGCGCCGCCGGCCGCGGGGTTGCGCCTCCGTCCGGCGGCCTTAGGCTCCTGCCCGGACCCGCACAGGAGCACGACGCATGGCCGGACGGATCGAGGCTCGCCTCAAGGAGCTCGGCATCACCCTGCCCGAGGCCGGCGCGCCGGTCGCCAACTACATCCCCTGGACACGCTCGGGGAACCTGCTGATCGTCTCCGGCCAGCTGCCCTGGCGGAACGGCGTGATCCACCCCGTCGGCAAGATCGGCGCGGCGGTCACGCCGGAGGCGGCAAAGGAGGCGGCGGGGGCGGCGTTCCTCTCCTGCCTCGCGCACGCGAAGGTGGCGGCCGGGGGCGATCTCGACCGCATCCGGCAGGTGCTGCGGCTCGGCGGCTTCATCAACGCCGCCCCTGGCTTCACCGCCCTTCCGGCGGTGATGAACGGCGCCTCGGACCTGGCGGTCGCGATCTTCGGCGAGGCCGGGCGCCACGCCCGCTCGACGATCGGGGTAGCGGAACTGCCCTCCGGTGCCGCCGTCGAGGTCGAGGCGATGTTCGAGCTGGCCTGAGCGGCCGGGAGAGGAAGACGACATGGAAAAGCCCGTCACTTGGTTCGTGGTGGCCGATGCCGGCCGTGCCGAGGCGTTGGTGAAGCGCCGCGGCGAAAGCGGCTACGACACTGTCCGCTCCTGGGAGAATCCGCTCGCACACCTCAAGGCGCACGAGATGGGCGAGGACAGGCCCGGCCGCGCCTTCGAGAGCAGCGGCAGCCGCCGCAGCGCGATGGAGCCGCGCGAGACGCCGAAGGAGGCCGCCGAGCACGACTTCGCCCGCGACCTCGCCGCCGCGTTGGACGCCGCCGTTGCGGCCGGCGAGGCGCAGCGCATCGTGCTGATCGCCGCGCCCCGCCTGCTCGGCGACATGCGCCCGCTGCTCTCGCGCGCGGTGCAGGGCGCGATCGTCGGCGAGCACGCAAAGGACTACACCAAGCTGCCGCGCGCCGAGCTGTTCGCTCGGCTCGACGAGCTTCGCCCGATCGGCGGCTGAGCGCGGCTTGCCGCCGCGGCGCCAGGGGCCACCTCCCTGCCCATGCCCGACGGCGATGGCCTGACCCTCACGCTGCACGGCGCGATCGCCGAGATCGCGCCGGCCGAGTGGGACGCTTGCGCCGGCGAAGGCAACCCCTTCGTCAGCCACGCCTTCCTGTCGGCCGTGGAAGACAGCGGCTCGACCGGCCCGGGAAGCGGCTGGGCGCCGCGCCATGCGGTGCTGCGGGATGCCTCCGGACGCGTCGTCGCCTGCGCGCCGGGCTACCTCAAGGCGCATTCCTGGGGCGAATACGTGTTCGACCAGGGCTGGGCCCGGGCGCTCGAGGGCGCGGGCGGCCGCTACTACCCGAAATGGCAGATCTGCGTGCCGTTCAGCCCGGTTCCGGGCCCGCGGCTGCTGCTCCGCCCCGGCGCCGGCGTGTCGCCCACGGCCTTCGCCGCGGTTCTGGCCGAGGCCACGGAGCGGATCGGCGTCTCCTCCTGCCACGTCACCTTCTGCACCGAGGCCGAGTGGCGCGCCTTCGGCGAGGCCGGCTGGCTGCAGCGCGAAGGCATGCAGTTCCACTGGCGGAACGCCTGCTACGCCGATTTCGAGGCGTTCCTGGCCGCCCTCTCCTCGCGCAAACGCAAGCAGATCCGGCGCGAAAGGCGGGGGGCGGCGACGAGCGGCCTCGCCTTTCGCACCGTCCTCGGCAGCGAGGCGCCGCCCGCGCTCTGGGCCGCCTTCCACCGCTTCTACCTCGCCACGGTGGACAAGCGCTGGGGCGCGGCCTACCTCACGCCGCGCTTCTGGCCGCTACTCGGGCAGCGGCTCGGGGACCGTGTGGTGCTGATGCTGGCCGAGCGCGACGGCGAGCCGGTGGCCGGCGCGCTCAACCTGCGCGGCGCCGACGCGCTCTACGGCCGCAATTGGGGCGCGGTGGTGGAGGCGCCGTTCCTCCATTTCGAGCTCTGCTACTACCGCGCGATCGAATACGCGATCGCCCACGGCATCCCGCGCGTCGAGGCCGGCGCGCAGGGCGAGCACAAGATCGCCCGCGGCTACCTTCCGGTGCCGACCTTCTCCGCGCACTGGCTGCGCCACGCCGGCCTGCGGCGGGCGGTGGCGGAGTTTCTCCGCCGGGAGCGTGAAGCGCTGGCTGCGGAGCGGGATGCCCTGGCCGGGTTGTCTCCGTTCCGGGCGGAAGACGCGCCAAGCGGCACCACGTCCCGCGGCGCGGCAAAGGTTGGTTAACGCAGCCTGTCGTAGGGCTCTGCAACGTGAGCGCGCCCGGCGTTGACCGGAATGTGGACTGGTGGGTAGCCACAACCCTGGCGAGCAATACATCCCGCCTGTTCATTCCATCGTGAAATGGTTAACGGCGGGCACTGGCCATGCGACGGCAGCGTCTCAAAGTTGATACGCCTTAGGCGCGAAAAATCTCTTTCCATCACTCGGAAAAGTTGTATGAGATGAAGGAGCCTCACCAAGGGAGCCAACGATGCGGATCCTCCTGATCGAAGACGATCTCACCACCGCGCGTGGTGTCGCAAAAATGCTCTCGGCCTCCGCGATGGTCGTGGACGCGGCCGACACCGGCGAGGAAGGCCTCGAACTGGCGCGGCTCTACGACTACGATCTGATCCTCCTCGATCTCATGCTCCCGGACATGGAAGGCTATGAGGTCGTGCGGAAGCTGCGCGCGGCGAAGAAGGACACGCCGGTGCTCATCCTCTCCGGCCTCGACAAGCCGCAGGCGAAGGTGAAGGGCTTCGGCCTCGGGGCGGACGACTACATCGTGAAGCCGTTCGACGCGCAGGAACTGGTGGCGCGGATCCAGGCGATCGTCCGCCGTTCCAAGGGCTACAGCCGCAGCGTGCTGACGGTCGGCTCCCTCAGCCTCGATCTCGGCGCGCGGGAGGTTACGGTGGACGGGCGCCCGGTCCACCTGACGGGCAAGGAATACGCGATCCTGGAACTGCTGACCCTCCGCAAGGGCATCGTCCTGACGAAGGAGGCGTTCCTGAACCACCTCTACGGCGGCATGGACGAGCCGGAGGTGAAGATCATCGACGTCTTCATCTGCAAGCTGCGGAAAAAGCTCGCGCAGGCCGGCGCCGCGGATCTGATCGGCACGGTCTGGGGCCGCGGCTATGTGCTGCGGGAGCCGCAGCAGGCGCGGCCCGCGGCGCGCGGCGAGCTGTCGGACAGCCCGCGGATCGCCGCAGCCTGAACCGCAGCGCACCGCGCCCAGGGAAGGGACGCGGCACGACGGAACAACCTGCGCGGGGCAGGCCTCAGGCCGCCTTCGCCATGCTCCTCAGGACGTAGTGCAGGATGCCGCCGTTGCGGTAGTACTCCACCTCGTCGGCAGTATCGATCCGGCACAGCACCTGAGTGGTGTGCCTCGAGCCGTCCGCGCGGGTGATCACAAGGTCCAGCATCACCCGCGGCTTCAGGTTCTCGAGCCCGAGGATGTCGATCACCTCCTCGCCGGTCAGGCCGAGGGTCTTGCGCGTCTCGCCCTCCTTGAAGGTAAGCGGCAGCACCCCCATCCCGACGAGGTTCGAGCGGTGGATGCGCTCGAAGCTCTCGACGATCACCGCCTTCACGCCGAGCAGCATCGTCCCCTTCGCCGCCCAGTCACGCGAGGAACCGGTGCCGTATTCCTTCCCCCCGATCACCACCAGCGGCACGCCTTCGGCCTTGTAGCGCATCGCCACGTCGTAGATCGGCCCGACCCAGCCGGACGGATAGTGCTTCGTGACGCCACCCTCGATCCCCGGCACCATCTCGTTGCGGATGCGGATGTTGGCGAAGGTGCCCCGCATCATCACCTCGTGGTTGCCGCGGCGCGCGCCGTAGCTGTTGAAGTCCTTCTGCAGCACCTGCCGCTGCAGCAGGTATTCCCCGGCCGGCGAGGCCTTCTTGATCGAGCCCGCCGGGCTGATGTGGTCGGTGGTGATGGAATCGCCGAGCAGCGCCAGGATCCGCGCGCCCTTCACATCCGCAACAGGCGGCGGCTCCATGCCGATGCCCTCGAAATAGGGCGGGTTCTGCACATAGGTGGAGCCAGCGTTCCAGCGGTAGGTGTCCGATCCGGTGTCCACCCGGATCGCCTGCCACTGCTTCGGCCCCTTGAACACGTCGCTGTAGCGCTGGCGGAACATCTCCCGCGTCAGCGCCGACTGGACAACTTCGTTGACCTCGGCCTGCGTCGGCCAGACGTCCTTGAGATAGACGGGCTGCCCGTCCCGCCCGACCCCGAGCGGCTCGGTCGTGATGTCCTTTGCCACCGTGCCGAGCAGGCTGTAGGCGACGACGAGCGGCGGCGAGGCGAGGTAGTTCGCCCGCACATTCGGATGCACCCGCCCCTCGAAGTTGCGGTTGCCCGACAGCACCGACACCGCGACGAGCTTGTTCTCCTCGATCGCGTCCACGATCGGGTCGGGCAGCGGGCCGGAGTTGCCGATGCAGGTGGTGCAGCCGTAGCCGACCGTCTGGAAGCCGAGGGCGTCGAGATCCTCCTGCAGGCCCGAACGTGTCAGATAGTCCGTCACCACCTGGGACCCCGGGGCAAGCGAGGTCTTCACCCAAGGCTTCGGCGCGAGCCCCTTTGCACGCGCCTTGCGCGCGACCAGCCCCGCCGCCACCAGCACATACGGGTTCGAGGTGTTGGTGCAGGAGGTAATGGCGGCGATCACCACGTCCCCATGCCCGAGATCGTAGTTGGCATCGGCCACTGGCACGCGCAGCCCGGCCTTGTCGCCCGGCACGCCTAGGGCGCCTGAAGAGAGGTCCGTCCCGAAGGCGGCGGCGACATTGCCGAGCGCGACCCGGTCCTGCGGCCGCTTCGGACCGGCGAGCGAGGGCTCGACCGTCGAGAGGTCGAGCTCCATCACCTCGGTGAACACCGGCTCCGGGGTGGTGGCGTCGTGCCACATGCCCTGGGCCTTGCACCATTCGCGCACCAGGTTGATGCGGTGCTCGTCGCGGCCGCTGAGCCGCAGGTAGCCGAGCGTCGTCTCGTCCACCGGGAAGAAGCCGCAGGTCGCGCCGTATTCGGGGGCCATGTTGGCGATGGTGGCGCGGTCGGCGAGCGGCAGGTGCTCGAGCCCCGGCCCGAAGAACTCCACGAACTTGCCGACCACGCCCTTCTTCCGCAGCATCTGCGTCACCGTCAGCACGAGGTCGGTCGCGGTGACGCCCTCGCGCAGCGCCCCGGTCAGGCGGAAGCCGATCACGTCCGGGATCAGCATGGCGATCGGCTGGCCGAGCATGGCGGCCTCCGCCTCGATCCCGCCAACCCCCCAGCCCAGCACGCCAAGGCCGTTCACCATGGTGGTGTGGCTGTCGGTGCCGAAGCAGGAATCGGGATAGGCGTAGGTGTCGCCCGCATCCGTCATCGTCCACACCACCTGCGCGAGGTATTCCAGGTTCACCTGATGGCAGATGCCCGTGCCCGGCGGCACCACTCGGAAATTGGCGAAGGCCTCCTGGCCCCAACGCAGGAACTCGTAGCGCTCGCCGTTGCGCTCGAACTCGATCTCGACGTTCTTCTGCAGCGCGTCCCTGCTGCCCGAGACGTCCACCATCACCGAGTGGTCGATCACGAGGTCCACCGGCACGAGCGGATTCACGCGCCTCGGATCGCCGCCGAGGCGGGTGATGCCGTCGCGCATCGCGGCAAGGTCCACCACCGCCGGCACGCCCGTGAAGTCCTGCATCAGGATGCGCGCGGGGCGGAACGGCACCTCCTTGTCCGACCTGCCGCCATTGGCGAGCCACCCGGCGAAGGCCCGGGCATCTTCCACCGTGTAGGACCGCCCGTCCTCGAAGCGCAGCACGTTCTCGAGCAGCACCTTGAGGCTGAAGGGCAGGCGCGAGATGTCGCCGATCGACCGCGCCGCTTCCGAAAGGCTGAAATAGTGGTAGGTCTTGCCGTCCACGGTCAGGGCACGGCGGGTCTTCAGGCTGTCCTGCCCGATCATCCGCATCTGTATGGGCTCCCCAAGGATGACTGCGCGTCGAAACGGCCCGGGTTTAACCACGCCGGGCGGCCCCGGTCCATCGGCCCCGCCGCTGATCGAGGCGCAGGAGCTTGCCCTGCTGCGCGGCGAGCGGGTGGTGTTCGCCGGCCTCTCGCTCGCCGTGCCGGAAGGCGGCGCATTGCTGCTGACAGGCCCGAACGGCGCCGGCAAATCCAGCCTGCTGCGCTGCCTCGCCGGGCTGCTGCCGCCGCTGTCCGGCCGCGTGCTCTGGCGCGGCGAGGACGCCTTCGCCGACCGAGAGGCGCATGCCCTGCGAATCCGCTATGCCGGCCATGCGGAGGCGCTGAAGCCCTCGCTGACGGTGGCGGAGAACATCTCCTTCTGGGCCCGGCTGTGGGGCGGAGACTGGCGCGAGGCGCTCGCCGCCCTCGGGCTTGCCGATCTGGCCGACCTTCCGGCCCGCGTCCTCTCCTCGGGCCAGCGCCGGCGGCTCGCCCTCGCCCGGCTGCTGCTCGGGCGGCCCGCGCTCTGGCTGCTCGACGAGCCGACCGTCGGGCTCGACCACGCCTCGGTCGCCCGGCTCGGCGCTGTGCTCGAGTCGCACCGGGCGAAGGGCGGGGCCGTGATCGCCGCCACGCATCTGCCGCTGCCTCTGCCCGGGGCCCGGGAGCTCGCGCTGTGACGGCGTGGCCCCCGCCCCGTCGGCTGCCCGCGCCACGATCCGCGCCGTGATCGCGCTGTTCCTGCGCGAGCTCCGCCTCGCCCTCCGGCACCCGGCCGACACGCTGGCGGCGGTGCTGTTCTTCGTCCTCGTCGCGGCGCTGTTCCCCTTCGGTGTCGGGCCTTCGCCCGAGCTTCTCGCGCGCCTCGCGCCCGGGGCGCTGGTGGCCTCGGCGCTGCTTGCCGCGCTGCTGCCGCTCGACCGGCTGTTCGGCGCCGACGCCGAGGACGGCTCGCTCGACCAGCTGCTGCTCTCCGGCCTTTCGCCGGCCGCGATTGCCCTGGCCAAGGCGGCGGGGCATTGGACGACGACGGGGCTACCCCTGCTCGCCGCCGCTCCCATCGCCGCCGCCCTGCTCAACCTGCCCGGTCCGGCTTGGGGGGCGGCGGTCGGCGCGCTGGCGCTTGCCACCGCGATCCTGTCGCTGCTCGGCACCGCGGGGGCGGCGCTCACGCTCGGGGCGCGCCGAGGCGGGGTGCTGCTGCCGCTGCTCGTGCTGCCGCTTGCGATCCCGGCGCTGATCTTCGGCGCCGCCGCGATCGAGGCGGCGGCGGGCGGCCTCAGCCCCCGGCCCTTCCTGCTGCTGCTCGCAGCATTGTTCGCCGTCTCGGCGGTGCTCTCGCCGCTCGCGGCCGGGGCGGCGCTCAAGGCAGAGTAGCCCTCGGCCCCGGCGCTTGCGGGCCGGCACGAGGGGAGGCAGCCGCCGACGCAGGCCGCCCCGCCCGATGATCGGGGGTAGCAGGTCCGCTCGATCCGCCGCCGCCTCGGGGCCGA
>JANWXJ010000033.1 GCA_025055335.1 Acetobacteraceae bacterium
GGGTCATCCGGCGCGGCTTGCCAGAGGCCCCCTCTGCCGTCATATGCGCCGCTGCGCTTGCGGAAGGAGGGGTGGGGATGAAGGTCGCGGTGCTGCGCGAGCGTCGCGCCGGCGAGACACGGGTGGCGGCGACGCCCGAGACCGTGAAGAAACTCGCCGGCCTGGGCTGCACGGTGGCGGTCGAGGCCGGCGCGGGCCTTGCCTCCGGCATCACCGACGCCGCCTATGCCGAGGCCGGGGCCGAGGTGGCGGCCGATCCGGCCGCCGCGCTGTCGGGCGCCGGAATCGTGCTGAAGGTGCGCGCGCCGCTGTCCGCCGGCGAGGGCGAGGTTGACGAGATGGCGCTGATCCCGCGCGGGGCGCTGCTGGTCGGCACGCTCTCGGCCGATGCGGCGGCCGCCGAGGCCTATGCGCGGGCGGGGATCGACGCCTGCGCGATGGAGCTCCTGCCGCGGATCACCCGCGCGCAGTCCATGGATGTGCTCTCCTCCCAGGCGAATCTCGCGGGCTACCGGGCGGTGGTGGAGGCGGCGGCGGCCTATGGCCGGGCCTTTCCCCTGCTGATGACGGCGGCCGGCACCGTGCCGGCGGCGAATGTGTTCGTGATGGGCGCAGGCGTTGCGGGGCTGCAGGCGATCGCCACCGCCCGCAGGCTCGGGGCGCGGGTGTCCGCCACCGACGTCCGGCCGGCGGCGAAGGAGGAGATCAAGTCGCTCGGCGCCGCCTTCGTCGGCTACGAGGACGAGGAGAGCCGCGAGGCCCAGACGGCCGGCGGCTACGCGAGGCAGCTCTCGGCCGCCTTCTACGCGAAGCAGGCGGAGGTGGTGGCGGCGCATCTGCCGAAGCAGGACATCGTGATCTGCACGGCGCTCGTGCAGGGGCGAAAGGCGCCAACCCTCGTCAGCGCCGAGATGGTCGCCTCCATGAGGCCCGGCAGCGTGATCGTGGACATCGCGGCGGAGGCGGGCGGCAACTGCGCGCTGACGAAGCCGGGCGAGGCGACCGTGACCGGCAACGGCGTGACGATCCTCGGCTTCCGCAACTGGCCGGGCCGCATCCCGGCCGCGGCCTCGGCGCTCTATGCGCGCAACCTCCTCACCTTCCTCTCCACCTTCTGGGACAAGGCGGAGAAACGCCCGAACCTGCCGGCCGAGGACGAGATCGTGAAGGGTGTGCTGCTCTCGCGCGGCGGCGCGGTGGTGCACCCCGCCTTCGCCCCCGCCGCGGCGGCCTGATCCGGAGACCATCGCACCATGAGCATGACCGACGTCGCGCGGGATGCCGGCACGCTTGCCGAGCGCCTGCAGGCCCTGGCGAACGAGGCGCTGGCGCTGGCCGCCGCCGCCGAACGCGCCGCCGCACCCGCCATCGCCGCGGCCGATCCCTTCCTGATGCTGCTGACGATCTTCCTGCTCGCCTGCTTCGTCGGCTACTACGTGGTGTGGAGCGTCACGCCCGCCCTGCACAGCCCGCTGATGGGCGTGACCAACGCGATCTCCTCCGTCATCGTCGTCGGCGGCGTGATGGCGGTGGGGCTGGCCGAGAGCGCGGCGGCGCAGGTGTTCGGCTTCCTCGCGGTGCTGCTCGCCTCCGTCAACATCTTCGGCGGCTTCCTCGTCACCCGGCGGATGCTCTCCATGTTCAAGCGGAAGGGCGGCTGAGCCATGGCGACCATCGCCACACTCGCCTATCTCGCCGCCTCGGTACTGTTCATCCTGGCGCTGCGCGGGCTGAGCCACCCGGAATCCTCCCGCCAGGGGCTGCTCTACGGCATGATCGGCATGGGCGTCGCCGTGCTGGCGACGATCCTGAAGGGCGGCATCGGCTTCTCCGCCTTCGCGCTGATCGTGCTGGCGGTGGCGATCGGCGGCGCGATCGGCACCGTGATCGCCCAGCGCATCCAGATGACGGCGCTGCCGCAGCTGGTCGCGGCCTTCCACAGCCTGGTCGGCATGGCGGCGGTGTTCGTCGCCGCGGCGGCGCTCTACAGCCCGGAATCCTTCGGCATCGGCACCGCCGGCAACATCAAGGCGGCGAGCCTGATCGAGATGTCCCTCGGGGTGGCGATCGGCGCCATCACCTTCTCGGGCTCCGTCATCGCCTTCCTCAAGCTCGACGGGCGGATGAGCGGCGCGCCGATCATCTTCCCCCGCCAGCACCAGATCAACCTCGGGCTCGCCATCCTGCTGCTGCTGCTCGTGATCCTGTTCGTGATCACCGGCAGCCCGGTGCTGTTCTGGCTGATCGCGATCCTGTCCTTCGTGCTCGGGGTGCTGATCATCATCCCGATCGGGGGTGCGGACATGCCGGTCGTGGTCTCGATGCTCAACTCCTACTCCGGCTGGGCGGCGGCGGGGATCGGCTTCACCATCGGCAACCTGCTGCTGATCGTGACGGGCGCGCTGGTCGGCGCCTCGGGCGCCATCCTCTCCTACATCATGTGCAAGGGGATGAACCGCTCGATCGTCAACGTGCTGCTCGGCGGCTTCGGCTCGGACGGCGGGGCGGCGGCGGCGGGCGGGGCGGCGGACAAGGGGCCCGTCAAGGCCGGCAGCCCGGAGGATGCGGCCTTCATCATGAAGAACGCCTCCAAGATCATCGTCGTGCCGGGCTACGGCATGGCGGTGGCGCAGGCCCAGCAGGTGCTGCGCGAGATGGCGGACCTGCTGAAGAAGGAAGGCGTGGAGATCAAATACGCCATCCACCCGGTGGCCGGCCGCATGCCCGGGCACATGAACGTGCTGCTGGCCGAGGCCAATGTGCCCTACGACGAGGTGTTCGAGCTCGAGGAGATCAACCCCGAGTTCGCCGAGGCGGATGTGGCCTTCGTGATCGGCGCCAACGACGTGACGAACCCGGCGGCCAAGACCGACAAGTCGAGCCCGATCTACGGCATGCCGGTGCTGGACGTGGAGCGCGCCAAGACGGTGTTCTTCGTCAAGCGCAGCATGGCCTCCGGCTACGCCGGCGTCGAGAACGAGCTGTTCTACCGGCCGAACACCTACATGCTGTTCGGCGACGCGAAGAAGGTGACGCAGGAGATCGTGCAGGCCCTGCAGAAGTAGCGCCGCGCCTCCGGCCGGCAGGGGCGGCGGACCGCGCCGCCATCGCCGCGCCGGTGGCGGACGCCTTCGGAAGGCCGGAGGAGGCGGACCTCGTCGCCGCGCTCCGCACCCATGGCGCACCGGTCGAGATCGTGGCCGAGCGGGGCGGCTCCCTCCTCGGCCGCATCCTGGGGCGCCGCATCCGGGTCGGGCCTGCCGAGGCCCTGGCCCTCGCCCCGCTCGCCGTCGCGGCGCCCGCACGGCGGCAGGGACCCGGCGCCGCGCTGCTGCGCGCCGGGCCCAACGGCCGCACGGCGGGCGGGCGTCGGCGCGGTGATCGTTCTCGGGGATCCGGCCTGTTATGGGCGCTTCGGCTTCGCCGTGGCGCGGGAGTTGGACGCCCCGTTCTCCGGCCCGGCCTTCCAGGCGATGGAGTTGCGCCCGGGCGGGCTGCCGCGAACAGGCCGCATCGCCTAAAACCCGGCCTTCGGCCTGTAGCGCGCCCGCGCGAAAACGCCGCGCCGGGTTGCCCCCGCGCGGCGCTGCCATCCGGGCGGCGGGACGCGGCCCGCCGCCGCCCGTTCAGAAGCCTTCGCGCTCCAGCCGCTTGCGCTCCACCTTGCGGGCGCGGCGGATGGCCTCGGCCGCCTCGCGCGCGCGGCGCTCGGAGGGCTTCTCGTAGTGGCGGCGGAGCTTCATCTCGCGGAACACGCCCTCGCGCTGAAGCTTCTTCTTGAGCGCCTTCAGCGCCTGTTCGACATTGTTGTCGCGGACGACGACCTGCACGCGGATCCTGCTCCTGTTCTCTCGCGAAGTGACGGGAAAGCGGCGGGCCGGGACCGCCCCGACCCGCCCGGGCCGCCGCTGATAGCACATTCCCGGGGCTGTGCAAAAGCCCTTCCGCCGCCGCATCATCGCCCCACATCCCCGGGAGCCACGAGCCGCCCCATGGCCATCCTGAAGATCGCCCGCCTGGGCCATCCCGTCCTGCTCGCCCGCGCCGCCCCGGTCGAGGACCCGACCGCGCCCGAGATCGCGCGCCTCGTCGCCGACATGGCCGAGACGATGCTGGACGCGAACGGCCTCGGCCTTGCCGCGCCGCAGGTGCATGTGTCGCTCAGGCTGTTCGTCTTCCGCCAGGGCAGCGACGAGGCGCCGACCGTCGCCGCCCTCATCAACCCCGAACTCGTGCCGCTCGACGACGCGACGGAGACGGCGTGGGAAGGCTGCCTCTCGATCCCCGGGCTGCGCGGCGCGGTGCCGCGGGCGCGGCGCATCGGCTTCCGCGCGCTCGACCTGCAGGGCCGCGTGGTGGAGGGCGAGGCGGAGGGGCTGACCGCGCGGGTGTTCCAGCACGAGGCGGACCACCTCGACGGGATCCTCTATCCGATGCGGATGCCGGACCTCTCCCGCCTCGGCTTCGTCGAGGAACTCGCCCGCTTCCAGGAGACCGACCGATGACACCGATCGAACGCAGCCCCGAGCGCGACGCGGCGATCCGCGCCCTGCTGCCGATCGCGGCGGAGCGGGGCTGGACGGTGGCGGCGCTTGCCGAGGCGGTCGCCGCCGCAGGGCTCGACCGCGCGCTCGCGCCCTCGCTGTTCCCGCGCGGCCCGCTCGGCGCCATCGAGGCGTGGTGCGACCTCGCCGACCGCGAGATGGAGGCGGCCGCCGCGGCCGATCCGGGCTTCGCCGCTCTCCGCACCGCCCAGCGCATCCGCCGCCTGGTCGAACTCCGCCTCTCCGCCGCCGCCCCGCACAAGGCGGCGCTGCGCCGCGCCCTCGCCCTGCTCGCGCTGCCGTGGAACGCGCCCGTCTCGCTCCGCTGCACGGCGCGCACGGCGGATGCGATGTGGCACGCCGCGGGCGACGCCTCGGCCGATTTCGCCTGGTACACCAAGCGCGCGAGCCTCGGCGGCATCTACGCCGCGACACTCGCCTACTGGCTCAGGGACGACAGGGCCGAGACCGACGACGCGCTCGCCTTCCTCGACCGGCGGATCGAGGGGCTGGCGCGGATCGGCCGAAGATGCCGGCCGGTTGCGACGCCGTCGCGGGATCGAACTGCAACGGGTTGAAGAAAAACAGCTCGGCGCCTGCAAGAAGCCCCTGTTCAGGCCGGCGGGAAACAGGCTACAGAAGGGCCGCACACCGGTCCGGGGGTCTCGGTCGCCATGGGCATCAAGCACGTCGTCATCGCCGCCGGCCTTGCCGCCGGCCTCTCCTCTACCGCCTTCGCGCAGGCCTGCATCCGCCCGGCCGAGCGCACGGCGGTGGATGTCCGCGCGGTGCAGAGCCAGCTCATGGTCGCGGCCATCGCCTGCGGCCGGACCGACGACTATAACGCCTTCGTCCGCCGCCATCAGGCCGAGCTCGGCGCCGCCCACCGCACCGTGTCGGCCGTGTTCCGGCGGGCCCACGGCGCCCAGGGCCAGCGGCAGTACGACCAGTACATCACCAACCTCGCCAACGCGCAGTCCCAGGAGGGGATCCGCCAGGGCTCGCACTTCTGCCGCGATGTCGGGCCGCTGTTCCAGGCCGCGCTTGCGGCGCCGAACGGCGGCGCGGTGGCGGCGCTGTCGGCGCAGTACCGCGTGCCGAACCCGATGCCGATCGCGGATTGCCCGGCGACGCAGCAGGCCGCGGCCCCGGCGGAGCGCACCCGCACCGCCCAGGCGCAGCCGCAGCAGCAGCGGCAGACCGCGCAGCGCTGAGGGGGCGCCGGGGCGCCCCGATCGGGCGGGGGCGCCACCGGCCGGCGGAGGTCAGCCGGCGCAGATGCTGCCTGCGGCCGGCGCCTCGGGCAGCAGCCGCGTCGCGTGGCCCATCTTGCGCCCCGGCCGCGCCTCGGCCTTGCCGTAGAGATGCACCGTCCAGGCCGGGTCGGCGAGCAGGCCGGGCAGCAGCGCCATCCCCTCGGGGCCGATCAGGTTCTTCATCACCGCCGCATGGTGGCGGCCGGGATCGGGCAGGGGCAGCCCGGCGACGGCGCGGATATGCGCCTCGAACTGGCTGATCCGGCAGGCCTCGATCGTCCAGTGGAAGGAGTTGTGCGGGCGGGGCGCGATCTCGTTGCCGACCAGCGCGCCCTCCGGCAGCAGGAAGAACTCGATGGCCGCGACGCCGACGAGGCCGAGCCCCTCGGCCACCGCGCGGGCGTGGGCGCGGGCGGCCTCCGCGGTGGCGGGCGGGATCGGCGCGGGCGCCACGCTCTCGTCCAGGATGTGGCGGGCGTGGCGGTTCTGCGCCACGTCGTAGATCACCATCGCCCCGTCCTCGCCGCGGGCGACGAGGGCCGAGACCTCGGCGGCGAACGCGACGAAGGACTCCAGGATGAAGGGCGCGGGGGCGAGACGGGCCAGGGCGGCGCGGGCCTCCGCCTCGCTGCGCACCACCGCCTGGCCGCGGCCGTCGTAGCCGAGGCGGGTCGTCTTCAGCACCGCCGGCAGGCCGGTGACGGCGAGGGCGGCCGGAAGCTCGGCCTCCTGCGTCACGGCGGCGAAGGGGGCGACCGGCACGCCGGCGCGGCGGAGGAAGGCCTTCTCGGCCAGCCGGTCCTGGCAGGTGGCGAGCACCCCTGCGCCGGGGCGGCAGGGGACCAGCGGCGCGAGCACCGACAGGGTTTCCGCCGGCACGTTCTCGAACTCGAAGGTGACCACGTCCACGGCGGCGGCGAAGCGGGCGAGGGCTTCGGCGTCCGTGTAGGCGGCGACGGTGCGGTCGGCCGCGACCTGCATGCCCGGCCCGTCCGCCTCCGGGGCGAAGACATGCGGGCGGTAGCCGAGGCGGGCGGCGGCCATCGCCGACATCCGCCCGAGCTGGCCCCCGCCCAGGATGCCGATGCGCGCGCCGGGCGGCAGGCTCATGCGGGGGTTTCCGGAACGGCGGCGGTCTGCTCGGCGCGGAACGCCTCGAGCCGGGCGGCGAGCGCCGGGTCCGACAGCGCGAGGATGGCGGCGGCAAGCAGCGCCGCATTGGTGGCCCCCGCCTTGCCGATGGCGAGCGTGCCGACCGGCACGCCGGCCGGCATCTGCACGATGGAGAGCAGGCTGTCCTGGCCCTTGAGGGCGTGGGACTCGACCGGGACGCCGAGCACCGGCAACCGCGTGAGGGAGGCGACCATGCCGGGCAGATGCGCCGCCCCGCCGGCGCCGGCGATGATGACGCAAAGGCCCCGCGCGGCCGCGCCCCGGGCATAGGCGAACAGCCGGTCCGGCGTGCGGTGGGCGGAGACGACGCGGCATTCGTGCGGGATGCCGAGGCGCTCCAGCGTCTCGGCGGCGTGGCGCATCGTCTCCCAGTCGGAGCGGCTGCCCATGATGACGCCGACCTTCGGCGCGGCGTCCTCCCTCACGCCGTGATGTCCGGAAGCAGCCGGGATTCCGCCCAGGCGATCTCGTCCTTCAGCCGCAGCTTGCGCTTCTTCAGGCGCTGCAGCTGGAGCTGGTCTATCCCGGTGCCCTCGAGCCGGGCGATCACGGTGTCGAGGTCCCGGTGCTCGCTGCGGAGTTCATGCAGGCGTCGGAGCAGGGCGTCGCGGTCGGCGAGCATGGCGGGCGGGTCGGCCTTCGGAAGACGTCCATCGGCGCGGCGCGGCGGCCCCGTCAGGAGGCTGGCGCCCCGCGGCGCGCCCGCTTAGCATGGCCGGGCATGGATGTTCCAGCCTTCGGGCCAGGGCATCCGTGCCTTCCGGGGGCGCCGGCCCTCCCGGCCGGCCCCCCGGCCCGCCATGGGCAGAAGGAGTCCCGCATGAGCGCATCCGCACGGCTCGAAGCCTTGAGGCAGCGGCACGCCAGCCTCGAGAAGCGCATCGCCGAGGAGGCCGCCCGCCCGGCCCGCGATGCCGAGGCGATCGCCCGGATGAAGCTCGAGAAGCTGAGGCTGAAGGAGGAGATGGAGCGGCTGCGGGCGAGCTAGGCGGCGCCCCGCCCGGTTCAGGCGGCGTCCTCGGCGGGGCGGGGGGCGGGCGCGCCGCCGGCGGCGGCGATCGCGGCGTTCAGGTCCGACTGGCTGCACAGGCCGAGCAGCACCGGATCGCGCGGCTTGATGTTGGCGCTGTTCCAGTGGGTCTTGTCGCGGACCTTCTGGATCGTCTCCTTCGTCGTACCGAGCAGCCTGGCGATCACCGAGTCCGGCACCTCGGGGTGGTAGCGCAGGATCCAGGCGATGCCGTCGGGGCGGTCATGCCGCTTGGCGACGGGGGTGTAGCGCGCCCCCTTGCTGCGGCTCCTCGGCGCAGGCAGGGCGGATTCCAGCAACTGCAGGCGGGCGGAGGGATCGGCCTCGCAGCGGGCGATCTCCTCCCGCGTCAGCTGGCCGTTCTGCACCGGGTCGTAGCCGACGATGCCCTGCGCCACCTCCCCATCCGCGATGGCCTGGACCTCGAGCGGATGCATGCCGACGAAATCGGCGATCTGCTCGAAGGTCAGAGAGGTCTTCTCGATGAGCCACACGGCGGTGGCCTTCGGCATCAGCGGCTGGGGCATGGTGCGGTCTCCGTCCGGCGGGGCGGGTTGAGCACCGCCGCGGGTCGGCCGTGGGTATGGGGCTGCGGGTGCGGCCCGGTCAAGACCGCCCTGCCCCCGCCACGGCGCCTCAATGCAGAACGGGCGCCTTTCGGCGCCCGTCCCGGTCGGTCCGGCGGGTGTCGCCTGCGCTCAGCGCAGCACGATCTCGACGCGGCGGTTCTGCGGCTCGCGCACCCCGTCGGCCGTCGGCACCAGCGGGCGGGTCTCGCCGAAGGCCTGGATCACGATCTCGTTGCGCGGCACGCCGAGCCGCACCAGC
>JANWXJ010000053.1 GCA_025055335.1 Acetobacteraceae bacterium
TGCCCGCCCTCCGCGGTGCTATACTGCTTCCGAAACGAGCCGAGGAGGACGGGAATGCGTCGCGCCGTGGGTCGCCTCGCCTGGGTTCTTCTCGCCTGCTGCCTGCTGGTCGCGCCCGCCGCGGCGCGCGCGCAAGGCTTCGACCTGCCCGGTCTCGCCGACGACGCGGCGCGCCTCGCCGAGGAGATACGCGCCCGCAACCCGGCCGGCGCCACCCCCGCCCAGCGCGCCCAGGCCGAACAACGCGCGCGCGAGGCCGAGCGCGCCGGCAACTGGGCCGCCGCCGCCGCCGCCTGGCGCACCCGCATCGGCGGCGCCGAGGCCACGGCCGAGCACTGGCTGGCCTATGCCCGGGCGCTGCTGCAATCCCGCCCCGCCGACCCGCGCACCGCCCTCGCGGCGGCCTGGAACGCGCTCGAGCGCCTGCCGCCCGGCGCGGAGCGGCTGCCGGCCCTCCTCGCCATCGCCGACGCGCTTGAGGCCGAACGCCGGTTCCCCCAGGCGATCGCCGCCCTGGCCGAAGCGGCGCGGCTCGCCCCGCGCGACGCGCAGGCGATGCAGCGCCTCGTCGGGCTGCATCGCGCCGCCGGGCTCCTGGTCCGCGAGATCAGGACCGAGACGACAGCCGAGCCAGGGCGGGCCTGCATCGCCTTCACCCTGCCGCTCGCCCCCCGCAGCGACTGGCGGCCGGGCGATTTCGTGCGCAGCGACCTCCCGGGCCTGACGGTCCAGCGCGACGGGGAGCGCCTCTGCCTCTCCGGCCTGCCCTTCGGCACCGTCACCCGCATCACCCTGCGTGCCGGGCTGCCGGGCGAGGAGGGCGTCGCGCTCCGCGCCGACACGCCGGTCGCCATCGCGATGCCGGACCGGGTGCCGAGGATCCTGTTCGACTCCCGCTTCTTCCTGCTGCCGCGCGGCCAGGCGAAGCGGGTCGGCATGGCGGTCATCAATCTCGACCGGCTGGAGTTGCGGCTGCTGCGCGTCTCGGAGCGCAACCTGATCGGCGGTCTGCGCGGCTGGGAGCCGGGGCAGAGCCTCGATCCCTGGCAGGCCGAGGACATCGCCGAGACCGCCGGGCGCCTCGTCTGGCAGGGCACGGTGGAGCTGCCGCGCGGCCCGCGCAACGAGTTCCGCCGGATCGCCCTGCCGCTGCCCGCGGCGCTGGCCGCGGCGCCGCCTGGGCTCCATGTGCTCTGGGTGCGCGCGGCGGAGGGCGGCGCGGCGCGGGAGACGGCGCAGGCCGCGCTGCCGCTGTTCGTCACCGATCTCGGGCTGACGGCCTGGCGGGGCGGCGACGGGCTCGCCGCCCAGGTGCGCAGCTTCGCCGATGCGCGCCCCCGCCCCGGGGTGCGCGTGCGCCTGATGGCGCGCAACAACGAGGTGCTGGGCGAGGCCGTGACGGATGCCGCCGGCCTCGTGCGCTTCCCGGCCGGGTTGCTGCGCGTCCGCGGGCCGCTTGCGCCGGTGATGCTGTTCGCCGAGGCGGGGGACGATTTCGTCAGCCTCAATCTCGAGGCCGCGGCCTTCGACCTGTCGGACCGCGGCGCCACCGGCCGGCCGCATCCGCAGGCGCTGGATGCGTTCCTCTACCTAGACCGCGGCATCTACCGCCCCGGCGAGACGGTGCAGCTGATGGCGCTGCTGCGCGATTCCGGCGGGCGCCCGGCGGATCTGCCGGTGCGTATCCGCGTGCGCCGGCCGAACGGGCAGGTGTTCCACGACAGCGTGCCGCCGCGCGGCGAGGGGGCGGCGATCCACCTGCCGCTTGCGCTGTCCGCCTCCGCGCCGGCCGGGCTGTGGCGGATCGAGGCGCTGTCCGATCCCGACGCCCCGCCGATCGGCCGCGCCGAGTTCCGTGTTGAGGCCTTCGTGCCGGAACGCCTCGCGGTCGAGCTCGCGGGCGATGTCGGGGTGCTCGTGCCCGGCACGCCGCTCCGCGTTCCCCTCGTGGCGCGCTTCCTCTACGGCGCGCCGGCGGAAGGGCTCTCGGGCCAGGCGGAACTGCGCATGACGCCCGATCCCGATCCCTTCCCCGGCACGGCCCCCGCCGCCCAGGGCTGGCGCTTCGGCACGGTGGACGAGACGGCGACGCCCGATCTCCTCACCTTCGAGATCCCGGAAACCGACGCGCAGGGCCGCACCACCCTGACGCTCGACCTGCCGCGCGCCCCCGACACCACGCGCCCGCTGCGGGCCGAGGCGCGAATCGCGATCGGCGAGCCGGGCGGGCGCGAATCCCGCCTCACCGTCACGACGGCGGTGCGCGGCACCTCGCCCTGGGTCGCGATCCGCCCGCTGTTCCAGGGCGGCAGCGTGGACGACGGGGCCGAAGCGGCGTTCGAGGCGATTCTGCTTTCGCCGGAGGGCCGCCCGCTCGCCCGCCCGCTGACGGCGCGGCTGGTGCGCGAGCGGCCGGACTGGCGGATCGTGCTGCGCGACGGCGTGCCGCGCTATGCCGTGGTGTGGCGCGACGAGCCGGTGGACCAGGCGACGCTGACCCCGACCGGGGCCGCCCCCGCGCGCTTCGCCCGGCGCCTGTCCTTCGGCCGCTACCGGCTCGAGGTGACGGACGGCGCGCTCGGCATCGCCTCCTATCGCTTCCGCTCGGGCTGGGCGGGGGTGGAGAGCGCCGAGGTGCCCGACCGGGTGGATGTCTCGGCCGACCGGCAATCCTACGGCGCGGGCGAGACGGCGCGCATCCGCATCGTTGCGCCCTTCGCCGGGCGTGGCAGCCTCGCCGTGCTGACCGACCGGCTGGTCGAGCTCCGGGAGATCGAGGTGCCGGCCGGCGGCACCGAGGTTGCCGTGCGGGTGGACCCGGCCTGGGGCCCCGGCGCCTATCTCGCCGCCACGGTGTTCCGCCCGGGCGAAGCCGCCGACGGCCAGCCGGCGCGCGCGCTCGGCCTCGCCTGGGTCGCGCTCGATCCCGCCCCGCGCCGGATCGAGGCGGCGATCGAGGCGCCGCGGCTCGTCCGGCCGGCCACCCGGCAGGAGATCGCCGTGCGCGCCGCGCCCGGGGCGATGGTCACGCTCGCCGCGGTGGACGAGGGCATCCTGCGGCTGACCCGCTTCGCCTCGCCCGATCCGGTCGGGCATTTCCTCGGCCGCCGGCGCCTCGGCGCCGACATCCGCGACGACTACGGCCGCCTGATCGCCCCGCCGGAGGGAGAGGCGGCTGCGCTGCGCCAGGGCGGCGACGGCGACGAGGGAGGGGACAGCATCACCCCGCCGCAGCGGATCGTGTCGCTGTTCGCCGGACCGGCGCGGGCCGGGGCCGATGGCATCGCCCGCTTCGCCCTCGACATCCCGGACTTCATGGGAGAATTGCGCCTGATGGCGGTCGCCTGGCAGGGGGAGCGGATCGGCGCCGCCGCCCAGCCGATGACGGTGCGCGACCGCCTGGTGGCGGAAGCCCTGCTGCCGCGCTTCCTCGCCCCCGGAGATACGGCGCGGCTGCCCATCCTTCTGCACAACCTCGAACTGCCGGGCGGGGAGGTGGTCGCGACCGTCGCGGCCGAGGGCCCGCTCGCCGGCGGCGGTCGCGTCGCCGTGACCCTGGCGCCGGGGCAGCGCGCCACGCCGGCGCTCGAGCTCCGCGCGATGGGGGCGGGGGAGGGCGTCCTGCGCCTCTCGGTGCAGGGGCCGGACGGCTTCACCGCAACGCGCGAGGCGCGGATCGCCGTCCGCTCCTCGCGTCCGCGCGTGTCGGCGCTGGCGGCGACGACGCTCGCGCCCGGGCAGGAGGCGGTGGCCGATCCGGGCCTTGCCCGCTTCGTTCCCGGCACCGCCTCGGCGCGCGTCACCTGGGGCGGGCCGGTCGCCTACGACGCGTCGGCGCTGCTCGCCTCGTTCGCCGTCTTCCCCTTCGCCTGCACCGAGCAGGTGGCGGCCGAGGCGCTCGCCCTTGCGATGGCGCCCGAGGCGATGGCCGGGCCCGACCGCGCCCAGCGGCTGCAGCAGGCGGTCTCCCGCATCCTCGACCGCCAGCGCTTCGATGGCGCCTTCGGGCTGTGGTCGGCCTCCGGCGAACCCGAGCGCTGGGTCAGCGCCTTCGCCGCCGAGGCGCTGATCCGCGCCCGCGCGGGCGGCGCCGAGGTGCCGGAGGCGGCGCTCGCCCTCGCGCTCCGGAGCCTCGCCGAGGAGGCGGAATACGGCACCGCCGACCGACCGGAGGACATCGCCGCCCAGGCCTACCGGCTGCATGTGCTGGCGCTCGCCGGGCGGGGGATGCCGGGCGCGGCGCGGCGCCTGTTCGAGCTGCGCGACCGCCTGCCGACGCCGCTCGCCCGCGCGCAGCTCGCCTCGGCGCTCGCCCAGGCGGGGGATTCGGAACGCGCCGAGGCGCTTTTCGACGAGGCGCTGCGCGCCCCCGAACGCCGCGCTTGGCACGTGGACTTCGGCAGCACGATGCGGGACCGGCTGGCCGTCGCGGTGCTGCTGACCGAGGCGGGGCTGCTGCGCAACCGCATCGGGCCCATGCTGGCCGCCCTGCCGGGTGCGGATGCCACGCCCGAGCGGCTCTCGACGCAGGAAGCCGCCTGGGCGGTGGCCGCCGCCTCGGCGCTCGGGCGGGACGCCGCGCCGGTGCGCGTCTCGGTGGACGGGCGCGCCCTGCCGGAGGGGAGGGTGGTGTCGCTTCCGCTCGTCGCCCCGGTGCGCGCACGGAACGAGGGCGCCCGGCCGATCGTCCAGCGCGTCGCGGCCTTCGGGCTGCCCGCCCAGGCCGAGCCCGCCGCCCGCGCCGGGCTGCGCATCAGCCGCCGCTTCCTGACCATGGACGGGCAGAACCTGAACCTCGACACGCTGCGCCAGGGCCAGGTGTTCCTGCTGGTGGTGGAAGCCCGCGCCGAGACCGGGGAGACCCACCGCGCCATGATCCAGCAGGGCCTGCCGGCGGGCTGGGAGATCCAGTCCCGCCTGCCGCCCGGCGAGCAGACGGGGCAGCCCTTCCTCGGAGAACTCTCCGAGGCGGAGGCCTTCCCGGCGCTCGACGACCGCTTCGCCGCCGCCGCCGACTTCACGCCCTTCCGCCAAGTGCTGCGCTACGCCGTGCGCGTGCGGGCGGTGACGGCGGGCAGCTTCGAACTGCCGGGCGCCGAGGTCGTGGACATGTACCGGCCCGGCATCTTCGCCCGCCAGGGCGTGGCGCGCATCACGGTGCGGCCGGCGGAGTAGCAGGTGCGCCGGGCCCTCTGGCGCCTCGGCGTCGGGCTCGCCCTGGCGGCCGGGCTTCTCTTCGCCGCCGACCGCGCCTTCCCGCCCGACCTGTCGCGCGCCGCCCCGGGCGGCGAACTGCGCGCGGCGGGCGGCAGGCTGCTTGCCGCCCTGCCGGCCGAAGGCGGCGTCTGGCGCCTCGCCGCCACCCCGGCGGAGGTCTCTCCCGATCTGCTCGCGCTGCTGATCGCCGCCGAGGACCGTCGCTTCTATTCCCACCCCGGGGTGGACCCGCTGGCGCTGCTGCGCGCCGCTGCCCAGTGGGCGGCGAACGGGCGGGTGATCTCCGGCGGCTCGACGCTCACGATGCAGGTGGCCCGGCTGCTCGAGCCGCGGCCGCGCACGCTGCCGGCGAAGGCGGTCGAGATCCTGCGGGCCTTCCAGCTCGAGGCCCGGTTCTCGAAGCGGGAGATCCTCGGCCTCTGGCTGACCCTCGCGCCGCAGGGAGGCAATCTGGAAGGGGTGCGCGCCGGGGCGCTGGCGTGGTTCGGGCGGGATGCCGGAACCCTCTCGGTCGCGGAGTCGGCGCTGCTGCTCGCCCTTGCGCGGCAGCCGTCGCTCCGGCCGGACCGCGCGCCGGAGGCGGCGCGCGCCGCCCGCGATTCGCTGCTCGCCGCCCGCACCGCCGGGGCGGCAGGGATCAGCGAGGCCGACCGGCTCGCCGCCCTCGCCACGCCGCTGCCCGAGGCGCGGCGGCCGATGCCGAACCTCGCCCCGCATCTTGCGCGCGAACTCGCCGGCCGCGGCGGGCGCGTCACGACGACGCTCGACGCCGCGCTGCAGGCCGCGGCCGAATCGCTCGCCGCCGAGGCGCGGGCCGCGCTGCCCGACCGCGCCTCGGTCGCCCTCGTCTTCGCCGAGCACGGCAGCGGCGCGATTCGCGCCCTGGTGGGCGGCGCCTTCGGCGAGGAGCCGCGCGCCGGCGCGCTCGACCTGACGCGGGCCGTGCGCTCGCCGGGCTCGGCGCTGAAGCCGCTGCTCTACGCCATGGCCTTCGACCTCGGCCTGGCCCGCCCCGGCACGCTGCTCGCCGATCTGCCGGAGCGCTTCGGCGCCTATGCGCCGGAGAACTTCGACCGTGGCTTCGCCGGGCAGGTGACGGCGGCAGAGGCGCTGCGGCGAAGCCTGAACCTGCCGGCGGTCGCGCTGCTTTCCCGGATCGGGCCCAGCGACTTCGCGGCGCTGCTCGCCCTCGGCGGCACCCCGCCGCGGCTGCCGCGGGCGGCGACGGAGGCGTCGCTGCCGCTCGCGCTCGGCGGCGCGGGCGTGACGCTGCGGGAACTGGCCGGGCTGTATTCCGCGCTCGGCGCGGGCGGGGTGGCGGTACGGCTCTCCGCACTGCCCGAGGGTCCGGGTCCGGCCGAGGCGGTGCGCCTGTTCGGCCCGCGTGCGGCCGCCGAGGTTGCCGGGCTGCTCGCCCGCCCCTTCCCAGGGGGTGGGCCCGAGGGGATCGCCTGGAAGACCGGCACCTCCTGGGGCGGGCGCGATGCGCTGGCGATCGGGTTCGACCGGCGGCATGTCGTTGCGGTCTGGGTCGGGCGGCCGGACGGCACGCCGATCCCGGGCGCGACCGGGCGGGACCTGGCGCTGCCGGTGCTTGCCCGCGCCTTCGCCCTGCTGCCGCCGGCGCCGATCCCGCCCGAGCGCGTCGTGCCCGTCGCCGCCGCCCTGCCGCCGCCGCCGGCCGACCGGCTGCGGCTGTTGTTCC
>JANWXJ010000057.1 GCA_025055335.1 Acetobacteraceae bacterium
GCCGGCGCGGCCCCGGGCGCCGCGGTGCGCGTGCCCCAGGATCCGAGCGGGCGCCCGGCGCTGCGCCGCCGTTCGATCCGCACCTCCCCATCCGTGCCCCACAGCGCCGCCTGCAGCCGCGTGACGCCCGGCAGACGGCCGCATCCGGCGGCGAGCACGGCGAAGTTGTAGGGGTCGGGCTCGAGCGCGGCGATCCGCGGCTCCGGGGACTGGCGTCGGAACCATAGCACCGAGCAGCCGACATTCGCCCCCGCATCCACGATGGCGCGGAGACCGGGAGGCGGGACGAAACTGGAATCGTCGCGGAAAAAGGTCTCGCGGAACACCTGCCGGCCCGTCCCGCCGAGACGGATGGCGACCGGTCGCTCGAGGCCCGGCACCTCCACCCCGATCCGCTGCACGGGGAAGGCGGCGAGGATCCCCGCGTCGAAGCGCGGTCGGCCTGTCCGCAGCAAGAGGATCCCTCCGCCATGACGTCGGCCGCATCCTCCCCCCGGGCCCGGACATCGCAAGCGGCGGGGCCAAGGGCATTCCCGCCGCCGCGCCCTTGCCACACCGCCACGGTCATGGTCTTTCCGCCGGCATGGGACGATCTCGGATCCGTCGTTGGGCCGCTTTCGGCGTTCTCGCTCTCGCGCTGCCCCTCTCGGCCGGGGCGCAGCGCACGCCGCCGCACGCCTTCCTCTTCGGCGCCTGGACCGGCGGGATGTTCCCCGCCCTCGAGCGCGAGGGGCCGGCCTGCCTCGCCCAGCCGACCGTGATCTTCACCGCGGATGTGGTGATGCGCGCCTCCCTCACCGACGTCGCGTATCGCCAGCGCCTGGTCGAGACGGTCAGCGTCAACCAGGGGCGCTACGAGTTCCGCCTGGTGCCGGCCGCGCCGCAGCTCGGCCCGCTCGGCGCTCGGGTGCCGCCCGATGTCGGCTTCGGCTGCCCGGGCGGGGCCAATGTGCTGCGCGTGGAGCGCCGTGGAGACAACGAGATCGTGTTCCCCGACTGCGCCGAGTTCCCCTCCCCCCTCCTGCGATGCGCATCGCCCTGATCCACGCGCTGGCCGAATCCGCGGCCCCGATCGCGCGCGCCTTCGCCGAGCTGTGGCCTGAGGCGGTGCTCGCCAACCTGCTCGACGATTCCCTGTCGCGGGATCTGGCGGCAGAGGGCGCGATCACCCCGGCCATGGTCTCGCGCTTCATCGCCCTCTCGCGCTACGCCGCCGGCTGCGGGGCACACGGCATATTGTTCACCTGCTCCGCCTTCGGCCCCGCGATCGAGGCGGCGCGCGCCGCCGTCTCGCCGCTGCCGGTCCTGAAGCCGACGGAGGCGATGATCGAGGACGCCGCCCGCTTCCGCCGCGTCGGCCTGATCGCGAGCTTCCCTCCCACGCTCGAAAGCCTTCCGGCGGAGTTCCCCCCCGGTGTCTCGGTGCGGCCCCGCCTTGCGGAAGGCGCGCTCGCGGCGTTGCAGGCGGGCGATCCGGCGCGGCACGACGAGGCCGCCGTGGCGGCTGCGCGGCACCTCGCGGCCGAAGGGGTCGAGGCCATCGTGCTCGCGCAGTTCAGCCTCGCGCGCGCAGCCGCGCCGGTGGCCGAGGCGACCGGCCTGCCGGTCCTGACGACGCCTGGGAGCGCGGTCGGAAAGCTCCGGGCCCTGCTCGGCGCCTGAGGCGCGGCAGGCGGCGTGCCGCCAGCCCGGCGGTCGATGACGTCGGGGGATCGGTGCGGGTTTCGCCTGCCGCCACGTCTTTCCGGGCCGGTCACGCCGCCGGGCCGCGCCACCAGGGCGAGCGGGATTCGGCGCGCGGCGCGCCTGGCGCGGCGCCTTCCGGCGCGGCCTCCTCGTGCCGCGGCTCCAGGACGGGCCCCGGATCCCGCCCGCCGGCGAAGGCCACCAGCGCCTGCACACGCGCCTCGATGGAGGGATGGGTCGCCCACAGGCTGAAGCCCCGCGTGCCCTGCGGCCAATCCAGCAGCATCGCCTGCACCTGCGAAGGCATCCCGGGAATGTCGGACCTGCCCTCCACCTTGCGCAGCGCCGAGATCATCGCATCCGGGTTCGCCGTCAGCTCGACCGCACCGGCATCGGCCAGGAACTCCCGGTTGCGGGAGAGGGCGAAGCGCAGCACCACCGCAAGCAGCCAGGCGACGGCGAGGACGGCGAGCGCGACCAGCACCGCCGCGCCGCCGCCACGGCCGCGGTTGCCGCCGCCGGAGACGCGCACGCCGCGCATGCCGCGGAACACCACCTCCGCCACCAGCGAGATGATGCCGGCGAACACCGCGGCGATGACGCCAAGCCGCGCGTCGCCGTTGCGGATGTGCGTGAGTTCGTGCGCCAGCACGGCTTCGAGCTCCCGGTCGTCGAGCGCCTCCATCAGCCCGCGCGTCACCGTCACCTGCCCCCCCCGCCGCGACAGGCCGGAGGCGAAGGCGTTGCGCCCCGGGGTCTCGATGATGGCCAGCGCCGGCATCGTCAGGCCGCGGGAGATGCAGAGGTTCTCGAGCAGGTTCCACAGCCGCGGCTCCTGCTCGCGCGTCACCGGCCTGGCGCCGGTGACGGCGTAGATGATCGGCTGGTAGCCGAGCCAGGCGATTCCGAACCATATGCCGGACACAAGCAGCGCGACCGGGAAGGCGACAGGAAGCGTCTCCGCCGCGGCCGCCATGTCTGCCCAGAGCCCCTTGCCGGTGTGCTGCACGAGCAGCACGAGGGCGAAGGTGGCGAGGAGCAGCAGCAGCGGGAAGCCGGCGAGCAGGAGGCCGGACTTGATGAAGTTGTTCCAGATATGCGTCCTGAGCCCGACGGTGGGCAGCATCGCCTCAGAACTTCACCTGCGGCGCCGACTGCACGGCGGCGCGCTGCTCATCGGTCAGCTCGAAGAAGGCGCGCGGCGTGAAGCCGAGGGAGCCGGCGAAGAACACCGCCGGGATCTGCTGGATCGCGCTGTTGAACTCGGCCACCGCGCTGTTGAAGAAGCGGCGGGCGGCGGCGATCTTGTTCTCGATGTCGGACAGTTCCGCCTGCAGGCGCAGGAAGTTCTGGTTGGCCTTGAGGTCGGGATAGGCTTCCGACAGCGCGAACACCTGCCGCAGCATGCCGGTGAGCGCGCCCTCGGCGCGGCTGGCCTCCTCCGGCGTATGGGCGGCGACGGCGGCGTTGCGTGCGGCGATCACCCGCTCGAGCGTCTCCTTCTCGTGGGCGGCGTAGCCCTTCACCGTCTCGACCAGGTTCGGGATGAGGTCGTGCCGCTGCTTGAGCTGCACCTCCACGTCCGACCAGGCCTGGCCGCAGGCCTGCCGCAGCGCGACAAGCCGGTTGTAGACGAGAACCAACCAGCCGACGACCACGAGGACGAGGACGAGGATGATCCATTCCATGGGCTCGGGTGCTCCTGCTCGGGGCTGATCGGTGCGGTCGCGCCGAACCTTCTCAGAAACACCCCGGAGGACGCAACGGAGGGGCTGCGGGCGCGTCAGCCCGGAAGGGTGACGACCGCCGAGAGCCCGCCGCCCGGGCGGTTCTCGAGCGCCACGTCGCCGCCATGGGCGCGCAGGATGTTGCGGGCGATCGCAAGCCCGAGGCCGGTGCCGCCGGTCTCCCGGTTCCGGCTGTCCTCGAGACGGCGGAAGGGCTGGAACACCGTCTCCAGCGCCTCGGCGGGAATGCCCGGCCCGTCGTCCTCGACGATCAGGCGGACGACGCCGCCGGGCTGCGGCTCGATCCGGATGCGGGCGACGCCGCCGTAGCGCAGGGCGTTCTGGACGAGATTGGCGAGCGCCCGCTTCAGCGCCACCGGCCGCGCGCGCACCGTCAGCCGCTCGGGCCCGGCGTAGGACACGGCCTCGGCGCCGGCCTCGCCCGAATCCACCGCCTCATCGAGCACGGTGCGGGCGAGCGCCGCGAGGTCGAGCGGCACCGTCGGCTCCGAGGCCGATTCCTCGCGCGCGAAGGCGAGGGAGGCGTTCACCATCGCCTCCATCTCGGCCAGGTCGGCGAGCATCTTCGCCCGCAGCTCCTCGTCCTCGACGAACTCGGCGCGCAACCGCATGCGGGTGATCGGGGTGCGCAGGTCGTGGCTGATCGCCGCCAGCATCTGGGTGCGGTCCTGCACGAAGCGCCGGATGCGCCCGGCCATGGTGTTGAAGGCGTGGGCGGCGGTCGCGACCTCGCGCGGGCCGTCCTCGGGCAGCGGCGGGGCGTTGACGTCGCGGCCGAGCCGGTCGGCGGCCTCGGCCAGCTGCCGCACCGGCCGGGTCAGTCGCCGGGTCGCCCACAGGATCAGGCCCATCGCCGCCACCGTCATCAGCGCGAAGGCGGCAAGGAAGGTCTCCGAGTGCCAGGGCCGCGGCGGCGTGAGGCGTATGGCGAGGTTGAGCCAGTCGCCGTCCGGCAGCCGCAGGCTCACGAGCATCCGGTCGCCGCGCATCCCGGTCAGCGTGTCGCGCGGGCGGAAGCGCGGCGGGCCGCCCATCAGCGCCTCGACGCGGAACAGCCGCAGCAGATGGGGCGGCGGCGGCGGCAACCCGGGCACGACGGCGGGTTCGCGGTCGAGCGTGGCGGCAAGGCCGGGCGGCAGGTCGGCTTCCTCGAGCAGGGGCCGGCGCCGGTCGGGCGGCGCGAGCAGCATGGTCCGCCAGATGCCGAAGGCCCGCGCCGACACCTCCCGCGCCTGGGCGATGCGCTGCAGATCCACCCGGTCGAGCGCGTGGATGGTCAGCCCCGCCGCCTGCACGAGCATCAGCCCGAGCAGCAGGAACAGCGCCGTGCGGCCGGCCAGGCTCGACGGCCACAGACGGAAGCCGCGGCGCGGCGGGGCGGGGGCCGCGGCGCTCAGGAGACGCGTTCCACCGTGGCGGCCAGCACATAGCCGCCGCCGCGCACGGTCTTGATCAGGCTCGGGTTGCGCCCGTCGTCCTCGAGCTTCCGCCGCAGCCGCGAGACGGCGACATCGATCGCCCGGTCGAACGGCCCCGCCTGGCGGCCATGCAGCAGGTCCATCAGCATGTCGCGCGTCAGCACGCGGTTCGGCCGCTCGACGAGGACGTTGAGGAGTTCGTACTCCCCGCCCGTCAGCGGCACCTCGGCGCCCTGCGGGTCGGTCAGGCGGCGACGCGCCGGCTCGAGCGTCCAGCCGGCGAAGCGGATCAGCCGCGCCGGCGGCTCCCGGGCCCGCTCGCCGCCCTCTCCGCCCGCGCGGCGCAGCACGGCGCGGATGCGGGCGAGCAACTCGCGCGGGTTGAAGGGCTTCGGCACGTAGTCGTCGGCGCCGAGCTCGAGGCCGACGATCCGGTCGGTCTCCTCCCCCATCGCCGTCAGCATCACGATCGGCACGTTCGACTGGCCGCGCAGCCAGCGGGCCAGATCGAGCCCGGTCTCCCCGGGCAGCATGAGGTCGAGCACGATCAGGTGGTAGTGGCCGAGCGGCCAGAGCCTGCGCGCCTCCCGCGCGTCCCGCGCGAGGCTGACCCGGAAGCCCTGGCGTTCCAGGAACCGGCCGAGGAGATCCCGGATCTCCCGGTCGTCGTCCACGATCAGGATGTGCTGCGTCTGTTCCATGCCCCGTTACATAGCGCGCCGCCGCAACCGGGGTGCGGCGATCATGTTACCGAGCGTATCGGCCGGGCGCCCCTCAGCCGGTGACGCGGCTTCGGCGTATCAGCAGCCATACGGCGGCGGCGACCGGCGGGACGGCGAGCGCGAGCAGCGTCTCCGCGGTCACGCCGATCCCGGACCACGGCCAGGGCTTCACCGCGTAGCCGAGGATCGAGAGCACGTAGTAGGAGATCGCCGCGACCGAGAGGCCCTCGACCGTCTGCTGCAGCCGGAGCTGGGAGCGTCCGGTGTCCGCCATGGCGGAGAGGAGTTCCTCCGACTTCGCTTCCTGCGCCAAGGCCACCCGCGTGCGGAGCAGGTCGACCGCGCGGGCGCAGCGGACCGACAGCGCCTCGATCCGCGCGCCCGTCGCATCCACCGTGGCAAGCGCCGGGGCGAGGCGGCGGGAGAGGAAGTTCGACAGCGTCGGCAGGGCGGGCAGAGGCGCCTCATCGAGTTCCTCGAGACGCCGCAGCACGAGGCCGTGATAGGCGCGCGCGGCCGAGAAGCGGTCCCCCGTCTCGGCGGCGGCCCGTTCGATCTGGGCGGCAAGCCCGGAGAGCTCCTCGAGCGCGGCGCGCTCGGCCCCGAGGCCCTCGATCGCCGAGACCCGCTTGGCGAGCTGGTCGAGCCGCGCCGAGGCCTCGGCGAGGTCGGGCGCGATGGCGCGCGCCGGCGGCAGCGCCAGCAGGGCGAGCATGCGGTAGGTCTCGATCTCCCACAGGACCTGGGCGGTGCGGCCGACCTGGCCGGGCGGCAGATCGGCGACCCCGACCAGGATCCGCGCGAAGCCGTCGGCGTGGACGCGGAAATCCGTCCATACCCGCGCGCCGCCGCCGGCCACTGCGCTGCCGGACAGGCTTTCCGCCGCGAACGGCAGGCGGGGCAGCAGCGCGGCGGCCTCGGCGTCGGGCAGGAGCGCGATGTGGCAGGCGGCGATCGCCTCCCCGGGCAGGGCGTCCAGCCAGTCGGCCGGGACGGTGGAGATGGCGGTGCGGGCGAAGGGATCCTCCCCGGCCGGAAGCGGGGCGAAGAAGGTGAGGCCGACGAACTCCGTGTGCCGTTCCCAGCGCAGGCGGAAGGTGCCGAAATCGGCGAAGACGTGGGTGGCCGCCGGATCGGGCACCGCGACGCCGTGCAGCCGGCAGAGCGCGGCGAGATGCGCGGCCTGGGCGATGCGGTCGGTGGCGCCGAACATCGCCAGACGGCTGATCACGACGGGCGGCGAGAGCGGCGCCGACGGGCGCGCGTGGATCTCTCCCGCGAGGGCGGATCGGAGCGGGTGCTGGCGGGCGGGAAGGCTCATGGCGGCTGACGCTAGAGCAGATCGGCGGCCGCTGGAATCGCCGACGGCACCCGGGGCCCGACGTCCCTCCGGCCGTTAACCGAACATTCATCGTCCTCGGCGAACTCTGCCGGGCGAGGTGCAGCATGCTCGTGACGGTCGGAATACGCCTGCCGCCCATGCTCGACCCCGTGGCCGAGGCCGGGGAACGTGCCGCTCGCCTCGCCCCGGCCCCGCAGCAGCCGCCGGCCGAGACGGTGACGCTGCGGCCCAACCCGAGCCTGTCGCTCGACATCGTGACGGGGCTTGTGGTGCTGGAGTTCCGCAGCCTGAGCGGCGACGTGGTGGGAACCGTGCCGACCGCGCGGGAACTCGCCGCCTACCGCGCCGCCGCCCTGACCGATGCGCCGCTGCCGGACCGCGGCGGCGTGCCGCAGCCCTCAGGCACGCACGGACAGGCCCCGACCGACAAGCCCGAGCAGCCCGCCGGCCGCTGAGGACGCGGGCGAGAGGAGCGCAAGGCGCGGATCCGACGCCGTCGGCGCCGCCGCCGGTAGGCCGTTGAGGTAGCGTTGCACGAGGCGGCCGACGGCCCGCGGATCCTGGAGCTCGGCGACCGGAAACCGCTGCTCGAGGATGCGCCGCTGCTGCTCGAAGGAGAGCAGACCGAACTTCTCGGGCAGGCCGAGCGCGCCGCGCGCAACCGCCGTCAAGGCGCGGTCGGACATGAGCTGGTTGAGGTTGGCAACCGAGGGCGCGACACGGCGGAAGTACAGCGCCTCCCGCAGGCCGGGATTGCCCTCGCCCGCGGCCTTCTCGAACCGGTTCGCCAGCGCGCCGGAGACGATGCGCTCGACCAGCGCCGGATCCCGCAGCGGCGGACCGCCCCGCCCGCCGAAGGCCGCGGCCAGCTCGCGGTAGCGGCGGTCCACCATGCGGTTGGCGAAGCTGCGCGGATCGGCCGGATCTTCGGTAAGCAGCCGGCGGATCACCGCGCGCTTGTCGATCTCGGATTCGAGCTGGAAGGCCTCGAGCACGACGCCCAGGCTGCGCCGGTCCCGCAGCAGCTCCTCCACGCTGCCGATCGCCGCCGCGCGTTCGCGGAAGCGGGCCATGTCGGCCTGGTTGTCGCGGCGTTCGGCGAAGCGGGCGGAAAGCGCCTCGCCCTGCCGCTGGAACACGGCCCAGGCGGCAACGCTGCCGATGCCGTCCAGCATCTCAGGCGGTGCGGGCGCCGAAGGCGGCGGCGCCGGAAGAGGCGCGGGACTGTTGCGCCCGCAGCCCCTCGATCATGTCGCGGTGGAGCGCGACAAGCGGCTGCAGGCTGCCCCCGTCCGTCAGCCGCGCCATCGCCTCTCGCTGCGCCCAGAGGCCGAGCGAGATAAGGCGCCCGCGCAGCTCCGCGGGCAGGCCGTTGCCGGGACCGGAGAGGTCTTCGATCAGCAGGGTCCACAGCCGGTGGGTCTTGTGCAGCGCAGCCGCGCGCTCGGCCGGTCCCTTCGCCCCGGTCAGCAGCCCGTTCACGTAGCGGAAGGCGCGCAGTTCGATCTCCCGCGGGGTTTCGGTGCGGGCCTGTACGGTCGCGTAGGCGGAGGCGCTCATGCGGGTTCCTCGGCGGGAAGGGCGGCGAGGGGGCCGGAGCCCCCTCGCCCGGGACGATCAGCGGAACAGGCTGAGCAGCGCCTGGCTCTGCTGGTTGGCGATGGAGAGCGACTGCACGGCAAGCTGCTGCTTCGTCTGCAGGCTGGTCAGCCGGGCCGACTCCTCGGCGAGATCGGCATCCACCAGCGCGCCGAGGCCCTCCTTCACCGAGTCGGTGAGCTGCTTGGTGAACTCCGACAGCCCCTCCACCTGCCGCAGATCCGCACCGAGCCGCGCGAGCGTGGTGCCGATCAGGTCGATCGCACCGTTCACCGCAGCCAGCGCCCGCTGGCCGGGCGGCAGGATCGAGGCGGTGGCGCCGGTGATGTCGGTGGCGAAGGTCGCGTCGTTGACGTTGCCGCCGATGATCAGCTCGCCCTGGTTGTTCAGCGAGGCGGAGATGCCCGCACCCTGCATGCGGTCGATCAGCTTCGAGATCAGCGTCAGCGGGCTGTCGCCGGACTCGATCTGCACATCGAACACCTGCGTGCCGGGGGCGGGCTGGGTGCCGAGCCCCGAAGCGCCGTCATCGAACTCGAACACGTAGGTCTGGCCGTCGATCTCGACCGTCACGGTCTCCCCGTCGGCCGGCGCCAGCGAATCGTCGAAGGTCAGGCGCGCGCCGCCCGTGTTCCACTCGAGCCCGGCGATCCCGAGGCCCTGCGCCGTGCGGTTCACGCCCGCCAAGTTCACCTGCGCGCCCTGGATGTCGCGCACGATGTCGAGGTTGGTGAACTGCACCCCCGGCGGGGTGGTGGTGCCGACCAGCAGGTTCACGCCGTTGAAGGTGGCGGAACGGGCGAAGGCGTCGATGTTGGCGAGGGCGTTGGTGATCTGCTCGTCGATCTGGGCCTTGTTGATGCCCTGCTGCTGGCCCTGCAGCACCGTCTGCTTCAGGCGGTTCAGCTCGTCGCTGATCTTGGTGGCGGCATCGCGCGCAACCGTCAGCGCCGCCTTGCCGAAGGCGAGGCTGTCGCGCACGGCGGTCATGGCGTTGAGGTCGCCGCGCATCGTCTGGGCGATGGCGAACACTGCCGTATCTTCGTTAGCATTGTTCCAGCTTAGCCCGCTGTCGACGCGGGACTGGGTGGTCGCCATGTCCCGGGCGATGGTGGACAGCGAGCGGATGGCCGCCATCGCGGCGCCGTTGGTGTTGACGGAGGACATCGTCCTCTCTCCTCGGTATCGTGTTCCGCGGCGCCGGAGGCCCCTCTTGGCCTGTGCGCTGCGGCTGCGGCACCGGAGGCTGCCGGTGCCGCGGGCGGGCGGGCCGCCGGACGGCCCGCCCGCACGTTCACCTAGAATCCTGCCCGTGAACCGAAGGTAAACGCGCCTGCGCGGCGGGGTCGGGCGGTCCTTCGCCCGGCATGGGCAGGCCGAGCACCGCCGCCTCGTGCCGCATCACCACCCGCACGTTCTTGAGGGCGGGATACCACTCGTCCGCCTCGGCCAGCGCCAGGGCGCGGTCGAGCAGCTGGCGGGCGAGCGCCGAGGTGGTGGCCTGCTGGAACTGCTCGACGAGGTCGTGCGCCTCCGCCATCGCCCGCTCGCGCAGCTCCTCGGGGCCGACATAGGCCGTCTGCAGCGCGAAGTAGATGCGCCGCGCGGGCGTCGTCGCCTCCTCCGGGGCCATCACCTGCTTGCCGAACAGGAACCGCGCGCGATTGACGAGTTCGAGCCGCGCGCGGCTGCGGAAGCGCAGCGCCGTGCCGTTCACCACCATCAGCTCCCCGGCGCGTATCTCCAGCACCAGTGTCGTCATGCCGCTCTCCGACCGCGTCGCCCGATCCTGCCGCGGGGCCGATTAAGCCGCGCTGAACGCCGCCTTCAGCGCAGGAACCGCGCGAGCGAGAGCTCCGACAGCAGGGCCGTGGCGCGGTAGGACGCCTCCAGCCGGGCGCGAAGCTCCTGCAGCCGCGCCACCGTCTCCGCCACGTCCACGTCCTCGATCGCCGAGACCTGCGCACGCAGCAGCACCACGCTGTCCGCGGCCGAGTCGCGCGCCGCCGCCAGGCGCCTCTCGGCGGCGCCGAGCCTCGCCTGCTCGAGCGCGATCGCCCCGCCGGCATCGGCGAAGGCGGCGCGCGCACTGCCGAGCAGCTCCGCGTAGGCGTCATCCTGCGCCACCACCGCCGGCGTCAGCGCCGCGATGATCGCGAGGCCGCGCACCAGTTCGCCGATGCCTCGCGCCGCCGCATCCTCCTCGGTGAAGGCGCCCCATGCCACGGCGGCGCCATCGGCGGCGATCGTCGCGCGGGCGAAATCCGGGTTCGGCGCCCTGGGCGCCAGGACGAAGCGGGCGAAGGGGTTCGCCGCGGGGGACGGGTCGAGCACCGCCGCCTCCGTCGCCGCGATCACCGCCGGGGCGTTGCCGAGCGCAAGCCCGCCGACCGCGATCGCGATCTGCTGCGCCATCGGCGAATCGGCGACAGGCCCCTGCAGCACGACCGGCGGGCGCGCCGTGTCCGCGCCGGCGAACAGGTATTCCCCGTCCTGCCAAAGGTTCAGCAGCCCGGCCACCTCCTCGAGCGCCGCGCGCGCCGCCGCCGCCGCGCTCGTCGCCGCCTGCGCCAGCAGCGTCACAAGCCGCAGCGCCTCGGCCGCGAACTGCCCGGCGATCTCGTGCAGCCGCCCGAGCGCCGACTGCATGGCACCGGCGCGGCCGAGGGTGCGCGCCGCCGTCTGCGCATGGGTCTCGAGGCGGCCGATCTCGGCGCGAAGATCGATCGAGCGTCGCGCGGACGCGCCGAGCTCCCCGTGCAGCGTCGCCGCACGCCCGGTCGAGACCTGCGCCGTCGCCGCCTCCACGCGCTCGCGCAGCGTCCGCGCAAGCGAGACGCTGCGGCCGAGGGCGGAGGCGGACAGCGCATCAGGCAGCATCAGCGCACCGCGGAGAGCAGCGAATCGAACATCTGCTGCACCGCCGCCATCACCCGCGCATTCGCGGCATAGGCGTTCTGCAGCGTCACCATGACGGCGATCTCCCGGTCCACGTCCACGCCGGAGGCGGCGGCGAAGCGGGCTTCCAGCGTGCCGACCAGGGCGCCGGCGATCTCCCGCGCGCGCCCGGCCTCGGCCCGCTCCTCGCCATGGACGGCGACGAGCTGCGACGCCTGGGAGGCGAGGCTCGCCTGCGGCACCACGCGGGCGATCAGGGATCCGTCCGGGCCGAGGCCCGAGGAGGCGAAGGGCGGATGCGGCACGCCGGGCGCCTGCTCGGCGCCAAGGGCGAAGGACAGCACGCGGTCGAGCAGCCCGGTGAAGCCGGCCGGCCCGCCGGGCGGATTGGGGACGTAACTGCCGACGGGGTGGGTGCCGTCCCGCACCAGGCGCGGATCGGCCACGACGGCGGGCGAGACGCGCATCACGCCAGCGAAGCCGAGCGCGCCGCCGGTGACATAGGGCTGCCCCGGATCCGGCACGAGGCCGGAGGGCCCCTCGAACAGCCTGAGGCCCTGCGCGTCGAACCGGGCGGCGAAGCCGGCAGCCAGCGTGTCGAGTTCGGCCAGCATCCGCGGCAGCACGCCGTCGCGAAGCGAGATCAGCTCGCCGAGCCGCCCGCCGCGCAGCCCGGCCGTCACGTCGGTGCCGCCGAGCAGGATGCCGGGCACCGTGCCCGAGGGGCCGTGGAAGGCCTCCGGCCCGATCGTCGCCTGCGCGAGCGAGAGCGCGTCTCGGTCCCGGTCGAGCGGCAAGGTCACCCCGCCGCGCGTGACGAGCGTCACCCCGCCGTCCCGGCCGTGGAGAACGGTGATGTCGAGGCTCTCGGCGATGCCGGCCAGGGCGGCGTCGCGCCGGTCCTCGAGGTCGGCGACGCTGCGGCCCGAGGCCAGTTCGGTGCGGATCGTCTCGGTCAGCCGCGCGACCTCCCGCAGCGCGGCGTTCAGCGAGGCGACCTCGGCCAGCATGCGCTCGTGCGCGTCCTGCCGGGCCGCCGTCACCGCGTCGCTGACGGCGTGGAACCGCCCGACGAGATCCTCGGCGGCGGTGACGACGGCGCGCTGGCGCACCGGATCGGCCGGCGCATCGCGCAGCGCGAGCAGATCCTGGTGCAGCCGCGCCGTCAGGTCGCCAAGGCTCTCGCCGGCGGCGATCCGGCCATGCGCACGCTCGATCGGGGCAAGCATCGCCTCGCGCATGGCGGCGGCGGCGTCCGCCGCGCGCGCGCCGAGCAGGCGCTGGCGGAGCGCCGCGTCCACCAGCCGCTCGGCCGGCAGGGCGCGCACGCCCAAGGGCTGGCCAGAGGCGGCGAGCGACCGTCCCTGGACCGTCTTGTCGGTGTAGCCGGCGGTGCCGGCATTGGCGATGTCCGCCGAGGCCTGGGCGAGCTGCCGCGCGAGGAGCGAGAGGCCCGAACGCGCGGTGCTGAGGGAGAGATCCAGGCTCATCGTGCCATCCATCCAGGCCGGCGGCGGTTAACGCCCGGTGAAGGCGCCGCGCGGCCGCTCAGCGGCGCATGTTGATCATCTCCTGCAGCATCTCGTCGGAGGCCGTCACGATCCGCGTGTTGGCGGTGTAGGCGCGCTGCGCGACGATCAGCTTCGAGAACTCGGCGGCGATGTCCACATTCGCCCGCTCGATCGAGCCCGAGATCAGCTTGCCCGCGCCGTTGGCCGAGGCGTCGCTGATCCGCGCCTCGCCCGACTCGAGGGTGCGTAGGAAGGCCTGCCCGTCCAGCCGCTGCAGCTTGTCCGGATCGTTGAAGGCGACGATCGGCACCCGCGCCACCACGCGGGTCTGGCCGTTGTCGTAGTTGATGGCGAGATCCCCGTTCTCGCGCAGCGCAAGCCCGGCGAAGGAGCCGAGCGGCACGCCGTCCTGGCTCAGGTTGCGCACGGTGTATTCCCGCCCGGCGAACTGCGTCATGCCGAGCGCCTGGCCGAAGATGCCGAGATTGAGCGTCATCGGCTGCGGGCCCTGGCCGAAATCGGCATCGAAGGTGACGGAGGCCGGCTGCCCCGGCACCGGCAGGGACCCGGCCAGCACGCCCGTCGGGTTGGCGAACTCGCCGATCGTGCCGTCGGGCGCGGGCGGTGTCGCCGCCTGGCCGAAGCGCACCTCGGTCGTGCCGCGCGCCGGGGCGCCGATGTCGTCCGGGACGTTGATCGCAAGCTGCCACACGTTGGTGCCGAGGTTGGTCCACACCATGTCCACCGCCCGCAGGCGGCCGAGGCTGTCGTACACCTGGATCTGCGCCGCCACCGGGGCGGTGGTGGCATCGGCCGGCAGGTTGGCGGCAAGCTCGATCACGCTCGTCGGGATCGGGTTGAAGACGAGCTGGCTGATCCGGATCGGCGAGATCTGCGTCCGGTCGGGGTTGCCGGAGGCGTCCACCGACCAGCCCTGCAGGTAGTAGCCCTGGCCGTTCACCAGATAGCCGTCGCGGTCCACGCGGAAATCGCCGGCGCGGGTGTAGAACTGCCGCTCGTCGAAGGTGGGCAGCCCGCCCTGGTAGCCGCGCGCCTGCGCCACCGCGAAGAAGCCCTGGCCGGCGATGGCCATGGCGAGCGGGTTCTCGCTCTGCTCGATGGTGCCCTGGCCGGAGTTGACGAAATCCGGCCGCGCCTCGACCGACCCGGGCAGATGCAGCCGGAGCGTCGAGCGGGTGAACTAGAAGACGGAGTTCGTGTCCACCCGCTTGTAGCCGATCGTCTGGCTGTTCGCGACGTTGTCCGAGATGTGCCCGAGCGCGCGGGCCTGCGCCGTCAGGCCGCTGATCGCCGTCGTCATCGCACCGAAGAGTGACATGCCTCGCTGGCCCCCGCTGGTTTCGTCCGCCGGCGCAGGGGCCCTCGCCCTGCGCCACGGCCATCGCAGCGGCAAGCGGCGTGCCAGCCGGGCGGCGGCGTGTTCCGCGCCACAGCCCGGCAGTTCCTGCCGCCCGGCGGCAGGAGCGCCCGGTGAACCGGCAGGATCCGCCGGGCGAAGGCGACAGGATGCGTGGCAGACGGAAGGGGCCGGCTGGCCCGGCGGTTGCTGGACACCTAGCGAAGCGCTCCCGGGGCCGCCCGGCGCATGGCGGAGCGGACCATCATCAGGGGAACCCGGATCAGGTGGCAGGCATGGCAGCAGCGATCGAGACCGCCCCCGCCCGGCCGACGGGGGTTACCGCCGCCCCCGGGGAAACCGGCCGCTCCGGCTCTGCCGAGGCAGCCTTCGAGCAGGTGCTGATGGCGATCATCGGGGCGGCGGACGCCCCGGGACGGTCGCGCACGATCCCCGAGGGCCCCGCCCTTGCCTCCCTCACGGCGGGGCAGGAGGCCTCGGCGCGGCGCACCGTCCGGAACGCCTCCGGCGGTGCGCCGGAGCGCGGGGCGGCCGCCGGACCACTGCTGCCTTTGCCCGCGACGCGAACCGTCCCGGAGGTGCCCTCGACGCTCCAGCCGGCCTGCGGTGCGGACCCGCTGCCGGGCGGCTGCCCCGCCGCGCCGGCCCCGACGGCATCGGGCACCGCCGGCCCCGCAGCGCCCGCCGCC
>JANWXJ010000081.1 GCA_025055335.1 Acetobacteraceae bacterium
CCGCGGGCGGCCGTGCCGCGCCTGCCGGAGCCGAGGCGCTTCTCGGCGCTCGGCCTGTCCGTGCCGGAGGTGGCGCTGCACGCGGCGGACGCCTCGGCACCCCTCAAGGCCGCGCTCGCCCTCGACCTCGCTCTCGGTCGCGCGCGGCTCGCCGCCGGGGCCTTCGCGGCGTGACCGATCCGGCAACCACCGGCCAGGCCGCCGCGGCGGAGCCTGGCGCCCCGCAACGCCAGGTGGTGCTCGTCACCGGGCTCTCGGGCGCGGGGAAGGCCTCCATCCTGCGCGGGCTCGAGGATCTCGGCTTCGAGACGGTGGACAACCCCCCCTGGCCGGTGCTGCAGCGCCTCCTGGAGGAGCACTCCGCCCGCCGCCTCGCCGCCGGGGTGGACGCCCGCACCTCCGGCTTCGATCCGGCGGAAGGGGCGGCGCTGCTCGCCCGGCTGCGGCAGGCGGGGCTGCCGCTCGACCTCGTCTTCGCCACCGCCGACGACGACGCGCTGCTCCGCCGCTATTCCGAGACGCGGCGGCGGCACCCGCTCGCCACCTCCGGCCGGGTCGCCGAGGGCATCGCGCGGGAACGCGCGCTGCTCGCCCCGCTCCTGCCGCTCGCCGACTGGGTGGTGGACACCACCGCCCTCGCCACCCCCGACCTCCGGCGGATGATCGAGGCGCGCTACGGCGCCCCGGGGCTGTCCATCACCGTGCAGTCCTTCGCCTTCCCGCGCGGCCTGCCGCGCGAGGCCGACATCGTGCTCGACCTGCGCTTCCTCAGGAACCCCCACTACGACCCGGCGCTCAGGCCGCTGACCGGGCGCGATCCGGCCGTCGCCGCCCATGTCATGGCCGACCCGGACTTCGAGCCCTTCTGGCAGCGCATGACGGCACTTCTCGATCCGCTGTTGCCCCGCTACCTCGCCGAAGGCAAGAAATACCTCACCGTCGCGCTCGGCTGCACGGGCGGGAAGCACCGCTCGGTCTTCGCCGCCGAACGCCTCGCCGCGCATTGGGCCGCCCAGGGCTGGCGGGCCGCGGCGACCCACCGCGAACTGGCCGCCGAGGCCACACCCGCACCCGCACAGGCATCCGCGCCCCACCCCGCACCATGATCGGTATCGTCCTCGTCACCCACGGCCGCTTGGCCGAGGAACTGCGCCACGCCATGGAGCACGTGGTCGGGCCGCAGCGGAACGTCGCCACCGTCTGCATCGGGCCGGAGGACGACGTGGAGCGCTGCCGCGCCGAGGTCTCGAAACGCGTGGCCGAGGTGGACGAGGGCGACGGCGTGGTGCTGCTGACGGACATGTTCGGCGGCACGCCCTCCAACCTCGCCACCGCCCATCTCGGCCGCAACGTCGAGGTGATCGCGGGGGTGAACCTGCCGCTGCTCGTGAAGCTCGCGAAGATCCGCGGCTCGGAACCGCTCGCCGAGGCGGTGGACCACGCCCAGGCGGCCGGCCGGCGCTATCTCGGCACCGCGGCGAGCCTCTGCGCCGCCGCCCAGCCCCAGCGCGGCAACGGCCACGGGTGAGGCGAAGCGGGCAGGCCCCTTGCCCGCCGCGCGGGCGGCGCGGCACTCTGCCCGCCGGAAACGCCAGGGGTGAGCGATGACCGAGCCCGGGGACGGCGGCGCGGCGGATGCGCTGGTGCTTCGGCGGACCGTCGTGGTGCCGAACGCCCGCGGCCTGCACGCGCGCGCGGCGGCGAAGATGGTCACCCTCGCCGAACGCTTCTCCGCCCGCACCACCGTCAGCCGCCACGGGCAGACCGTGCCGGCCTGCTCGATCATGGGGCTGATGATGCTGGGTGCGGGACAGGGCGCCGAGATCACCATCGAGGCCGAGGGCTGGGACGCGCGCGAGGCGGTCGACGCCCTCGCCGCCCTCGTCGAGGCGGGGTTCCATGAAGACTGACCCGCCGCCCGCGAAGCCCCAGGCCGCACGGCCCCAACGCAGGGGGAAGGAGGCGACCGTCCTCGGCCTCGCCGTCTCGCCCGGCATCGCCATCGGCACCGTGTTCGACACGACCGAAGCCCCGGCCGAGACGCCCCGCCGCGCCATCGCGCCCGAGGAGGTGGAGGCGGAGAAGCAGCGACTCGCCGCCGCCGTCGCCGCCTCGCGCAAGCAGGTGGCGAAGCTCAAGGCGCGGCTCGCCGTCCTGCCAGAGGAGGCGCAGGAGGAACTCGAACCCCTGCTCGACGCCTACGCCCTGATGCTCGGCGAATCGCGCCTCCTGCGCGGGGCGCGGAAGCGCATCGCCGAGGAACTGACCTGCGCCGAGGCGGCGGTGGAGGACGAGGCGGAGGCGATCGCGGCCGCCATCCTCGCCGCCAAGGACGACGACAAGTCCGGCCTGAAGCGCCGCGCCGCCGAGGTGCGCGAGATCGCCCGCCGCCTCACCCGCAACCTCACGGCCCGGCCCTTCCGCAGCCTGAAGGACATCCCCCAGGGCTCGATCCTGGTCGCCGAGGAGCTGACGCCGGCGGACGCCGCGCTGCTCGACCCCTCGCGAATCGCCGGGGTCGCCACCGAGGAGGGCGGGCCGGACGGGCACACCGCCATCATGCTCCGCGCGCTCGGCATCCCGGCGGTGGTGGCTGCGCACGGCCTGACGGAGGCCGCCGAGCCCGGGGACGAGGCGGTGGTGGACGGCGATTCGGGACGCATCGTCCTGCGCCCAGGCGCGGCAGCGCTGGCGGCGGCGCGCGCCGGCCTTGCCGCCCACGCCAAGGAACGCGCGCGGCTCGCCAAGCTGCGGCGCCTGCCGGCCGTGACGACCGACGGGGAGGAGGTGGAGCTCCAGTCCAACCTCGAGATCCCGGCCGAGCTGCCGCTGATCGCCCAGGCCGGGGCGCAGGGCATCGGGCTGCTGCGCACCGAGTTCCTGTTCATGAACCGCGAGGACCTGCCGGACGAGGACGCGCAGTACGAGGCCTATGCCGAGATCGTCGCGGCACTGGACGGGGATCCGGTGACGATCCGCGTCCTCGACTGGGGCGGCGAGAAGGACATGGAGGCGCTCGCCGAGGGGCTGGCGCCCGTCCATGCCGGGCCGAACCCG
The DNA here is from genome assembly GCA_025055335.1 of Acetobacteraceae bacterium. GTDB lineage: Bacteria > Pseudomonadota > Alphaproteobacteria > Acetobacterales > Acetobacteraceae > JANWXJ01. The sequence goes on from JANWXJ010000081.1 coordinate 3,058, forward strand.
GCGCTCGGGCTGCGCGGCCTCAGGCTGCTGCTCAAGCGGCCGGAACTGCTCGAGGCGCAGTTCGCCGCCATCCTGCGCGTGGCCGCCCTGGGGCCGGTGCGCATCCTGCTGCCGCTCGTGACGGTGCCAGAGGAGGTGAAGCAGGCGCGAGAGGTGTTCGACCGCGTGATCCGGCGGCTGCGCCGCCGCGGCGTGGCGCTGCCCGAGAAGCCGCCGCCCTTGGGCGCGATGATCGAGACGCCGGGGGCCGCTCTCGCCGCCGACGCCATCGCCCTCGAGGCCGATTTCTTCTCGATCGGCACCAACGACCTTGCGATGTACACGCTGGCGGTGGACCGGAGCGAGGCGGAGGTCGCGCACCTCTACGATCCGCTGCACCCGGCCGTGCTGCGCCTCGTGCAGTTCGCGACCGAGGCGGCGCTGAGGCTGCGGATGCCGGTCTCCCTCTGCGGCGAGATGGCGGGGAACCCGCGGCTCGTGCCGCTGCTGCTCGGGCTCGGGCTGCGCTCCTTCTCGATGAACGCCTCGGCGATCCCGCGCGTGAAGCAGGCGGTGCGCGCGCTGAAGATCGACGATTGCGCCCGCTTCGCGAGGCGGGTGATGGAGCAGTCGGACCCGAAGCGGATCCGCGAACTGGTGGACGGCTTCGCCGAAGGGGCGCTGGAGCGGGGCTAGCGCCCGCTCCGCGCGGCGCGGCCCGGCCCGACCGCTCGCGCCTGCCGACGGCGGAGCCGATCCGCGCCGCGGGCCCGGTCCTGCCCTCCGCGATACGCCCGGGGGCAAGCTACCGGCGGCGCCAGCGCTGGGTCGCCCGCTCCACCGCCCCGCCGGCGGCGATCTGCAAGAGCTTCGCCGCCGCCGTGATGGCGAGGATCACGCAGGCCATCGCCGCCGCCGCGCTCTGCTGCCCCGCCTCGTCCATGTGCACGACCGCGACCGAGGCCGTCTTGGTCGCCGGGCCGTAGAGGAAGATCACGGCACTCACCGTCGTCATGGCGTTGACGAAGAGATAGACCGCGACCTCGAGCACCGCCGGCAGCGAGATCGGCACCGTGACGCGCGCGAAGGTGTGCCACAGCGGCACCTTGAGGCTGGCGCCGACCGCCTCGAACTCGGGATCGAGCTGGCGGATCGCCGCCGTCGCCGCGAGGTGCGCGACGGTGTAGAAATGCACGATGCTGTTCAGCACCAGGATCGCGAGCGTGCCGTAGAGCACGCCGAGCGGATTGGCCGGGTGGTTGAAGAACAGGATGTAGGCGAGCCCGAGCACGAGGCCCGGGATGGCGAGCGGCATCGTGACCGCAAGCCTGAGCGCGGTGCCGAGCGCGCCCCGCGCCGGGCCGCGTTCCAGCAGATAGGCAAGGGTGAACACGACCGGCGTGCCGAGAAGCGCGGCAAGCAGCGCCATCTGCACCGAGGTGACGACGCTGCCCCAGCCGTTCGCGTCGAAACGGGCGAAATCGTAGTTGGCGAGGGTGAGCGAGAGGTTCCACGGCCAGAAGGCGACGAGGCTGCTCCAGGCCGCAACCCCGACGATGCCGACAAGCACGAGCGCGACGGCGAGCGCGAGCAGGAACAGCGGCAGATCGCGCGCGGGCCGCGGCGCCGGGACATAGGCGACGGCGCGGCCCGAGAGCGTGGCGGCGCGCTGCCGGCCGGCCCACCTCTCGAGGAAGAAGCCGACCACCGCCGGCACGAGCAGCACGAGCCCGACCACCGCCCCCATGTTGAAGTTCTGCTGCCCGACCACCTGCTTGTACACGTCGGTGGCGAGCACGTTGAAGTTCCCGCCCACCACCTTCGGGATGCCGAAATCGGTGATGGCGAGGGTGAAGGCGACGACCGCCGCCGAGACGAGCCCGTAGGCCGCGCCGGGCAGGGTGACAGTGAGGAAGATCCGCAGCCGGGAGGCGCGCAGCACGGTCGCCGCCTCGTAGAGCCGGGCATCGGCGGTGGCGAGCGCGACCGAGAGGATGATCGCCGCATGCGGGAAGTTCGCGAACACCTGCGCCGCCACGATCCCCCACGGCCCGTACACCGAGAAGCCCTCCGGCAGCCAGGGCCGGAACAGGCCCTGGTTGCCGAACAGGGTGATCATGGCGAGGGCCGGAAGCAGGGTCGGCGCCAGGATCGGGATCAGCATCGCCGCCCGGAACAGGCCCTTGAGCGGGATGCAGGCGCGCGCGAGCGCATAGGCATAGGCGAAGGCGAGCGGCACCACGATCGCGGTGGACAGCGCCGAGGTCCAGACCGAGTTCCACACCGAGGAGGCGAGCGCGGGCGTCCCGGCATAGGCCGCCACATTGGCGAGGCCGACGAAGGCGCCCGCCTGGTCCTGCGCGGCGCGGACAAGCAGCATCGCCATCGGCGCCACCAGCGCCGCCGCGAACAGCGCCGCGGCAAGCCAGAGCGCGATCCGCGCGAGGCGCATGTCGGGCGCCATGCGCAGGCGCAGCGTGGCGGTGCCGGACATCAGGCGCGGAACAGGCGGAGCCGCTCGGGCGGCAGCAGCACCGGAACCTCGGCGCCCGGAGCAAGCCCGAGGGCGCGCAGGCGTTCGGGCGGCGACACGGCCTCGAGCCGAAGCCGGCGGGACTCGAAGGCGATGCGGCAGAACCCGCCGTGGAACTCGATCGCCGCCACGCGGGCGGGGAAGGCGCCGGGCGCGCCCGCCGCATCCGGGCCGAAGCGCAGGTGTTCGGGGCGGAGGAAGACGCGCAGCGCCTCCCCGCGCGGGAAGCCGAAGGCGGCGGGGCAGGGCAGGAGATGGCCGTCGGCGCTGCGGATCGCCTCGCCTTCCGCCACCGCGTCGAAGGCCGAGGAGCGGCCGATGAAGGCGGCGACGAAGGCCGAGGCCGGGCGTTCGTAGAGCTCCTCGGCGGTGCCCACCTGCTCGATCCGGCCCTGCCGCATCACCACGATGCGGTCGGCGATCGCCATCGCCTCCTCCTGGTCGTGCGTCACCATGATCGAGGTGATGCCGAGCCGGCGCTGCAGCGCGCGCAGTTCCGCCCGCAGCCCGTGGCGCACGATGGCATCGAGCGCGGAGAGCGGCTCGTCCAGCAGCAGCAGGCCGGGTTCGGGGGCAAGCGCGCGGGCGAGCGCCACGCGCTGCTGCTGCCCGCCCGAGAGCTGCGCCGGATATTTCGCGCCCTGGTCGGCAAGGCCCACGAGATCGAGCAGTTCCCTGACGCGCTCGGCCCGGCGCGGCTTGGGCCAGGCCCGCCCGCGCAGCCCGTAGCCGACGTTCTCCGCCACCGTCAGGTTCGGGAACAGCGCATAGGACTGGAAGACGATGCCGAAATCCCGCGCCGAGGGCGGCAGCGCCGTGATGTCGGCGCCGGCCTGGACGATGCGCCCCTCGCTCGGCGGATCGAGCCCGGCGATGGCGCGCAAGAGCGTGGTCTTGCCGCAGCCCGAGGGGCCGAGGAAGCAGACGAACTCGCCGGCCGAGACCGACAGCGAGACGTCGGAGAGGGCGGCGAAGCGGCCGAAGCGCTTGCCGAGGCGCTCGACCGACAGATAGGGCTCGCCCGCCCGGACGGCGGACAGGCCGCCGGCCGGGGCGAGGGCGAGGCTGCCGACCACGGCCCGTTCAGTTGCGCGGGGCGGAGCGGCCGTCGAAGCGCTCGGTCCAGCTGCGGAGGATCCTCTCCCGCTGGGTCGCGACGGCGGTGAAATCGGCGGAGACGAGGCGCTCGGCGAACTCGGCCGGGTAGTTCTGCACCGTCGGCTGCACGTCGGTGCGGCCGAGGAGGGCGTAGTAGCGGCCGTACAGCTCATGCGCCTCGCGCGTCACGGTGAAGTCCACGAGGCGGCGGGCGGAGTCCAGGTTGCGGGTGCCGCGCAGGATCGCCGTCGCCTCGAGGTCGTAGCCGACACCGTCGGTCGGCACGATGATGTCGATCGGCGCGCCCTGGTTGCGCAGCGCCACCGCCCGCATGTCGAAGGAGATGCCGACGGCGTATTCGCCGCGCGCGGCGTTGTTGCAGGGGGCGCTGCCGGAATGGGTGTAGACCTGGATGTTCTCGTGCAGGCGGCCCATGAAGTCCCAGGCGCGCTCCTCGCCCATGGTGCCGATCCAGCCGGCGATGGTGAGGAAGCCGGTGCCGGAGGAGGCCGGGTTCGGCATCGCCACCTGGTTGCGGAAGGCCGGGTTCAGCAGGTCGGCCCAGGTGGAGGGGCGCGGCAGGTTGCGCTGGGCGGCGATGGTGCGGTTGAAGCAGATCGCCGAGACGAAGGCGTCCATTCCCGTCCAGGTCATCGGGCTGCGGGGCGAGCGGAAGTTCGGCCGCAGCGCCTCGGCGCCGGCCGGGGTGTAGGGCTCGAGCATGTCCAGCGCCTCCATCTGCAGCAGCGAGAACACGGAGAGGCCCCAGACCACGTCGGCGCGCGGGTTCTCGCGCTCGGCGAGCAGGCGGGCGGTGATGACGCCGGTCGAGTCGCGCACCCAGACGATCTCGATCCCCGGCACGGCGCGTTCGGCGGCGGCCTTGAAGGGGGCGAGCTGCTCGTTCTCGAGCGCGGTGTAGACGGTGAGCCGCGTGCGGCTCTGCGCCTCGGCGGCGGCGGGCGCGAGAGCGGCGGCAAGGCCGGCGGCGAGCAGGAGGCGGCGCATGGGCGTTGTCCTCGGCGGGGCTGCGGTGGCCGCCGCGGGGACCGCGGCGTTCCCCCCGCTTAGCCCGCCGGCCGCGACAGGCGCATGACGCTTCCGTTTCGGTTCCGTGTCCGCCGGCGCGGCGGGTTCAGATCACCCTCTGCCCCGCGCGCCAGACCTGCCGCGCGACCGGGGTGCCGCCGAAGGCGGCAACGCGCACCACATCGCCCCGCAGCCCGGGCGCGAGCCGGCCGCGATCGGCAAGCCCGGCCATGCGCGCCGGGCGGTCGGTGATCATGGCGACCGCGGCGGGCAGCGCCACACCCTGTTCCCGCCACGCCTTCCAGGCCGCCTCGAGCGGCGCGGGCGGCACGTAGTCGGAGGCGAAGGCGTCCACGAGGCCGGCCGCGACCAGCTCCGCCACCGCCACATTGCCGGAATGGCTGCCGCCGCGCACGAGGTTCGGCGCGCCGCCGATGATCTCCATGCCATGCGCCCGCGCCGCGCGCGCGGCAACGACGGAGACCGGGAACTCGCTGATCGTGATGCCGTCGCGCGCGTTCTCGGCGATCTCCTCCTCGTTCCAGTCGTCGTGGCTGGCGACGGGGATGCCGCGCGCGGAGAGGCGGTCGAGCAGGTAGCGCCGGTTCGGCCCGCGCAGCCGCCCGCGCTGGTCGAGCAGGGCGGCGATCCGCGCCTCGATCTCCTCGGGCGGCATGCCGGAGCGGGCGCGCATCCGCCGGTAGCGGTCGAGGTCGGCGTATTGCCCCACACCCGGCGAATGGTCCATCAGCGAGACGAAGCGGAGCAGCGGGTGGTCGGCCACCGTCTCGAACAGGGCCGGCATGTCGGCGGCCGGGAGTTCGCAGCGCAGGTGCAGGAAATGCTCGGCCTTGAGCAGCCCGCTGCCGGACAGCGCGTCGAGATCGGCGACACCGTTGCGGAAGGTCTCGATGCGTTCGGTGTCGAAGCCGAGATCGCCGAGGCAGAGCGCGTCGAACACCGTGGTGGTGCCGGCGGCGGCGGTCTGCGCGTCATGCGCCAGCATGGCCGACAGCGAGGGCCAGCGCGCATGGGCGCGGGGCAGCACCTGGCGTTCGAGGTTGTCTGTGTGCAGGTCCACGATGCCCGGGATCAGGTGGTCGCCCTCCAGGTCCTCGGCGGAGGGGAGGCGGCTGCGCCCCGGCTGGATCTCGGCGATGATCCCGCCGCGCAGCACGAGCGTCCCCTCCATCACCTCGTCCGGCAGGACGAGACGGGCGTTCGTCAGGATGGTCTCTCTCATGCGGCGTCCGGCAGGGGGCGTATGGGATGATGGCGGTCGGCGACGGCGTCGCGCACCTCCGCATCGTGGAAGATGCCGACGATGGCGGCGCCGCGGGCCTTCGCCTCGGCGATGAGTCCGATCACCACGGCGCGGTTGCCGGCGTCAAGGCTCGCGGTCGGCTCGTCGAGCAGCAGGATCGGGTGCCCGGCGCCGAAGCCGCGGGCGAGGTTCACGCGCTGCTGCTCGCCGCCCGAGAAGGTGGCGGGCGGCAGCCGGTGCAGACGGTCGGGCAGGTTGAGGCGGCGCATCAGGACGGCGGCGGCCTCGCGCGCCGCCTCCTTCGGCATGCCGCGGGCGATCATCGGCTCGGCCACGATGTCGAGCGCCGGGACGCGCGGGATGACCCGCAGGAACTGCGAGACGTAGCCGATCACGTTCCGGCGCAGCGCCGCCACCGTGCGCGCATCCGCGGCGGCGAGATCGGTGACGGCGCCGGCCGGATCGCGCACCAGGATGCGCCCGCCCCCCGCGCCGTAGGTGCCGGCGAGGCAGCGCAGCAGCGTGGACTTCCCCGCCCCCGAAGGCCCGGAGAGCGCCACGCATTCGCCGGCATGCACGACGAGGCTCTCCCCCCGCAGCACGGGAATACGCAGCCCGCCCTGGAGGTGGAGGGTGAAGGTCTTGTCGAGCGCCTCGACGCGGAGGCGCCATTCCGCCGCGCCGGTCATGCCGCCAGCACCGAGGAGACGAGAAGCTGCGTGTAGGGGTGCTGCGGATCCTCGAGCACGCGTTCCGTCAGGCCCTGCTCCACCACCTCGCCCCGGCGCATCACCAGGATGCGCCCGGCAAGCAGCCGGGCGGCCGCGATGTCGTGCGTGACGAGCAGCACGGAAAGGCCGAGATCGGCGACGAGGCCCCGGATCAGGTCGAGCAGACGCGCCTGCACCGACACGTCGAGCCCCCCAGTCGGTTCGTCCATGAACACGAGCGCCGGATGGGTGACGAGGGTGCGCGCGATCTGCAGCCGCTGCTGCATGCCGCCCGAGAAGGTGCCCGGCAGGTCGTCCATCCGCGCCGGGTCGATCTCGACACGGGCGAGCCATTCCCGCGCGGCGGCGCGGATCCTGCCGTAGTGGCGGACGCCGGCCGCCATCAGCCGCTCGCCCACATTGCCGCCGGCGGAGACCGACATGCGCAGCCCGTCGCGCGGGTTCTGGTGGACGTAGCCCCATTCGCTGCGCAGCAGGCGGCGGAGCGCAGCCTCTCCCATCGCCGCGATGTCCTGCCCGCGATAGAGCACGCGCCCTTCCTGCGGCGCCGCCTGGCCCGACAGCACCCGCAGCAGCGTGGTCTTGCCCGATCCGGATTCCCCGACGATCGCCAGCACCTCGCCGGGGAAGAGATCGAGCGAGACGCCGAGCAGCGCCGGGACGCGGCCGAAGCGGAGCGTGAGCCCCTCGGCGGAGAGCAGCGGCGCGCTCATTCCGCCGCCTGCCGCGCCGCCTGGCGCGTCGCGCAGTAGTCGGTGTCGGAGCAGACGAAGATGCGGCCGCCCGAATCGTCGGTCAGCACCTCGTCGAGGTAGGAGTCGGCCGCGCCGCAGAGGGCGCAGGCGTGGGGGGCGCGGATCGGGCGGAAGGGATGGTCCTCGAAGTCGAGGCTGACCACGTCGGTGTAGGGCGGCACGGCGTAGATCCGCTTCTCCCGCCCCGCGCCGAAGAGCTGCAGCGCCGGCATGCGGTGCATCTTGGGATTGTCGAAGGCCGGGATCGGCGAGGGCGACATCAGGTAGCGGCCGTCCACCATCACCGGGTGGTTGTAGGCGGTGGCGATGGCGCCGTGCCGCACGATGTCCTCGTACAGGCGCACCTGCATCAGCCCGTAGTCGGCCAGCGCGTGCAGCCGGCGCGTCTCGGCGAGGCGGGGTTCGAGCCGGAACAGCGGCTCGGGCATCGGCACCTGGTAGACGAGGATCTGCCCCTCGCGCAGCGGCGTCTCTGGGATGCGGTGGCGCGTCTGGATAATCGTCGCCTCCGTCGTGCGCTCGGTGGTGGCGACGCCGGCGACGCGGCGGAAGAAGCGGCGGATGGAGACGGCGTTGGTGGTGTCGTCCGAGCCCTGGTCGATCACCTTCAGCACATCCGAAGGGCCGATGATCGCCGCCGTCACCTGGATGCCGCCGGTGCCCCAGCCGTAGGGCAGCGGCATCTCCCGCGCGCCGAAGGGCACCTGGTAGCCCGGGATCGCCACCGCCTTGAGCAGCGTCCGCCGCAGCATGCGCTTCGTGCCCTCGTCGAGATAGGCGTAGGAGAAGCCGGGCACCCCGCTCATTCCGCCGCCTCCTTGAGGGCGCGGATCGCGCGCAGGTTCTCGAGCTCGGACTGGAAGTCCACGTAGTGCGGCAGCTTCAGGTGCTCGACGAAGCCGGTGGCTTCCACATTGTCGGAATGGAGCAGCACGAACTCCTCCTGCTGCGCGGGTGCGGCGCGTTCCTCTCCGTATTCGTCGGCGCGCAGCGCGCGGTCCACGAGCGCCATGGCCATGGCGCGGCGTTCGCCATGGCCGAAGGACAGGCCGTAGCCGCGGGTGAACTGCGGCGGCGCCCCGGCGCTGCCGTGGAACTGGTTCACCATCTGGCATTCGGCGAGCGGGATCTCGCCGATGTCCACCGGGAAGGGGAACTCGGGCGTCTCCACCTCGACGCTCGCCCAGCCGATGCGGAGCTCGCCGACGAAGGGGTGGCTGTTGCCGTAGCCGCGCTGCGTCGAGTAGCCGAGGGCAAGCAGGAAGCCCTCGTCCCCGCGCGCGAGGTTCTGCAGCCGCGCCGGGCGCGGCGCCGGGATCGGCAGCGGCTGGCGCGTGAGGTCGGGCGGTTCCGCGTCGCTCGCCTCCTCCCGCGCCATCAGCCCCTCGCGCGCCAGAAGCTCCGTCACCCGCGGCGCCGCCGCCGGATCGGCCGGGGCGCGGGGGGCGGGCGGCGGATCGCCTGCGGCGGCGGCAAGATCGAGCAGGCGGTGGGTGTAGTCGAAGGTGGGCCCGAGGATCTGCCCGCCCGGCAGATCCTTGTAGGTGGCGGAGACGCGGCGGATCAGCCGCATCGCCGCGGTCTCGAGCGGGCGGGAATAGCCGAAGCGCGGCAGGGTGGTGCGGTAGGCGCGCAGCAGGAAGGCCGCCTCGATCAGGTCGCCGCGCGCCTGGGCGATGGCGATGGCGGCGAGTTCCCGGTCGCAGCAGGAGCCTTCGGCCATCACGCGATCGACCGCGAGGGTGAGCTGCCCGGCGATCTGCTCGGGCGCGATGCGCGGCAGCGCGGGGTCGCCGCGGCGCGCCTCCTCGAGCCAGGCATGGGCGTTGGCGATGGCGCGTTCGCCGCCCTTCACCGCGACATACATGGCCTACACCTCCGACAGCCGCAGCGAGCGCGGCAGGCAGGCGAGCCGGTCCGGCGCGCAGAGGATCACGTCCACCCCGCGCGGGAAGCGGGCGCGCTGGGCGGCGAAGGCGGCGGCGAAGCCGGGCGGGGCGCCGGCGACCGAGAGCCTCGCCTCGGCCGCGATCCCTGGGCCGGCGAGGCGCCAGCCCGCGCCCTCGGCGAGCGACGCGACGGGCAGGATCAGCGTGGCGGACAGATGCGGCTCCTCCTCCGTGCCTTGCGCGAGCGAGTCGAGCGGCGGCGGCGCGCCGTGCGGCAGCACGAAGGCGGCGCGGGCGGGATCCCCGGCGAAGGGGCAGCCGCAGTGGAAGGCGAGCCAGCGGCGCGCCTCCTCCGGCGCGTCGGTCCAGAGCGGCGTGTCGGCATCGCAGAGCGTGAGCGCGACGGCGGCGAGCGCGGGTGTCAGCGGCGCGGGCGGCGACAGGCCGCGGCCTGCCGGATGCACGCGGCCAGGGTGGCTCATCGCCGCGAGCAGGGCGCGGAAGGTGGCCTGGGAGTCGAGCGTGGGATCGGCGAAGCCCGGGGCGATCATCGGATCTGCACCATGGAGAGGAACTCGACGCGCGTGGCCGCGGCGCGCTCGGCCTCGGCGGCGCGGCGGGCGGCCTGCGCCTCGGCGAGCGGGGCGATCACCGCCGCCTCGAGCGCCGGGCGGAGCCGGGGGTCCTGCAGCGCCGCGTCCAGCACCGCCGAGAGTTCCGCCGCCCGCCGGTCCCGCCCGGCGCGGAGCGCGTGGCCGACCGCCCCGCCCTCGAGCACGACGCTGCATCGCGCCACCGTCATCTCGCCGAGGTTGAAGGGCGCGCCGTCGCCCCCGGCGCGGCCGCGCACCATGACGAGGCCGATCTCGGGCCCGCGCAGCAGGCTGTGCGGCGGCAGGGGCGGCGCCTCGGCCAGACGCGCCTCGATCTCCTCGGCCGAGGCGCGCGCGAGCACCGCAAGCCACGCCTTGCGCGCCGCGTTCTCCGCTGTCTGGTCCGTCATGCCGACCGCTCCGTCCGGCGCATCACCGCACGCGGCCCTCCGCGCCGCCGATCAGTCTGCGGCGGATGCGGCCGCTGATCCAGTCGATCAGGGACACCGTCAGGACCATCAGGATGATGATGAAGGCCACCTCGTCCCAGTGGCGGACGCGGATGCGCTCGGCGATCTGCAGCCCGATGCCGCCCGCCCCGACCACGCCGAGGATCGCCGCCGAGCGGGTGTTGCTCTCGAGGAAATAGAGCGCCTGGGCGAGCATGACGGGCAGCACCTGCGGCAGAACGCCGAAGCGGATGGCGAGGCTGCGGGACCCACCGGCCGCCGTGACGCCTTCCACCTGCTTCTTCTCGGCGTTCTCGATCGCCTCGGCGTAGAGCTTGGCCAGCACCGCGACATCGGCCGTGAAGATGGCGAGCACGCCGGCGAGCGGCCCGAGCCCGACCGCCCGCACATAGGCCAGCGCCCAGATCAGGCTGTCCACCCCGCGGAAGCCGTCGAACAGGCGGCGGAGCGAGAAGCGGGCGAGGCCGTTCAGCACCATGTTCCTGGCGCCGAGGAAGCCGAGCGGCACCGCCACCACCGCGGCGAGGAAGGTGCCGAGGAAGGCCATCGCGACCGATTCGGCAAGGCCCTGCAGGATGTCGAGCCAGAGCTCGCCCGGGGAGGGCGGGATCATGAGCACGACGATGGTGCCAAGCCCGGACAGCCCGTTCCAGATGCGCTGCGGCGTGATGTCGAACAGCCGGAACACCCAGAGGAGCCAGGCGGCGAACAGCAGGCCCGCGGCCCAGAAGGCGGCGCGCTCGAGCGGCGGGCGGCCGAAGGCGCGCGGGTTCCGCGCCCGCCAGCGGGCGATCTGCTCCGCGCTCGCGCCCATCTCAGCGCACTCCTGCGGCTTCGGTGATGCGGTGGCGGAGGCGTTCGCTCACGAGGTCGATCAGCGCGACGGTGGCGATCACCATCAGCACGATGGCGCTCACCTCCTCGTAGTAGTTGAACGAGATCACGGTGTAGATCTCCTGTCCGATGCCGCCGGCGCCGACGAAGCCGATCACGCTCGCCCCGCGCAGGTTGATCTCGAAGCGCAGCAGGGAATAGCTGATGAGGTTCGGCGCCACCTGCGGCAGGATGGCGAAGCGGCAGGCCTCGCTCCAGGTGCCGCCTGCGGCGCGCACGCCGTCCCAGGGGCGCATGTCGGCGTTCTCGATCACTTCCGAGAAGAGTTTCCCGAGCGCGCCCACGGTATGGAGCATGATCGCGAGGATCCCGGCGAGCGCGCCGACCCCGAAGGCCCAGACGAAGATCAGCGCGTAGACGATCTCGGGGATGGTGCGCAGCGCCTCCAGCGTGCGGCGCGCGAGCCGGGCGGACCAGGCGGAGCGGGCGAGGTTGCGCGCGGCGAAGAAGGACAGCAGGAGCGCCGCCGCGGCGCCGCCGAGGGTGGCGAGCGCGGCCATGTTGGCGGTCTCGAGCAGCAGCAGCCCCCAGGCGTCGGCGCGGTAGAACCAGTGGGCGAGGGAGCCTTCCGTCTCGCTGTCGGCGAACAGCGCCGCCCAGCGCAGGTCGGGCAGGATGCGGAGGAAATATTCGGTCACCCGCGGGAGGCCGGCGAGGAGCACCCCGGGGCTCACCTCGCTCATCCAGGCCGAGACGTAGAGGCAGAGGGCGATGATCGCGACGGCGAGGAGGGTCGCGCGGCGGCGTTCGCGCCGCGCGGCCTGGAAGGCGGCCTCGCCGCGCAGCACCGCGTCGCTTGCGGCAAGGCCCGACATGCTCAGCTCCGCCGCCGGCGCGCCGCCGCCTCCTCGCGGCGCATCTCGACGAACAGCTCGTAGTCCTGGTGGAAGCCCTCGACCGCGCCGAGCGTGTCGCCGCGCGCGATCTGGCGGGCGATCTCGGGATGCGCCTTGGCGAGAGCGAGCTGGAACATCTGGAAGTCGCGCTTGAAGGCCTCGGGCAAATCGGTGCGGGCCGCCATCGGGCCGTTCATGATCGGCTCGGAGGTCCAGATGATCCGAACATCGGCCATGTTCAGCATCCCCTTCTCGACCATCGAGCGGAGGTTGCCGCGGCTGTAGCCCTGGTTCACGTCGCCGATGCCCGAGGCCCAGGTGACGGCGGCGTCGTACTGGCGCTGCAGCATCGCCACCACCGCCTGTTCGTGGCCGCCGCCGAAGCCGGTGCGGCCGAAGAACTGCCCCGGCTCCACGCCGATCCCCTGGCGGCGGAGCTGGAAGCGCGGGATCAGGTAGCCCGAGGCGGAGTTCGGATCCGCCCAGGCGAGGCTGCGGCCGCGCATCTGCTGGAGGTTCTCGATTCCGGACTCGCGCCGCACCACCATCACCGCCACATAGGCGATGCTGCCGTCCGCCTGCTGGGTGATGGTCAGCGGCTCGATGCCGCCGTTCGTGTCCATCCAGGCGCCGGCATAGGCGGCCGGGCCCATCCCCGCCACCTCGAGCTGGCGGGCGCCGAGCGCCTGCATCACCCCCGCGTAGTCGGAGGCCGGGAACAGCCGCGCCGGCACCTCGAAGGTGCGTTCGATCAGCGCGCGGTAGGGCTCGAAGCGGCCGAGGCGGTCGGCCTCGTTCTCCCCGCCCAGAAGGCCGATCCGGATCTGCGGCACCTGCGCGGCCCAGGGGCGGCGGCCGGCTTCGGGGAACACCACCTCGGCGTCCTGGGTGCGGCGGCGGCGCCCCCCATCCGGGCGCGGCGGGATGGCCTGGACGTCGGCCAGCGCCGGCAGCGGCAGAAGCGCGGCGGCAAGCGCGCCGAGCGAGCGGCGAGAGATCATGCGGGTGCCCTCCTGGCTGGGCGCCCGCCCGGCAGGGCGCCGGGCGGGGCGGGGATCGCGGCGCGTCAGGTGCGGCGGCGGCGGGCGGCCGCCTCCTCCTGGCGCATGCGGATGAACAGCTCGAAGTCGCTGTGGCGAACCTCTCGGTAGCCGGTGCCGCCGCCGCGCTCGACCTGCCGGTAGATGTCGGGATGGGCGACCGGCAGCGCGAGGTGGAACAGGCGCATGTCCTCCTTGAAGGCCTCGGGCAGGTCTCGCCGCACCGTCAGCGGGCCGTTCAGGATCGGCTCGGAGCGCCAGATCACGCGCAGGTCGCGCATGTCCAGCATGCCCTTCTCGACCATCGCGCGCAGATTGCCGCGGGTGAAGCCCTCGCTCTCCTCGCCCTGGCCCGAGGCCCAGGTGACGGCGGCGTCGTACTGGCGCTGCAGCACCGCCACCACCGCTTGCTCGTGCCCGCCGCCGAAGCCGGTGCGGCCGAAGAACTGCCCGGGCTCGACGCCGATGCCCTGGGCGCGGAGCTGGAAGCGCGGGATCAGGTAGCCCGAGGTGGAGTTCGGATCGGCCCAGGCGAGGCTGCGGCCGCGCATCTGCTCGAGGCTCTCGATCCCCGAATCCCGCCGCACCACCATCACCGAGACGTAGGAGATCGAGCCGTCCGCCTCCTCGGCCACCAGCAGCGGCTCGACATTGCCGTTGCTGTCCATCCAGGCGGCGGCGTAGGCGCTGCTGCCCATGCCGGCCATCTCGATCTGCCGGGCGCTGAAGGCCTGCACCACGCCGGCGAAATCGGCGGCCGGGAACAGCCGCGCCTCGATGCCGAAGGTGCGGGCGAGCAGATCCCGGTAGGGGCCGTAGCGGCCGAGCCGGTCGGCCTCGTTCTCGCCGCCCAGGAGCCCGATGCGCAGCAGCGGCACCTGCGCCGCCCAGGCGCGGCGGCCGGGTTCGGGGAAGCGGATGTCCGGATCGACACTGCGGCGGCGGCGCTCCGCCGCGGCGGCGGGTGCCGCGGCCTGCGCGGCGGCGAGCGAGGGCAGGAAGGCTGCGCCGGCGGCAAGCCCGGCAAGGCGGCGGCGGGTGAGCATCTCGGGTCTCCTCCGGGGGGTCAGGCGGCGGCGGCGGCGCGGCGGAGCGGGGCTTCGGCGGCGGCTTGCTCCTCGAACTCCTCCTCGCTGACGCCGTAGATCTCCTGCACGCGGCTGGGCGTGAGCTCCTCTGGCGGGCCGTCGAACACGACCCGGCCCGACTGCATGGCGACGATGCGGTCGCAGTAGGCGCGCGCGGTATCGAGGTGGTGCAGGTTGCACAGCACGGTGATGCCGTCTTGGCGGTTCACCATCCGGAGCGCGTCCATCACCACGCGGCTGTTTCGCGGGTCGAGCGAGGCGATCGGCTCGTCGGCGAGAAGGATCTTCGGTTCCTGCAGCATGGCGCGGGCGATGGCGACGCGCTGCTGCTGCCCGCCCGAGAGCGTGTCGGCGCGCTGCAGCGCCTGGTCGGCGAGGTCGAGGCGGGCGAGGGCCTCGAGCGCCATCGCCCGTTCGGCGGCGGTGAAGCGCTTGAACAGGCTGGAGAGGGTGCCGAACGGGCCCGGGCGGTGGTTCAGGCGGCCGATCAGCACGTTCGTCAGCACATCGAGCCGCTGCACCAGGTTGAACTGCTGGAAGATCATCGCGCAATCGGTGCGCCAGTCGCGCAGCGCCTTGCCCGACAGCGCGGTGACCTCGCGGCCGGCGTAAAAGATGCGCCCCTCGGAGGGTTCCGTCAGCCGGTTGATCATGCGCAGCAGCGTGGACTTGCCGGCGCCGGAGCGCCCGATGATGCCGACCATCTGCCCCGCCGGGACCGCGAGCGTGACGCGGTCCACGGCGGTGACGGCGCCGAAGCGCCGCGAGAGCGAGCGGATGTCGAGCACGGGGGGAGGCTCCGTCGGGTGCGGCCGCTATAGCCGCGGGCGATGACGGGCGCGCGACGGTTGGATGACAAGCCGGCGTCATCCTGCCGCCATGCGTCGGCGGCCGGGGGCGGGGCGGGACGCCGCGGGATCGCGCCGGCGCCGTCAGCCGAGTTCGACGGTGCGGCCCGAGGCGATCAGCGCCTCGTCCAGCACCGCGCCGAGGCCGGGCGAATCGGGCGCGCGCAGCAGCCCCGCGGCATCGATCCGGAGCGGCGCCAGCACGCCCTGGCCGTGGCTGTCCTCGGGCAGAAGCACCTCGAAGAAGCGGGCGTTCGGGATCGCCTGGGCGAGATGCAGGCCGGCCAGGTTGTGCAGCGCGTTGCCGCCGTGGTGCACCTCGAAGGAGAGGCCGAAGGCCTCGGCGAGATGCGCCGCCTTCAGCATGACGGTCAGCCCGCCCTTGAGGGCGGCGTCCCCGCGCAGCATGTCGGTCGCGCCCTCGGCGGCCCAGGGCGCGAAGGCGCCGAGGCCGGCGAGCGGCAGCTCCGTCGCGAGGATCGGGATGTCGAGCTTGCGCCGCAGCAGCGCCGTGCCGGCGATGTCGTATTCCGGCAGCGGATCCTCGAGCCAGGCGAAACCGAGGCGCTCCAGCGCGCGGCCGACGCGCACCGCATCGCCGACCGAATAGGCGAAGGAGGCGTCGAGCATCAGCGTCACCCCGGGCCCGACGGCGGCGCGCACCGCCTCGGCGCAGGCGATGTCGGCCTCCGGCGTGCCGGGCGGATGCAGCTTGTAGGCGCGGTAGCCGCGCGCGACGGCCGCCGCCGCCTCCGCCGCATAGGCCTCGGGCGAGGCGTGCCTCGTGCCGCTCGCGTAGGCCGGCACGGCATCCCGGCAGCCGCCGAGCAGCCGCCACAGCGGCAGCCCGGCGCGCTTGCCGAGCAGATCCCACAGCGCGACATCCACCGTGCCGAGCGGCCGCAGGCCGAAGGCGCGGCAGGCGGCGAACAGGCGGCGATGGAGCGCCTCGCGCCCCAGCGCATCGGCGCCCAGCAGCAGCGGCGCGAGGCCCTGCATGAGCGCCTCCGCATCCTGGCTCGCCGGGCGCAGCGTGGAGCCGAGGAAGCCGTGGCCCTCGAGCCCGCCCTCGGCGACGAGGCGCAGCAGCCCGAGATCCGTCCGCCCGCCGCGCGCGGCCATGCCGGCGGCGTAGGACACCGCCGGCACCGCCACCTCGAACAGCGTCAGGGCGACGCGGGTGATGCGCACCGGCGGATCAGTCGGCCACCAGGTTGTTGTCGCGGATGATGGGGCCGAAGGCGGCGACCTCCTCGGCGATCAGCGCGGCGAACTCGGCCGGCGGCAGCGAGAAGGGCACGAGCGTCTCGCCGAGCGCCTGGCGCACGCGCTCGGTTCCGATCGCGCTCGCGAAGGCGTGGTGGAGCCGCTGGATGATCGGCTCGGGCGTGCCGGCGGGCGCGGCGAGCCCGTGCCAGAAGGAGAACACCCCGAAGTCGAAGCCGCCTTCGCGGAAGGTCGGCACCTCGGGGGCGAAGGGCACGCGCTCGGGCCCGGAATGGCCGAGCATCTTGAGCCGCCCGGCGCGCCAGAGCTCGAGCGGCGTCGCCCAGGAGCCGACATAGGAGGGCGCATGGCCCGCCACCACGTCGGTCACGGCGGGGCCCTCGCCGCGATAGGGCGCGTTCTCGATCGGGGCGCCGGTCCGGATGCGGATGCGCTCCATCAGCAGGTGCGAGGAGGCGCCGATGCCCGAGGTGGCGTAGCTGAGGCCGCCGCGCGGGCGCGCTTCCGCGAGGAAGCCGGCGAGGTCGTTCGCCGGGAAGTCCGGCCGCACCGCGAGGCAGAGCGGCGAGCGGAAGAAGGTGGTGATCGGCGCGAAGTTCTCGAGCCTGTACTGCGCGCTGCGCGACATGATCGGGTTGATGTGCAGCGTCGGCCAGCCGCAATAGAGCAGCGTGTAGCCATCCGCCGGCGCGCGCGCGACGAGCTGCGCGCCGACCATGGAGTTCGCGCCGGGGCGGCTTTCCACC
Source organism: Acetobacteraceae bacterium (assembly GCA_025055335.1). Lineage (GTDB taxonomy): Bacteria > Pseudomonadota > Alphaproteobacteria > Acetobacterales > Acetobacteraceae > JANWXJ01. The sequence continues at coordinate 20,078 of JANWXJ010000081.1, forward strand.
ACGATCGGCTGGCCGAGCACCTCGCGCGCGTGGTCGCTGAAGGCGCGCGCCGTCGCGTCCGCCGCGCCGCCGGTGGTGTAGGGCAGGATCAGGCGGATCGGACGGTCGGGGTAGGACTGCGCGCGCAGCAGGCCGGGCAGCGCGAGGCTGCCGGCGGCGGCGAGGCCGAGGCGTCGGGTGAGGCGGATCGTCATGTGGCGTTTCCTCCGCGGGCGTGGGACGCGAGCCTATCAGGTGCCGGGCGGGTCGTGCAGCGTGGCGCCGGCCTCGAGCGGCTTCGCGGTGCGGGCGTAGATCGAGAGCCAGCCGGGCGGCGGAGCGGCGGCCGCGGGCGGAGGGGCGGCGCGGCGGGCGGCGATCTCCTCCGACACCAGCAGATCGGCGCGGCGGGCGGGGATGTCTATGCGGATGCGGTCGCCCTCGCGCACGAGGCCGATCGCCCCGCCATCGGCGGCTTCCGGCGCGCATTCGCCGACGACGATCCCCTTGTTCACGAGGCCGGAGAGCTGCCCGTCCGTCACCACCGCGACCTGCGGCCCGAGCCCGAGGCCGTCGAGGGCGAACACCACGCGCGAGGCCATGCCCATCCCCGGCGCGCCGCGCACGCCGAGGTTGCGCAGCACCATCACGTCGCCGGCCGCGATGCGGCCTTCGCGCAGCGCGGCGAGGGCGGCGTCCACCGTCTCGAACACCCGCGCGCGGCCCTCGAACGCGAGCACCCGGCCTTCGCCGAGCCCGAGCTTCACGAGGCCGCCGCCGGGGCAGAGGCTGCCGCGCAGCATGACGATGCCGGGCCCCTTCGACAGCGGATCCGACAGCGGGCGGATGACGCGCGCATCCCCCTCCGGCGCCGAATCGAGCACGCTGCCGAGGCTGCGGCCGGTGACGGTGATCGCCGTCCCGTCGAGCAGCGGACGGAGGCGGGAGAGCAGCGTCCAGGCGCCGCCGGCCTGCTCCATCGCCTCGGTCGGCAGCGCGCCGATCGGGCGTATGGCGCAGAGGACGGGCACGCGCTCCGACAGGCGTTCGGCGAGCGCGCGCATGTCGAGCGCAAGCCCCGCCTCCGCCGCCACCGCCTGCAGGTGCTTGATGCAGTTGATCGAGCCCGCGACCGACAGCAGCGCCGTGACGGCGTTGGCGAAGGCGCCTGCGGTCAGGATGCGGCGCGGGCGCAGGTCCTCCTCCACCATCGCCACGATGCGCGCGCCTGCGGCGCGGGCCTGCGCGAACATCGCCGGGCTGTTGGCGAGCACCGGCGCCGCGCCGGGCAGCGTCATGCCGAGCGCCTCGCCCACGATGTGCATCGAGTTCGCCGTGCCCATGCCGGCGCACACCCCGGGGCCGCGGATGGCGTTGTCGGCCATGCCGGCGAGATCCTCGAGCGGCAGCCGCCCGGCGGCATGGTGGCCGGCGGCGAGGAACACCTCCTCGATGTCTACCTCGTGCCCGTTCCACTCGCCCGAGGGCTGGTAGCCGCAGACCACGACGATCGTCGGGATGTCGAGCTGCGCGGCGGCCATCAGCTGGCCGGGAAGCGTCTTGTCGCAGGAGGCGAGCAGCACCATGCCGTCGAGCTGCGCGCCTTCCACCTGCACCTCGATGTCGTTCGCGATCAGGTCCCGCGAGGGAAGGATGTAGCGCCCCGCGCGGCCGGCGGAATGGATGAAGTCCGCGGGTGCCGCGGTGCGGATCTCGAAGGGCAGGCCGCCCGCCTCGCGGATCGCGGCGCGCACCTCGCGCGCCACGCCGTCGAGGTGGCTGAAGCAGATCGCAAGGTCGGACGACGAGTTCACGATCGCGATCTTGGGCTTCTCGAGATCCTCCCCGCCGATGCCGAGCGCCGCCCATTGCGCGCGGCGCACCGCCCAGTGCGAGGAGCCGCGGGGAAGGTTGCTTCGGAAGGGGCGAGGCATGGCGG